>NZ_JAAAFU010000067.1:0-2975 GCF_019352905.1 Pseudomonas sp. Xaverov 83 | reverse complement strand
ACCGACTACACCGCTCGGCACCGGCTCGCGGCGGGCGTCCAGCACATACAGCTGCAAGTCGGGAATGCGCACGCCAATCGGGCTCACGCCCACCAGCTGCGCGTCCGCCGCCTCCAGGGCACGATAGGTCACGTGCACGGTGGTTTCGGTGATGCCGTACATGTTGACCAGCCGCGTACCCGAGTTGGTCACCCGGGCGTACCACGGTTTGAGAATGCCCGGCTCCAGGGCTTCACCGCCAAAGATCACTTGGCGCAGGGAATGCAGTTGCTGGCTGCGGCCCTGTGCCGCGATCAATTGGCGGAACGCGCTCGGCGTCTGGTTGAGGATGCTCACACCGGCTTCACACAACAGTGCATAACACTCGTCCGGTGAACGGCTGACCAGTTGTGGCACCACCAACAACTGCCCGCCGTGCATCAGTGCGCCCCAGATTTCCCACACGGAGAAGTCAAAGGCAAACGAGTGGAACAGCGCCCAGGTGTCATTGGCGTTGAACTTGAACCAGTGCTCGGTGGCACTGAACAACCGCGCGACGTTGCGGTGTTCGATCATCACCCCCTTGGGCAAGCCAGTGGAGCCGGAGGTGTAGATCACATAGGCGAGGCTGGACGGGCTGATCGCAACGTTGAGGTTAACGATGGGCTCGTGTTGCAGGCTGTTGAGGTCGATCGACGTGACATCGCCCACCAGATGACGGGTGTTGCCCTGCACCAGCACTGCCAGCGGCGCGCTGTCTTGCAGGGTGTAGGCGATGCGGTCCAGCGGGTAGGCCGGATCAATCGGCACATAGCCCGCCCCGGACTTGAGAATGCCCAGCAGGCCGATGATCATTTCCAGGCCGCGCTCCACGCAGATCGCCACCCGGTCGTCGGGGCGGATGCCATGCTTGAGCAGGCCGTGCGCGACCTGGTTGGCGCGTTCGTTCAGCTCGCGGTAGCTCAGATGTTGGTGTTCAAAGCGCAGCGCGATGGCTTCGGGATGGCTGGCGGCATGGGCTTCGACTTGCTGGTGGATCAGGGCTGAATCGGCGTAGTGCTGGGTGCTGGCGTTAAGGCCGTGCAGCAGATGTTGGCGTTCGGCGGCAGGCAGGATGCCCAGACTGTGCAACGGTGCATCTGGCGTTTGTTCCAGGGCCAGCACCAGGTTTTCCAGCGCGGTGTGCAGGTAATCGGCAATGCGCGCCGCGCCGATGGAGGCGTCCACCATCACGGTAAAGGCAAAGCCCTCGCCCAGGTCATCAACGTTGACCGTCAGCGGGTAGTTGGTGCGCTCTTCGGCGCCCAGCACCTGGATGCCTTCGGCGATGTCGATCACCGCCTGGGTGTCCGAGGCATCGCTGTGACGGTAGTTGAGGATCGCACTGAACAACGGCGTGGGTGCGGCCACACCGCTGCAACGCTGGGCCAGGGCCAGGGAGGCGTGTTCGTGGTTGAGCAATTCGGTCAGGCGTTTGTGGGTGGTTTGCACCCCGTCGCGCACGCTTTGCTCGCCTACGTCCACCCGCAGTGGCAGGGTGTTGATGAACATGCCCAGGGCCTGGTCGGAGCCCTCGCCGCCCCCCATGCGGCCGAGCATCACGCTGCCAAATACCACGGATTCGCGGGCGGAGACCTTGCCCAGCACCTGGGCCAGTGCGAGGTGCATCACGCTGGCGGGGCTGACACCCAATGGTCTGGCCTGGGCCCTCAGGCGACGGCTCAAATCGTTGTCGACGGCGATCCGGGCTTCATCGATGCCATGGCCGTCACCCTGCACATCCTGGAGGCCGAACGGCAGTGTGGGTTCATCGATGTCGGCGAGCATTTCGCGGAAGAACGCTTCGTGAGCCTGTTCGCTGACGCCGTGGCGGACCTGGGCGATGTAGTTGCGAAACGGTACCGGAGCGCCGGCCTGTTCGGTCTGGCCGGCGAGGTGCAGCTGGATCTCACGGCGCACTACGTCGAGGGCGGTGTGGTCGAGGATGGTGTGGTGGAACAGCAGCATGGCGACCACGCGCTGATTGCGCGGGTCTTCGGCAAACACCAGGCGCAGCAGCGGTGCCTGGCCGAGGTCCATGCGGTAGTTGCGCGCATCGTAGAGAGCTTGCAGTTGGGTCATTGCATCGCCATCGAGGCGGGCTTCTTCGCAGACCAGGGAGGCTTTGCGCCAGACCACTTGCAGGGGTTCGTCCAGGCGTTCCCAGGCCATCGAGGTGCGCAGGATGTCGTGGCGGTCGATGACCCATTGAAGGGCCTGGGCGAACGTTTCAAGACGGGCGCGGCTGTCGAACACGAGCTGGGCGTGCAGCACGTAGGGGTCGCCCTGGTGGGCTGACAGGTGGTGGTAGAGCATGCCTTCCTGGAGTGGCGCCAGGGGGTAGATGTCTTGCACATTCGCCGCCCCGCCGGGGATGCTGGCGACGATGCGGTCGATGGCGGGTTGGTCGAGGTTGACCAGGGGCAGCATGTCCGGAGTGATGCGATAGGCCGGGCTGAGCCAGTCGCCGCCGTGTTGGGCGACGAGGTCGAGCAGTTGGGGTTTGTGGGCGATCAGTTGGTCCCATAGGGCGTCATCCAGCGCGTCGTCGTCACCCAGGATGATCAGGTCGCCTTCGTCCATTTGCAGGCGGATCGGGTGGGTGGAAAGAGCTGCCAGTAGTTTGCTGAACTGCATGGGGTAACCTGCTTTTTTGAGTCGGATACGGTTGAGGAGAAAGTCCGTTTTCAGCTGTCGCGTAAGTGCCTGGGAGGCCCGGGTTAAAGCGCGGGCGCGGTCGAGGATCGGGTGGCTTCCCGCAGGGTTGGGAAATTAGAGGATTCGGGGGGTGGGGGGTGACATGGGAAGCGGGGACAAAGCGGCTGGCGTTGGGGAACTTTCGTATTTGTTGGAGGGGGGGCATATCCGTTATTTGGGTGATGGCTTGTATTGGTTCCGCTCTTACAGCGGCTCACTTTTGAAAAGCGCAAAAGTAAGCAAAACGCTCTTGCCCCACC
>NZ_JAAAFU010000066.1:0-8386 GCF_019352905.1 Pseudomonas sp. Xaverov 83 | reverse complement strand
CGGGCACGGTCCAAATGTGGGAGCTGGCTTGCCTGCGATGGCATCGCCTCGGTGTATCTGAAAAACCGAGTTGTCTGTATCGCAGGCAAGCCAGCTCCCACAGAAAAGCAGCTCTGTTTTCGCTCCGGTTTTTGCTTTTGCTTTTAACACTCAAGCCGGCCGGTAGGCCGCTGTGCTCTTGCTGTTGATCTGGCTTTTGATCTTGATCTGCGGGCCCCGTTAACCACGATGGCCGCAAGCAGGCACGGTGGAGCAGGTAAATCGGCAAGGATGCCGATTTAGCCGCGCCGGGCCATGGATGGCCCGTCGCGGCGGCCCGCGGAACCGGGCCGGAGTGCGGGCATGCCGAGCCTAGGCGAGGCACCGAGTGGTGGGGCAAAGACCTTTTGGTTACTTTTGGGGCGTTTGCCAAAAGTGACCCGCTGTAAGAGCAGAACCATAGGTGGCCGTTACCGCAGCAACGGATATGCCCCCCATCCAAAACCCAAATCACCGCGGCACCGCCCGAATCACCGCCCTAACACCCTGCGCCTCGGGAATCGCCTTATCCACCGAAGGCAACTGCGGCGCCTGCACATCCGGCATCGCCCAACTATGCTCCGGCTGCAACCCACCCTGGGCCCTGCGCATAAACTCATAGCGATTCAGCGTAATACTGCGCCCCGCCCCACCGTCACGAATAATGTAGGGCCGCAAAAACACCATCAAATTAGTCTTCGTCACACTGCGCTTTTCATTCCTGAACAGCGCCCCCAACCCCGGAATATCCGACAACCAAGGCACCGCGTCATTGCTCTGGCTATACCCATCCTGCAACAGCCCGCCAAGTACCATGATCTGCCCGTCATCCAGCAAAATACTCGTATCAATCGCCCGCTTGTTCGTCACCGTCCCGGCATCCACCGAAGCCCGCGTGTCGACGCTGCTGACCTCCTGATAAATATCCAGCTTCACCGTCCCCCCCTCGGAAATCTGCGGCCGCACGTTCAGCTTCAGCCCCACTTCCTCGCGCTGCACCGTCTGGAACGGGTTATTGCTCGTGCCGCCGCCGCCCGTCACATAACTGCCGGTGACAAACGGAATCGTCTGCCCCACAAAAATACTCGCCGCCTCGTTATCCAGGGTCAGCAGGTTCGGCGTCGACAACACATTGGTCCCGCCCTTGCTCTTCAATGCCCGGGCCAGCACCTTGAGGTCCAGCACCTTGCCAATCCCCGGAATGTCCACCGAGCCATTCACCAGCCCGATGTTCAAACCCTTGGGCAACACATCAATGCTGGTCTTGCTGGTGGGGGTTCCATTCAAGCCGCTGCCCCCCAGGTTCACCCCGCCAAAGCCCCCCTTCCCGCCCAGGTTGCCCGCCTGCCACTGCACCCCGAACTCGCTGGCATCGTCCTCACCCACTTCGACGATCAGGCTCTCGATCACCACCTGGGCGCGACGCTGGTCGAGCATGTCGATCACCTCCCGCAGGTTGCGATACAGCGGGTCCGGCGCCGAGATCAGCAAGGTGTTGGTGGTGGCGTCCGCCTGGATCGTCACGCCACCGGCGCTGAACGCGGTGTTCTGGTCGGTAGGGGAAGAGGCTCCGGTGCTGCTGGTGTCCTGCCCGTAACCACTGGGCTGGACAGTGCCGCTGCCGGTGGGAGTGCCGCTGCTGTTCTGGGTACTGCCCTGGCCACCCTGGGTGTTGCCGCCCATGCTGCTCAACTTGCCACGGGCATTATCACTGGTACCGGTGTCGCTCTCACCAGTGAGCAAACCCCGTAGCGACTGCGCCAACTTGCCGGCCTGGGCGTTGCGCAGGTACACCACGTGCATATTGCTCGGGTTGCTCTGGGCGTTGTCGAGCTTGTAGATCAGGTTGCGCGCCAGTTCCGTGCGCTCCGGGCTGCCGGCGCGGATGATGATGGAGTTGGAGCGCGGGTCACCGATCACGTTGATCTTCTGGGTCTGGTCGGCGCCCTGGGTTTCCAGTAACTCCGAGACCATGGCGGCGATGTCCACGGCGATGCCGTTCTGTACTTTCACCACGTCGGTGTCGATGGCGCTCGGGGTGTCGATGCCGTCGATGATCTGTGCCACCCGTGCAAGGTTTTCTGCGTAGTCGGTGATGACGATGCTGTTGTTACCAGGGTAGGCGTTGATCGGGTTGTTCGGCGACACGATGGGGCGCAATACCGGGATCAGGTTTACCGCGTTTTCGTATTGCAGGCGGAAAGTACGGGTCTGCATGCCCTGCCCGCCCGGGTTGGCGCCGCTGTAGATCGGCCCGCCCAGCAACTTGGCATCCGCCTCCGGCACCACCTGGGCCACGCCGCCCACGTCGACCACGCTGAAGCCTTGCATGCGCAGCGCCGCCAGCAGCATGTCGTAGGCTTGGTGCGCCGGTACCTGGCCTTCGCTGACCAGGGTCAGGTTGCCTTTCACCCGTGGGTCCACCAGGAACTGCTGGCCGGTGGCGCGGGACAAGGCGCGCACTACGGCCTGAATATCAGCGTCGACGAAGTTCAGTTGCACCGGCTGATCGCCCAACGGGTTGCGCGCCTTGGCCGGGGCGGTGGCGTGGCTGCGGGCACTGTTGGTCACCGGGTGCTGCACTCGGGCTGACGGCAGCGGTTCGCGCTGGCGGTCCAGCGGTGTGTCGCCACTGCGTCGGGTGTCGGCCAGGGGTTGGCCGAGTTCGCTGTCCACCAGCAGCGGTGTGGGCGATTGGGGATTGCTGCACGCTCCCAGCGCCAGCAACAGCAAAGGAGCGACCTTGCGATAAGGCGCAGCGTTGGGCAATGACCACTTCATGAAGCTTCCTTAGCGCCAGGCGCCTGATCCATGCGAACGGTCCCGGACAAGGTGCCGGCCGAGTTTGAAGGGGTGGCAGCGCCTGCGCGTTGCAGGCGGGCCTCGGAGACTTCCAGGGAGAATGGCCGAGGGTTGGCCAGCAGCCAGTCGACCACGGCATCCGCCGGGGCTTGCTCGAAGGTCAGGCGCCAGCTACCGGCGTCCTGCGCCTGCAAGTGATAGCGACCCTGTAGCCCGGCGTTGTCGAGGGACTGGTGCAAGGCGGTTTCCAGGTCATTGCTGCGCGGGGTTGCCGCGACGCCTTGCAGCAGCACCTGCAAGGCCTCGGCCTGGCTGCGCAGTTTCGGGGTTTCGGCTTGCCAGTAATCGATCTTCTTCAGCGGTGGCTGGATCAACAGCAACCAGGTCAGCAGCCCCGCCAGCACCAGGCCGGCACCCACCAGCAGACGTTTTTCACGCACGGCCAGGCCATTCCAGAACACCTGAGCCCGGCTGCGCATAAGCTGCCAACGCTTATTCATCTTCGGCCTCATCGTCTGCATCGACTTCAACGCGCTCGGCGAGCGGGCCGAGGGTCCAGCCCTGGTCGTCGCGGGTGGCGCTGAACCCGGCCTGGGCCAGCAGCGCCTGCGCGTCCGCCGCCAGCGCCGGACTGCGGGTGTCGGGCAGCAGGCTCACCTGCAAACGGCCTTGCTCGTAGCTCAGGCTCTCGACGCTGCCCGCCATGGACGGCAGGCTGCTACCCGCCAGCGCCAGCAAGCCGGTAAAACGCTGGCCCGGCTCAGCCGCCGCGCCACTCTGGCGTGCGGCCAATTGCTGACGGGCTTGTTGCAGCGGGTTGAGAATCACCGGCAGCTCGGGAAAGGCCTGGCGCACTTGCTGGCTCATCTGCGCCTTGAGGCGCTGGCCTTCCTCGACCTGGCGGGCGGCGTAGAGGTTCAGGCCCAGGGTCCAGATGGCGACCGCCAGCGCCGTGCACGCCGCCGCCCTGCCCCAGCCACCGGTGGCCGCCTGCTGAAGCCGCCCGTGCAAACCCCAGCCCGGCAATGGCCCAGCCCAACGGGCATCGCCGGTCACTTGATGCACATCGACGCCGGTGGCGAGCAGATCATCCAGCGCGGGCTGTCCCAACGGATGCACCGCACCCTGCTGGACACTGAGGCGCAGCAGCAAATGCCCGTCGCTGAATGCCGCGCTGGGTGGCTCGCTGACTGGCAACGCATACGGTGCCGGGTATAGGCCGCGCACTTTGATTTTCAATTGGGTCGTTATCCGGCCCAGGTGTTCAAGGCTGCTTTTGGGCAACCAGCCCACCTGCACCCGTCCGCTGCTTTCCCGTGGACCGTGGGCCACATGCATCAATTCCAACGGGCCAAGGATCAATGCCTGGGCCGCGCACGTCACTGCGTCGTCGACCTTGGCGGAGGGCAATTGCGGCAGCTCCAGGCTGGTCAGCAGGCTGTCCCGCGGGTGCAGAAAAAACGCCGCCGGGTTATTGGCCAGCTGCGCCAGGCTGCCCTGGCCTAGCTGGCTGACCTGCCCGGCGCGGTCCAACCAGGCGAACTGCACCTGGCTCTCGGTGGTGAGTTCATCCAGTGGCGGCAAGCCGATTCGCAAACGCTTCATACGCCCACCCGCGACCAGATCACCTGGGGCTGACGGTCTTCGGGGCGATACAGCAACGCCTCCAACGTCACCCGACGCTGCTCGCGACGGACCTGGCCCTGCACGCGAAACCACTCACTGGTGATCCCCACCTGCACCGTGTCCACCGCGACCTGTGGCATGCGCAACCGGTTGACGAAATCTCCGCGATTGATAAACCAGCGCCCGCCGTCGCGCTCGGCCACCAGGGCCTGGGCCTGCGACAGGCTAAGCCCCGGCACCACGCTACTGAGCACCTCGGCGCTGGCGGTATTGCCGTTGACCCAGGTATTGCCGGGCAGCACGCTGACGTAGCTCGCCATGCGCCGCAGTTGGCGCGGGTCGAGGCCTTCGATACCACTGAGGTCAATGAGGCTGCGCAGCATGGGGTACTTGGCTGGAATCAATGGCGCCGCTGTTCCGGGCGAGGTATCGCGGCTGCTGTTGAAACCACCGGTGAGTGAGGCGCCGAGCTCGCGCTGGTCGTATGAGTCGATCACCCGCCGGCTGATGCGGCGGCTCACGGCCAGGTCGATGCCGATCAATTGGCACAGGCGCTCAAAGCTCTGCAATTGCACGGCGTCCGGGTGTTGTTGGGTCACCAGATTGCGCAGGTTGAACTTGCCCTGCTCATCCTCAATCCGCCCCTCGAAAGCACCGCCGAGGGGGCGTGCCCACGGTTGATCGAGCCGGGTCAAGACGTCCTGGCGGCGCGCATCCCACAGGAGTTGGCGACTGGTTTCCAGGCCGCCATTCAATAACCATTGCCCCTGGATACGCAGCTGTTCGGCTTCCAGGCTGCGGGTGAACACGGTCTGCCGGGCGAGCATGGCACCGGCAATCACCGCGACCACGGCCGCGATCAGCAAGGCGCTGATAATCGCCATGCCGCGCTGCTTCGCCGCTGGGGGCGAATGGCTGTTCATCGCCGGCCTTACAGCTGCCAGGAGCCGATATCGGCATTCACGCCGTCACCATCGGGTTTCCCGTCGGCGCCGAGGGAGAACACATCCACTTCGCCGTTGGCCCCTGGGTTGAGGTAGTGATAAGGGTTGCCCCACGGGTCGTTGGGCAGGCGTTCGAGGTAGGCACGCCAGTTGCTGTTTTTCGCGTCGGCCGGGCGCTCCACCAGCACCTTCAAGCCCTGGTTCATAGTGGGATAAGAACCGTGGTCAAGGCGGTAGAGTTTCAGGGCCTGCATCAGCCCGCCAATGTCCTGCTTGGCGGCTGTGGCCCGCGCCTGGTCCGGGCGGTCGAGCACCTTGGGCACCACCAGCGCCGCCAGAATCCCCAGGATCACCACGACCACCATGATCTCGATCAAGGTGAAACCACGCTGCCTGCGTGGGGAGGTGAAGTGTGCGATATCCATCTCGACATTCCTTGGCTTGAGTGCATTTCGTGGCGCAGTGTTGCAAGAACACATGTCAGTCATGTTGAAAATCCTCGGGAGCTTTGGTCGCCAATCGGTCAACTGCGGGGGCTAGTCTGCGGGCCTGATTCCCGGTTTTGAGTACGCCATGGGCGGCCCCCGCAACGAGCAAGGTTTCACCCTGATTGAAGTGTTGGTGGCACTGGCGATCATCGCCGTGGCCATGGCCGCAGCCGTGCGCGTGGCCGGGCTGATGACCACCAGCAACGGGCTGCTGCGGGACAAGTCGATGGCGCTGCTGGCGGCCCAGAGTCGCCTGGCGGAACTGCGCCTGGAAGGTCGGGTGAGTCCCGGGCGCAAGACCTTCGACTGCGACCAGGGTCGGCTGAAATTGCGCTGCGAACAAACCATCAGCAACGGGCCGGATGGGCGGCTGTTCCAAGTCAGCGTTCGGGTGCTGGACGCGACCCGTGAAGCGCCACCCCTGGCGCGCCTGGAAACCTTGATGGGGCGCCCGCCGGTGAAGCGCGCGGTTACTGCCGAGTGAGGCTTGGCAAGGCCGGGCCGTCGGGCAACTTGTCGAGGGGCACGCGGATTTTTTCAGTACCACGTTCGATCTCCACGCTATCGCCTTCAATGGCCGTCAAGCGCACGCCGGGGCTTAGCCGCTCACCCAACAAAAAACTGCGGGGCGGCCCGTCGTTGAGGCTGAGGATGGCCACCGCACCACGGGCACCGGCAAGCACCCCGGAGACCTTGATCTGCATCACCGCCGGGGTATTGGAAAACCACTGCACGGCAGGGTTGTCACTGCGGGAGACCAATGCCTGGGGCGCGGCCTGCGGGGTGTGGGACTCGGCCGACGTGAGCAGCAACGGCGTCCAGGTCGCCACCCCTGCCAGCGCTGCCAGCAACGCCAAGGCCTGGACGCCATGGGCGGGTGAAAAACGATGGGTGAATGCCATGGGCGGGACCTCCTGGTTGTCCGTTGCCTCAGGCTACAGGGCAATTCACACCTTTTTATTTCAGCGGTTGATCAGGGAGCAAAAAATGAAACAGCAGGGCTTCACGTTGATCGAGTTGATGGTGGTGTTGGTGATCATCGGCATCGCCAGTGCGGCCATCAGCCTGAGCATCAAGCCTGATCCGCTGCACCTGCTGCGCAAGGACGCGGAACGCCTGAGCCAGTTGCTGCAGGTGGCCCAGGCCGAGGCTCGCGCGGATGGCCGGGCGATTACCTGGAAGGCGGATGCCCAGGGGTTTCGCTTCAGCCGCGCGACGGATGACGGGTTGGGGTTGGAGGACTTCAGTGGCGATCAGCAACTGCGCCCGCGGGCCTGGGACAGCACGCCGATGCAGGTGCGCATCGAGCCCGGGAAGCACCTGGTGCTGGATGCTGAATGGGTGAACCCGCCGATGCAGGTGGTGCTGTCGGACGGGCAGCACAGCCTGAGTCTGCAACGGGATGCGGCGGGGTTGTTGCGGGTGGTGAGTCATGAGTGACCAGAAGGGTTTTACGCTGATTGAGGTGATGGTGGCGATCATGTTGATGGCGGTGGTCAGTGTGATTGCCTGGCGCGGGCTGGACAGTGTGACCCGTGCTGATCAGCACTTGCAGGCCAGCAGTGAGGAGACTGAGACCTTGTTGCGGGCGCTGAACCAGATGCAGCTGGATCTGAGTTTGCGTGCGGGGGTTGAGTTGGGGCCGCCGATTGGGGATGAGGCGCCGAAGCCTGGGGGGTTGGCGGCGGTGTCGGTGAGGAGTACGGATAGCAAGGGGTTCCGGTTGGAGGTGATCCGGAGTGCGCCGGTTCCTGGGGATGGGTTGCAGCGGGTGCGGTGGTGGCTCAAGGGGGACACGCTGTATCGGGCGGCGGCACCGGCGCGGGATCGGTATCCGCTACCGGCACCCAGGGATACGGTGGCGGTGCTTGGGCAGGTCAGGGATTTGCAGGTGCGGGTTTGGGACAAGGGGTGGCGGCAGTTGAGTGGGAATCGGCAGGAGGAACCGCTGGGGGTTGAGGTGGTTCTGGTGCGGGAGGCGGGTCAGGGGGTGGAGCGGTATCGGCAGGTTTTTGGGCCCCTGCGGTAGGGCTTTTTGGGGGGGCGTGTACATATCCGTTATTTGGGTGATGGCTGATATGGGTTCCGCTCTTACAGCGGCTCACTTTTGAAAAGCGCAAAAGTAAGCAAAACGCTCTTGCCCCACCACTCGGCACCTCGCCTAGGCTCGGTGTGCCCTCACTCCGGCTTTGGACCGTGGGCCGCCGCGATGGGCCATCCTTGGCCCAGCGCGGCTAACCCGGCGTCCTGCCGGGTTACCCACGCTCCAAAGCCTGCGTTCGGCCAGCGTGGTTTAACGGGGCGCCTAAGATCAAAATCAAGATCAAAAGCAAAAGCACAGCGGCCTACCGGCCGGCTTGAGTGTTGAAGAGCAAAAGCCAAATCAAAATCTAAAGCGGGCGCGGTCCAAATGTGGGAGCTGGCTTGCCTGCGATGGCATCAACTGGGTGTACCTGATGTACCGAGTTGTCTGCATCGCAGGCAAGCCAGCTCCCACAGAAAAGCAGC
>NZ_JAAAFU010000065.1:0-2289 GCF_019352905.1 Pseudomonas sp. Xaverov 83 | reverse complement strand
TGAAGATCTCAAAAACCCGATTTCCAGTAGACCGTAAGGCTGCTCCGCTTAAGTGAACAGCATTACGACATAGTGCGGATTGTCGGCACTCACCTGCTGCGGCGTGGCGTCGGGCTGGTTGAGGAATACGTCGATCAGGTAGGTGTCGTGGGTGCAGCGCACATGGTCGAACACCACCCACGGCCCGAGCCCGGCCGCGTTGCGGGTGGCCGAGGCGGGTGCCGAACTGTGTTGGCAGCACGCCTTTGCAGCCGCTTTGGTCTCGCCAAACTGTGGGGCGACGGGCGTGCCGTAGTCGTAGCCGATATGGCGGCTGTCCTGGGCCATGTCACCAAGGGTGGTATAGCGCCAGGCATCGGCGCTGGTGAAGGTCACGGTGCTGGCCTCACTCCCGGCGAACGGCTGGAGCAGGCATTGGGTGGTGTACTGCGCCGCCGGATTGGCCCGGATCCAGACCTCCAGCATCCGGTCGATATTGGCGTGGTAGGAGCTGAACACCGGGTCGAATGCGGTGTAGGCGTTGTCGGCCATGTCACCGCCGATCCAGCCGTGATAGTTGTCGTGGGGTTGCTCGTAGAGCCCGTCGAAATTCAGGGCACGGTTGGGGTACAGGTCATCTTTTTGCGGCGGGTCAAACACCGGAATATTCGCCCATGGATAACCCGGTACGCCTTGGGGCTGGCTGAACGAGGTGAACTTCAGTGCATCGACCACCTGCTGCTGGAAAATCCGGCTCATGGCATACAACTCGGTGCGTTCCCGCCGGAACGGCTCGCCGTGGGTATAAAACAGCGGGTTGCGTTGCACGAAGCGGCAGTCCACGCCGTTGACATCACCCCTGGCACACACCTTCGAGCTACCGTCCTTGGCCGCCGCATAGCGCAGCGGGTTAGGCCGGACCTCACCGGTGTGCGGGTGCACGTAGGTTTCATCGAGAAACGCCTGGGGCAAACCGGCCTGGGGGCTGCCGTCGACACTGGCGTCTGCGGCCATCCAGTCCCAATAGGGAATCGGGCAGTCGATCAGTGCTTCGAGGTACAGCAGATAGGCCCGGTGCCACAGGGCAAACGCTTCCTGGTAATGCAGGCACCAGTTGGTATGGATATACGCGTAGCGCTGCCAGGGCGAACCGCTGTCGGGGTCGCTTACCTGCATCACGTCATCCAGGCGCGAGCGGTACAGGTTCAGTTGTTCCTGTGTCAGGGCGCGAATGTCCTGACGCACCCGTTTGACCGGGTGGGGCAGGTCGGGAGGGGGAATGCGCTCGGCGATGTCGAACGGTGAACTGGGGGTCAGGCGCCAGCCTTGGTTGACCCACAGCCTGAAGGTTTCCAGGGCATCGATGGGCCAGAACTGTTGCTGGTCGAGGGTCAGCGGCATGCTGCGGGAGGCCAGGTGCTGGTAGATGGTTTCGGACCAGGTCTTGACCGAGGCGGGGTCTTCGAGGAACACGAAGTAGGCGTTCATGCAGCCCACCCAGGAGGCGGCGACGGCGGCGCGTTGGGCGGGCGGTATCCAGTAGGGGGCGCTGAAGAGGCCGTGGATGTCGGTGGCCCATGTCGGTTTCGCGACTATCATAAGATCCCTCTCATGCCGCCCCAGTGCCTGATTTGGCTGGGCTGCTAAGCTGGATTGATGTTAGTGCGCCACCGCGCAGGATTTCTGCAAATTGGTGGGTGTTTACGGTGGATTCATTGCAGTTTTTTCAAGGAAGATATGGAAAAAATGACAGATGCCATGGATTTGAAGATTCTGGGGAAGTTGCAAAGGGATTGCAGTCAGAGTCTGGAGTTGTTGAGTGACAGTGTCGGGCTGTCTTCGACCAGTTGTTACCGGCGTATCAGGCGATTGGAGAGTGTCGGGATTATCAAGGCGAAGGTGGCGGTGCTGGATGAGCGCAAGCTTGGGATTCAGGTCACGGCGTTCTTCCTGATTAAGCTTGATAGGGACAGTAATGATATCGACCGCAAGATGCAGCATATCCTGGCGAGTCATCCGGAGATCCAGGACTGTTATTTGCTGACCGGGGAGTTTGATTTTGTGATGGTGGCGAAGTTTCGGGATGCCACTGAGTACACTGATTATATCTATCGGTTTTTAGACATTTATCGGGATATTCCGATTCGTACTTATTCGTCTACTTTGGTGGTCAGGACGGTTAAGAAGTCTTATGAGTTGCCGTTGCCGGGGTCTTTGGTTTGAGTACATATCCGTTTCTTCGGTAACGGCCGCTTATGGTTCCGCTCTTACAGCGGGTCACTTTTGGCAAACGCCCCAAAAGTAACCAAA
>NZ_JAAAFU010000064.1:0-9256 GCF_019352905.1 Pseudomonas sp. Xaverov 83 | reverse complement strand
GGGCAAAGACCTTTTGGTTACTTTTGGGGCGTTTGCCAAAAGTGACCCGCTGTAAGAGCGGAACCATAGGTGGCCGTTACCGAAGAAACGGATATGTACCCAAACCCAACCTTAAGGATTCCGAACACTCAAAAGACTCATCAACCCCGCCAACGGAAAATCCCCTTCCAACTCCGCCAAACTCGCCGTACTCATAGCCTGCGGCTGCCGCAAATGCCCATGCTGCAAATAACTGATCAGCCCCCCTACAAACGGCTGATGACTAACCAACAACACATCATCATTATCGAGATGCTTGAGCACCTCCAGCGGATTACTCTCCGGCGTCAACCAAGACACAGTGCGAATCTCAGGCTCAAACCCCAACGCCTCACGCACCAACTGCGCCGTCTGCTGCGCCCGCACATACGGACTGGCAATAATCGCCCGCACAGGCTGCCCAATCAGATGCCCCGCACTGCGCAAAACCTCCTCGCGCCCATGGGCCGTCAAATTACGCTCAGCATCCGTACGCGCATGCCCCTCGGCCTCACCGTGACGCAACACCCACACCTTCATAGTTTGGGTTCCTCATCACGCACAGGATGCGGCGCCGGCGGCACGCTGTGAGCAGCCTCACCTTCAGGTGCACGGGGCGTCGGCCAATCAGCAAACGGCCAAGGCTTCTGATCACTATGAAAACTGCCAAACCGCCCAATCTGCGCCAGGAACTGACTCAGGCTGTCACCAAAATTCATCAGCCCCAGGTTCGGCGCGCCGTACACCAGGCGATAAACCAGTTGCACTACCACCAGCGCCCCCAGCAGAAACTGCGCCACTTGCCACACCAGGGCAAACACCAGCATCCACACCACACGCAGGCCAATGGATTCGTATTTGGGAGCTGCTTTCGGATCGTTCATGACGCGTTCCTCAGTTGAAACCACTGGTGGAAATAAAGTCGACATCGGTCTTCGGCTCGGCCCGCATCAGCAACTCGATGACCTGGTTCAAGGTGCGCCCTTCAAACAGGATCGCGTGCAAACCCGCGACCAGCGGCATATACACCCCGACTTCCTGAGCCTTGGCCTTCAGCACCTTCAGGGTGTTGACGCCTTCGGCCACTTCGCCCAAACGCGTCACGGCGTCTTCCAGGCTCAGGCCCTGGCCGAGGGCAAAACCGACCTGATAGTTGCGGCTTTTCGGTGACGAGCAGGTGACGATCAGGTCGCCCACACCCGCCAGGCCAAGGAAGGTCATCGGGTTGGCGCCCTGGTTGACCGCAAAGCGCGTCATCTCGGCCAAGGCACGGGTGATCAGCATGCTCTTGGTGTTTTCGCCCATGCCCAGCGCAACCGCCATGCCGGCGATGATCGCGTAGACGTTTTTTAACGCCCCGCCCAGTTCGACGCCGAAGCGGTCAGCACTGGCGTAAACGCGGAAGGTGCGACCGTGCAGCACTGCCTGCACCCGCTCGCAGAGTTCTTCGTCTTCACTCGCGATCACGGTGGCGGTCAGGGCGTGCTCAGCCACTTCCCGCGCCAGGTTCGGTCCGGACAACACGCCAATGCGCGCCTCGGGGGCGATTTCTTCAAGGATTTCGCTCATCAACTTGAAGGTGTGCGCCTCGATGCCCTTGGTCAGGCTGACCAGCAGCTTGCCCGCCAGCCGCTCGGCGTGAGGCGCGAGCACCGAACGCAAGGCACTGGATGGCAACGCGACGAAGCACAAGTCGCACTCGGTCAACGTCGCCAGCAAATCTGTCACCGGCTCAACAGCCGGCAGAATCTTGATGCCTTTAAGGTAACGGGGGTTTTCCCGGTTGACCCGGATGGCCTCGGCTTGCTCGGGGTCACGCATCCATTGACGCACCCGGTGACCATTTTCAGCCAGCAGATTAGCCACGGCGGTACCAAAACTTCCGCCTCCCAGGACCGCAATAGGGCGCTGTTCAGTCATATGCAATCCGTTAATCCATAGCAGTGGCGATGGCCGCATTATACGGAGCGACCCGCTTGCGGCCAGCCCCCGCGTCAATTCAAACGCTGGTCGGAAAATGCGACATTTGTGCGAAGTAATTACAGGGCCGACGACTGGCAAAAGGCCCCACCTCAGTTAACATGGGCGGCTATCCGTAATTATCAAGGCCGTGCCGTGTATTTGGGCCCTCCTCCTCGTTCATCCCTTCTGCTGACGCTGTTGTGCATGCCATGGTGCAGTGCGCCGTTGCTGGCCGACGATCTGTTCCTCGACAGCCAACCGCTGCCGCAGGTGCTGACCGCCACTCGCCTCAAGCAATCGGCCGCCGCCGTGCCCGGCAGCATGACGGTGATCGACAGCGAGTTGATCAAGGCCAGCGGTGCGCGGGATATCCCGGAACTGCTGCGGTTGGTGCCCGGAATGATGGTCGGCTACACCACCGGCAACCAGGCGGCTGTGAATTACCACGGCACCCAGGCCGGCGACGCCCGGCGCATGCAGGTGCTGATCGATGGTCGTTCGGTGTACCGCGCGGGCCTGGCGACAGTGGACTGGAGCGATATTCCGGTGGCCCTGGAAGACATCGACCGCATCGAAGTCTTCCGCGGCCCCAACACCGTCAGCTACGGTGCCAACGCGCTGATGGCGGTGGTCAACATCCTCACCCGCTCCCCAGGCAACAGCCACGGCACCCGGATGAAACTTACCCAGGGCGGCCGCGGGATCAACGACTGGTATGCCAGCCAGGGCATGGGCTGGGAAACCGGCGACCTGCGCCTGTCACTCTCCGGCCAACAGGACGATGGTTTTGACAGCGACCGCGTGGGCGCCGACCGCCGCGACAGTCGCCGCCTGAGCCGCTTCAGCCTGGCCGTGAGCCAGACCCTGAACGCGCAACAAAGCATCGACTGGCAACTGGACGCCAAGGAAGGCACCAACCAACGCCCGTACACCTACCAACCGGTGTTCGACGGGATTACCGAAGGCGGTACAAATTCCGACGTCAGCGCCAAGGATTACGCCGGCTCCCTGCGCTGGAACTTCGACTTCAATCCTGATCACAGCCTGTATATCCAGGGTTCGGCCCAGCAGTGGGATCGCCGGCAGATCTGGCGCGCCTGCGATGCCAAGGTCTCCTTCAGCCCGGAGTTGACCCAACTGTGGCAGCTCAATCCCAACTATGCCGAGCGGCTGGCCCGGCACATGGAGGCATACAGCAATGGCTCGGCGCCTCCTGGCAGTGCGGCTGAACAGGCCCTGGCCAATCAGGTGCTGAATCAATGGCGTGAGGGTGCGAACCAGAGCGTGTGCGGCAACATCGACCAAAGCACCAAGGAAAGCCGCTACGACCTGGAGATTCAGGACACCCTCAGCCTGTCCGACAGCCTGCGCCTGGTCAGCGGCATGAACTACCGCTACGACCGCGCCGACTCCGACACCTATTTCAACGGCACCCTGGACGACACCACCTGGCGACTGTTCGGCCACCTGGAATGGCGCGCCAGCGAACATTGGCTGCTGCAGGGCGGTGCGATGTACGAAGACACCCACCTGAGCGGCAACTCGCTGACGCCCCGAGTGGCCGTCAACTACCTGATCAACCCGCGCCACGGCCTGCGCGCGGTGTACTCCGAAGCGATCCGCTCGCCGGACATGTTCGAGAACAACGTCAACTGGAGCTACCGCGTCACCAACCTCAGCTCACCGGCCTACGGCCAGAATTCCGGTCAATATTTCGTGGTGACCCGCGGCCCGGGCGACCTCAACAAAGAACTGATGCGCTCCCGGGAACTGGGCTACAACGGCTTTTTTGCGGACATCGGGCTGAACGTGGACGTGAAGCTGTTCTACGACGAAATCAGCGACATGGTCAGCGAGCCACTGCGCAACAACCAGTACATCGCCAGCAACTCGAACAGCTCGCGTTTCACCGGCACCGAGACCCAACTCGACTGGCACATGAGCACCGCCGACCGGCTGCGACTGACCTATGCTTACGTGGACGCCAGCGCCACCAACCCTCTGGACAGACAGCAAACCGCCCGCAACAGCGGCTCGGCGGGCTGGATGCGGGAGTGGGGCCAGGGCTGGTCCAGCGCGGTGTTCTACTATGGCGACGACGCGCTCAACCAGTATCGCTTCGAACGGGTCGACCTGCGGGTGGCCAAGCGCATTGCCCTGGGCAAAGCCAACGTGGAGCTGGCCGGCATGTTGCAACAGCGTCTCGACAATCAGCCCACCACCTGGCCCGACAACAACTATGACCAACGCCACGTGCTCTACTTCAGTGCGGAGCTAGAGTTCTAGTGGACAGCGACTCGTCACGGATGACCCCCTCCTTTACCGCCCGACTCTGGCGGTGCTGTGTGTTGCTTGGGGTTTTACTGTTTGCCGCCCCGACATGGGCGGCGGATATCCTGCTGACCGCCGAGGAAGACGGCCCCGGCGTACAAACCTTCGTCCAGGCCCTTGCCCAACAGCGCCCCGAAGACAGCGTGAAGTTCACCCCACTCAAAGACCTTCCCTCCCCGGCGCACTTGCCGGCCAGCACCCGCCTGATCCTGCTGGACCTGCCCAGCCTCGACTGGCGCCTGCAAGACACCCAGGGCCCGCCGACCCTGGTGTTGCGCATCAGCCGCTTGCAAGCCCGCCAGCGCCTGGGTGATAGCGTGCCGCCCAAGATCAGCCTGTTGTGGAGCGACCCGCCGCTGGACCGCCAACTGCGCCTGATCAGCGGCATCCTGCCCCAGGCCCGGCGCATCGGCGTGCTCTATGGCATCGACAGTGAATTCCTGCTGCGCGAGCTGCGCCAGTACGCAGCTCCCATGGGCCTCGAGATCGTGCCCCAGCTGTGGGACAACATTAATGACAGTCGCCCATTGCAAAGCCTGTTCAAGAACAGCGACGTCTTGCTGGGGCTGGATGATCCCCAGCTATACAACCCGAAAACCGCGAAAAACCTGCTGCTTAGCAGCTACGCCAGGCAGTTGCCACTGGTCGGGCCCAACGCCGGGTTCGTCAAGGCCGGCAGCCTGGCCAGCACCTACAGCGATCAGGCCGACTGGCTGAACGTACTTGACCGGCTACTGGACCATGCGCCCGCCAACTGGCCACGCTCGCTGTACCCGGAACGTTTCAAAGTCGTGGGCAACCCACAGGTTGCGCGCTCACTGGGGATCGAACAGGTGGACGAAACCAACGTCGCCGCCCGCCTGGCCGAAGGAGAAAAACGCCCATGACCTTACGTCGCCGTTGGGACATCAACACCCGAACCCAGCTCATCACCCTGGGCCCGGCACTCCTGCTGACACTGCTGTTGATCAGCTTCTTTACCTTCGTACGGATCCAGGACTTGCGCCAGGAGCTGGACCACACCGGCCAGTTGATCGCCAACCAACTGGCGCCGGCCACCGAATATGGGGTTATTTCCGGCAACAACGACGTGCTCGAAAGCCTGTTGCGGGCCACCCTGGCCACGCCCCATGTGCGCTTTCTGGAGATTCAGGACAGCTCCGAAAACATTCTGGTGTATGTCGAGCAGCCGTCAGAGAAGCATGATCGCTCGCTGTCGGTGAAAGTGTTCCAGGCGCCGATTCGCCTGCAGCATATCCAGTTGGGCAATGACTTCTTCCAGGACAGCACCACAGAACCCAAGGCTCCCCGCGCGGATTATCTGGGACGGGTGATTGTCGGCATGTCCAACGACGCGTTCAGCCAGCGCCAGCAGGAAATCCTGTTCAAGGCCGGGATTCTTGCGCTGTTCGCCCTGTTGTTTACCTTCCTGTTGGCCCGGCGCCTGGCGGCCAGCCTGTCGCAACCCATCAGCGCCATGGGCAATGCAGTCAAGGCAATCCAGCAGGGCGATTACCAGACGCCACTGCCTATCGTCGATGACTCGGAACTGGGCGACTTGTCGCGCCACATCAATAACCTGGCCGACGGTTTGAACCAGGCCAGTCGTGAACAGCACCAGGCCATGGCCCAGTTGATCCAGACCCGCGAAGAAGCCGAGCGGGCGAACAATGCCAAGTCGGACTTCCTGGCGATGATGAGCCATGAACTGCGCACGCCGATGAACGGGGTGCTGGGCATGCTGCAACTGCTGGAAACCACCGACATGACCGAGGAGCAGACCGAATACGCGGCACTGGCCTCGGAGTCCACCGAACACCTGCTGAAGGTGATCAACGACATCCTCGACTTCTCGCGCATCGAGCGCGCGGCACTGGAGCTTGAGCACATTCCGTTCGACCTGGTGGAGCTGATCAGCAGTTGCGCCCAGGCTTTCCAGCATGCCGCCCAGCAACGCAGACTGGCGCTTGAAGTACCGATCCCGCAGGGCCTGGGCTCGCTGCAAGTACAGGGCGATCCGACCCGCATCCGGCAGATCCTGGTGAACCTGATCGGCAATGCCCTCAAGTTCACTGAGCACGGCACCGTAACCGTCGAACCCCATTGGCAGACCCTCGACCATGAATTGCTGTGGTTCACCTGCACCGTGCGCGACAGCGGGATTGGCATTTCCGCCGAGCGTCTGGAACTGATGTTCGACGCGTTCCAGCAAGCCGACAGTTCCATTTCAAGACGTTACGGTGGCACCGGACTGGGCCTGCCTATTGCACGCACCCTGGCCGAACGCATGGGCGGCACCCTTCGCGCCCAGAGCCAGGAAGGCCAGGGCTCGGTATTCACCCTGGAAATCCCCCTGGCGATCTACCAGCAGAGCTTGCCGGTGCTCGTGCCGAACGCCGAAGGCAGTGCCAGCGCAGGCGAAGGCCGCAACGTATTGCTGGTGGAAGACAATCCGGTCAACCGCACGGTGGTCGAAGCCATGCTGCGCAGCCTGGGGTTCGAGGTGAGCATCGCCACCGATGGTGCCGAAGCGATTCGCAGTGCCGAGAGCCTGATTTTTACCGCGATCCTGATGGACTGCCGACTGCCGGGCATCGATGGCTACGAGGCCACCCGGCAGATTCGCCAGTTGCCCGGCTGCGCCGACCTGCCGATCATTGCCCTCACGGCCAATGCCTTGCAGGGTGACCGCGAAGCCTGTCTGGCAGCCGGAATGAACGATTACCTGGCAAAGCCGTTCAAACGCACGGATTTACAGCAAATCTTGCAGCGATGGGTGCAGTAACACGGTGCCATCAGCCAACTGCGACTGGCGTGAAAGACGAAAGTGCGGCAGTCTTAGGCACCCGAACGGGCCCGTAAACCGGCCCGGTTTATAATTTCAGTGCACAAGTGTACATTCATGACCTTGACGCTGTGACTTTCACTACAACGCAATAGTCTATGTGTAGGCTGCCGATATGAGGCATGAACGCTTCAGTCGGCCGGGAAGATTTGCCCTGCCCTGCCGCATGGGATTATTGAGGAGCTCGCATGACCAAACAAAACGCCTTTACTCGGGAAGACCTGCTGCGCTGCAGTCGCGGTGAGCTGTTCGGCCCAGGTAACGCGCAACTGCCCGCCCCGAACATGCTGATGGTGGATCGCATCACCCATATCAGCGAAGAGGGTGGCAAGTACGGCAAAGGTGAATTGGTCGCCGAGCTGGATATCACCCCTGACCTGTGGTTTTTCGCCTGCCATTTCGAAGGCGATCCGGTGATGCCGGGCTGCCTGGGCCTTGACGCCATGTGGCAGCTGGTCGGTTTCTACCTGGGCTGGCAAGGCTTGCCGGGCCGCGGTCGCGCCCTGGGTTCGGGCGAAGTGAAGTTCTTTGGCCAGGTCTTGCCGACCGCCAAGAAAGTCACCTACAACATTCAAATCAAGCGCGTCCTCAAGGGCAAGCTGAACCTGGCCATTGCCGATGGTTCGGTGACTGTCGACGGTCGCGAGATTTATACTGCCGAAGGCCTTCGGGTCGGCGTATTCACTTCCACTGACAACTTTTAAGGGTTATCCGCATGCGCCGCGTCGTTATCACTGGTCTGGGCATTGTTTCGTGCCTGGGCAATGACAAAGAGACCGTCTCCGCTAACCTGCGTGCAAGTCGCCCTGGCATCCGCTTCAACCCGGAATATGCCGAAATGGGTCTGCGTAGCCAGGTTTCCGGCTCCATCGACCTGCCCCTCGAAGAACTGATCGATCGCAAGATCTATCGCTTCGTCGGCCACGCAGCTGCTTACGCCTATCTGGCCATGAAGGACGCGATCACCGATTCCGGCCTGAGCGAAGACCAGGTGTCCAACGTGCGCACCGGCCTGATCGCCGGTTCCGGTGGCGCGTCGACCTTGAACCAGATGGAAGCGCTGGACATCCTGCGCGAGAAAGGCGTCAAGCGTGTTGGCCCGTACCGCGTCACGCGGACCATGGGCAGCACCGTTTCCGCCTGCCTGGCCACGCCGTTCAAGATCAAGGGCGTGAACTACTCGATCTCCTCCGCTTGCGCCACCAGTGCTCACTGCATCGGTACCGCTGTAGAGCAGATCCAGTTGGGCAAGCAGGACATCGTGTTTGCCGGTGGCGGTGAAGAAGAACATTGGAGCCAGTCGTTCCTGTTCGACGCCATGGGCGCCCTGTCGACCCAGTACAACGAAACCCCGGAAAAAGCTTCCCGCGCCTATGACAAGAACCGTGATGGTTTCGTCATTGCTGGCGGTGGCGGCATGGTGGTGGTCGAGGAGCTGGAACACGCCCTGGCCCGTGGCGCGAAGATCTACGCGGAAATCGTTGGCTACGGCGCGACGTCCGACGGCTACGACATGGTTGCGCCAAGCGGCGAAGGCGCCATCCGCTGCATGCAGATGGCCATGTCCACCGTTGATACCCCGATCGACTACCTGAACACCCACGGTACTTCGACTCCGGTCGGCGACTCCAAGGAAATGGAAGGCGTGCGTGCGGTATTCGGCGACAAGGCTCCGGCAATCAGCTCTACCAAGAGCCTGTCGGGTCACTCTCTGGGCGCCGCCGGCGTTCACGAAGCGATCTACTGCCTGCTGATGATGGAAGGCAACTTCATGGCAGGTTCTGCCAACATCGAGGAACTGGATCCGGACGTGGCTGACATGCCGATTCTGACCAAGACTCGTGAAGATGCGACCATCAACACTGTGATGAGCAACAGCTTTGGCTTTGGTGGCACTAACGCTACCTTGGTGCTGAAGCGCTGGCAGGGTAAGTAAGTCCCCGCGGCTTGATCGCCTGAAAACGCCCCGACTGGTTCGGGGCGTTTTTTTTTGCCTCGGTTGTTGGGTGTATATCCATTATTTGGGTGATGGCCGCCTATGGTTCCGCTCTTACAGCGGCTCACTTTTGAACAGCGCAAAAGTAAGCAAAACGCTCTTGC
>NZ_JAAAFU010000063.1:0-1389 GCF_019352905.1 Pseudomonas sp. Xaverov 83 | reverse complement strand
GTAATGCTGTTCACTTAAGCGGAGCAGCCTTACGGTCTACTGGAAATCGGGTTTTTGAGATCTTCACCGTCCTTGGCCTCGAAGGCCTTGGACGGTGATCCAGAAACAATCCTCCGATACCTGCCCTTAACTCTGCCAATCGTCTCCCTGTCGCTGAAATCGGGTTGGCCGCAGCCATCACAATCAATTGCACCGCGATGTACTGACAAGCCGGTTTGAAACGGATGTCCGAGGGCGCTCGGCCAAACGCCACCGCTGCCTGACTGGCTTCCCGACGAATTACGTTGTAAGCCAGCAAAAGTCCCCACACCTCCTGATAAATCAGCTCGACTTTTTTGCTGCGCAAGGTCATAGCGTTCTGTTGCATCGAACTCTTGATGTCCCTGAAGCCCAGCTCGATCTCCCAGCGTTCCTGATAAAGCGTGGCAACGGCCTTGGTGTTGTAGGTCTCGGCCGGCAAGGACGTCATGACGGTCTTCACTTTGCCTTGTATTTCATAGCTGACTTCACGTACCTCCCAGTGCGATGGAAGGACCGGATTTCGCTTTCTGGCCTGCGGTGAGACTTTCATGCGCACCAAACGGTCATGCACGCTGTAACGGGCCACTTCCTCACAGACCAGTCCTTTTTTTGCCGGGATCAACCAATGACGGTGGGTGCCCGAACGGCTCAAACTCGACAGTAGCTCGGCGCCCCAGAACCCTTTGTCGAACAGCGTCACTGAGTGGTCGGGAATCTGCTGCAAAAACTCGTCGGCCAAGCGCATTTCACTGCGTCGGTAAGGGCTCAATTGAGCATCCAGGATCACATGCGAACGCACATTCATCAGCGCCACCAGGCGCAGCATGGGAAACGGTGTCTGGCGCTCACTCGGGGTGTTTCCCGATCCAAAGTGATCTCGCAGCTCGGGCGTATCCGGAGTGCGTAAAAGTGCACCGTCCACCGCGAATACCTGCAGGTCGTGCCAGGCATCATCGTCGTAGCGCTCCGCCCCCCATTGAGTACCGGTCTTGCGAAACAGCCACTCAACAGGATCGGCACCGAGCCGCTTTCGCGCCTCGGTCACACCGCTGCGGGCCAACAAGTGGTCAGAAGCCAGGCCTTGGGCGCAGATGTTCAAACGTCTGGCCACTTCGTGAACCGGCTCATCTCGAAATAGCGCCATCCCCAGTACCAACCAAAGCACTTGATCAGCGGGCAGGCGACGCCGGCGAATGGTGGCCTGACTGGAAAGATCCAGCGCAGACGCTACCCACTCAATGGGAATATTTTGGGTAAAGGTGCTCAGGTCGCAGAAGTTGAAAAGGTCGCCGAGGTCAAGCAGGTCCTGTTGAACAGACATAAAAAATCCGATGCCAGAGGTCTGGTATCGGATTTTCTAGGAAGCCC
>NZ_JAAAFU010000011.1:0-385694 GCF_019352905.1 Pseudomonas sp. Xaverov 83 | reverse complement strand
GCGCCGCCAGATCGACAACCGCCACGACGACATCCTCGCCACCGGCGGTGTGCATATCGGCGGTACCGACTTCGACAAGCAACTCTCGCTGGCCGGCATGATGCCGCTGTTCGGCTACGGCAGCCGCATGAAAAGCGGCGCCTACATGCCCACCAGCCACCACATGAACCTGGCGACCTGGCACACCATCAACTCGGTGTACTCGCAAAAATCCAAGCTGGCGCTGGGCAGCATGCGCTACGACATCGAGGACACGGGCGGCATCGACCGGCTGTTCAACCTGATCGAACAGCGCGCCGGGCACTGGCTGGCGATGGAAGTGGAAGAAACCAAGATCCAGCTGACCCAACAGGACAGCCGCCATGTGCTGCTGGACCGGGTCGAACCAGGGTTGAGCGTGGAATTGAGTCGGGCATTGTTCGAGTCGGCCATTGATGGCTTGCTGGAGCGGGTGCGCAACAGCGTGACCCAGTTGCTCAACGATGCCTCGGTGGACGTGGCCCAGGTGGACACAGTGTTCTTTACCGGGGGTTCCAGCGGGATTCCGGCGCTGCGCCACAGCATCTCGGCGATGCTGCCGAATGCGCAGCATGTGGAAGGGAATATCTTTGGCAGTATCGGCAGTGGTCTGGCGATTGAGGCCAGCAAGCGCTACGGCTACTGAGTTTTAGCTGAAACCGTGGCGCGCCCTTCGCGAGCAAGCCCGCTCCCACATTTGACCGAGTTCCAACTTTGGAATGCAGCCGAATGTGGGAGCGGGCTTGCTCGCGAAGGGGCCAGTCCAGGCAACATCAATGCCTAAACCATCCCCGCCAGCTTCAACTCACTCTTCAAGTACGCATAATAAATCGGCCCCGCCACCACCCCCGGCAGGCCGAAGGCGGCTTCGAACACCAGCATCGCCAACAGCAATTCCCACGACTTGGCACTGATCTGCCCACCGACGATCCGCGCGTTGAGGAAGTACTCGACCTTGTGGATCACAATCAGGTAGCCCAACGCCGCCACCGCCACCCAAATCGACAGCGACAGAGCCACGATGGTGATCAGGGTGTTGGACATCAGGTTGCCGATCACCGGCAACAGGCCCAGCAGGAACGTCAGCACGATCAACGTCTTGGTCAGCGGCAGGTGAATCCCGCACAGCGGCAGCACCACGGCGAGGAAGATCGCGGTGAACGCGGTGTTCAGCGCGGCGATCTTGATCTGGGCGAAGACGATGTTGCGAAAGGCCTGGACCAGCAGGTGCAGGCGGTCGAACAACGCGGCCGCCAGGGGTTTGCGCTTGGTGAGGTCCGGCACCCGCTGCAGGGCGATGATCGCGCCCAACACCATGCCGATGAGCAAGGTCACGAACATGTGCGCGGCGTCTTTGCCCACCAACTGCAATTCGCTGAGGTGTTTGCTCAGCCATTCGCCGATGGCCACGCGGAACTCTGCGGCGCTGGCCGGCAAGTACGCGTCGAGAAACGGCGGCAACTGGCCGCGGGCTCGGTCGACCACGCCCATGAATTTATCCAGGGAAGCCCCCGGGTTTTCCGCTTCGTGCAGCAGGAAGCTGATGGCCCCGGCAAAGATCAGGGTCAGGATGCTGACGATCAAAGTCCCGAGCAACGCCACTGCCAACCAGCGCGCCCGCCGGCCTTCGATTAATCGCTGCAACTGCGGGGTGAGCATGTTGACCAGCTCATACACCAGCAGCCCGGCCAGCAGGCTCGGCAGCAACTTCAACGGCAAAACCAGCAGCAGCCCGCCAAAAATCAGCACGCAACTGACCAACAACAACACGTGACGCTGAGAAAACGTTGGCATACAGCCTCAAAACGAACGGCGTTAAAGGATGGGCAGTCTGCCAGCCTTGGGTGAATCAAGCGAGAAGTCTAAACCCGGCCCAATGTGGGAGCTGGCTTGCCCGCGATAGCGGTGGGTCAGTCAACGAAGGCATCGACTGTCAGGTCGCAATCGCAGGCAAGCCAGCTCCCACAGGGTTCTGCATCACTATTTCTTCAGACAGGTGCTCATAAACGTTTTACGTGCATCGCCGGTCAGCGCCTGGGTTTTCGCCGTGGCGTTGCAGTCTTTCATTTTTTGCTGCTGTGGCGTAAGGGTCTTGGCGTCGTTGGCAGCCGGGGCGGCCTTGAGGCAGGTGCTCATGAATGCCTTGCGATCATCACCGGTTTTGCCACTGGTCTTGGCTTCGGCGTTGCAAGTGGTCATTTTTTGTTGCTGAGCCGTCTGTGCGGCAGTCGCGGCAAAGCCTTGGGAACACAACAGCAAGCCCATCATCAACAGCGGAATACGCAGCATCTTCATGGAGTTTTCTCCCTGTTACCGTGCCGAGGGGCACGGCCTCCCCAGCAGTGTAGTCAAACCCTGTTACACGTTCACCTGCTACGAATATTCGTCCGACGATACTGCTCCGGGGTGCAGCCAGCCTGGCGCTGAAACATCGCGATAAACGCCGAGGCGGTGCTGTAGCCCAGGTCAAAGGCCACTTCCTGGACGCTGCGCGGGCTGTCCAGCGCTTCGATGGACGCGAGGAAACGCAGGCGTTGGCGCCATTCGCCGAAACTCATCCCTAGCTCACGCACGAATTGCCGGGCCAGGGTGCGCTCACTGACATGTACCTGCTCCGCCCACTGGGCCAGCGCACGGTTATTCCCGGGATCGGCCTGCATACCCTCCAGCACGCTGAGTAACCCGGGATGGCTGGCGTACGGCAGGAAACAATCGTGCACCGGGGCCTGCCGAAGCTGGTCCACCAGCACCTGGGCCAGGCGCACATCGGCTTCATTCTCAGGAATGTTGACGTCACGCTCGGCAAAATCACTGAGGATCGCCTTGAGGATATCGCTGATGGTCAGGGTGCACGGCTGCGCCGGCAATTGCTCGCACAAGGCGGGCGCCAGATATACCGAGCGGTAGACGATCGCCTGGGCATTGTAGGAACTGTGCTGGGTGTTTGGCGGAATCCACACCGCGTACTGCGGCGGCGACATGAAGCGGCTGCCGGCCACTTCAAAACGCATCACGCCTCGGGCCGAGTAGTCCAGGGAACCCCAGGCATGCTGGTGCGCACTGGCATGGGTGTCGGCCTCGAATTCCGAATAGCGGAAATACACCGGGGACGGCAACTGGTCGAAATCGGGAAGGTTGATGTACTTCTTCGGCATATTGTCTGGATACAGAGGTCGGATGGCTGGATCGAAGTATAGGCTTCGATCCAGACAAAGGATAATCGCCGCTCATAGACGCAACAGGCTCCTTTCGATGCAATACGCTTATCCGTTACTGGCCATTTTTATCTGGGCCGGCAATACCGTGGTCAACAAACTCGCGGTGGGGACGATTTTCCCTGCCGAGATCGGCTTTTATCGCTGGCTGCTGGCGGGCGTGCTGTTTACCCCGTTCATGCTCAAACCCGTCATCGCCAATTGGTCGCTGATTCGCCCCAACCTGGGCAAGATCTTCATCCTCGGCGTGCTGGGCATGGCGGTGTATCAGAGCCTGGCGTATTACGCCGCGAACCTGACCTCGGCCACCAACATGGGCATCATCCTGTCGCTGATGCCGCTGATGGCCCTCACCGCCGCCATCATCAGCCTTGGCCAACGCCTGACCTTCGGCGCCCTGACCGGTGCCGTGCTGTCGTTCGCCGGCGTGGTAGTGGTGGTTTCCGCCGGCAGTCTCAGCGCGCTGCTGCAACACGGGCTGAACATGGGCGATGCGATGATGCTGGTGGCCACCCTGGCCTACGCGGTCTACAGCACCCTGCTGAAAAAATGGCAACTGCGTTTGCCGCCGCTGGTGTTGCTGTATTTGCAGGTGCTGGTGGCAGTGGTGGTGCTGTTTCCACTGTTCCTGCTCTCCGACAAGGCCGGCCTTGGCTGGTCGAATATCCCGCTGGTGCTGTACGCCTGCCTGTTGGCCTCGATGCTCGCGCCGTTGGCGTGGATGCATTCGGTGAAGACCCTCGGCCCGAGCCGCACCACGCTGTTTTTCAATTTGCTGCCGCTGATCACCGCGTTGATTGCCTCAGTGGTGTTGAAGGAGCAACTGGCGATGTATCACCTGGTGGGCGGCTTGCTGACCTTGGGCGGGGTGATTTTGTCGGAGCGCTGGACGACACCGGTTCGCAGCAATGTCGGCGCGCCTGAAGCTACTTAAGGCCGACCACGCCGGCGACGATCAAGCCCACCGACACCAGCTTGATCAGCGTCAGGCTCTCCCCCAGCAGCGCAAACCCGAGAAACACCGTGCCCAGTGAACCAATGGCGGTCCAGATCGGGTAGGCCACGCTCACCGGCAACTCACGCATGGCCAGGGTCAGGAAGTAGATCCCGCCCACGGCCGCGATGACGGTGATCAGCGATGGCCACAGCCGGGTGAAACCGTCGGCGTACTTCATGCCCATGGCGAACGTCACCTCAAACCCGGCAGCGATCAGCAGGAAGAGCCAGGACACCTCAGAAGCTCCCGGCCAGATCGCGCAGTTGGCCTTCGACCGCATCGCAGGAACGACGGAAAACACTCGGGTCGGACTCCTCGCCCTCTGCGGCGATCACTGTGACGTCTTCAATGCCGATAAACCCCAGCGCGGTCCGCAGGTGCGGATCGGCGTGGTTCATCGCCTCGTTTTCCCCGCCCGGGCCAAAGCCGCTGCCGCCGCGACTGGTGATGATCAGCGCCTTTTTGCCCAACAGCAACGGCTGGTAGTGGGCGATGCCCTGGCTGTCCTGAGTGATATCTACGGTGTGGCCCATGCGCACGATCTGGTCGATCCAGGCTTTGAGGCCGCTGGGGATCCCGAAGTTGTACATCGGCACGGAAATCACCAGCAGTTCGTGCTCGACCAGCTCGGCCACCAGTTCATTGCTCAGTTGCAAATCGGCGTGCATGGACAACGGCATTGCCTGCGGCTCCGGGTGGAAGCTGGCGGCAATAAACGCTTCGCTGACGTGGGGGATAGATGCCCGGCCCACTTCGCGGCGGGTCAGCTGCTCGTCGGGATTGGCGGTGTGCCAGGCGACCAGGAACACCTCGGCCAGGCGCCGGGAGTGGGAACGTTCGCCGCGGGGGCTGGAATGGATCGCAAGCATTTTTTTCATCTGTTGGCCTTCACACGCTAGACTCAGGCAACCTGAATGGCTGCCTCTGTTGCGCACAAATCTAGAGTCGAGCGGCCTTCCTCACAAATGAGCAATAGTTGCTTTGGATGAACTGAATTCATCCATGGAGCCTCACATGTTTGCCTCGCTGCCCCTGACCGCCCTGCGCGCCTTTGAATCAGCCTCACGCCTGTTGAGCTTCAAGGCCGCCGCCCAGGAGTTGTCGGTAACGCCGACGGCGGTGTCCCATCAGATTCGCTCATTGGAAACTTGGCTCGGCGTGCAGCTGTTCGAGCGCCTGCCGCGCCAGGTGCGCCTGACGGAACGCGGCGAGCGCCTGTTCCACAGCCTGCACGGCGCGCTGCTGGACGTCGCGCAAAGCCTCGACACCCTTCGCCCGCAGCGCAGCGCCAGCAATCTCACGCTCTCGACTACGCCGGCGTTCGCCGCTCTGTGGCTGGTGCCGCGACTCGGGCGCTTCTATGCCGCCCATCCGGATATCAGCCTGCGCCTGGACACCAACTGCGCCGTGGTCGACTTGCAGCAGGACGCCAGCGTCGACCTGGTGATCCGCTACAGCATCGACGACTACACGAACCTCTACGGTTTGTGCCTGTTCGACGAATGTTTCGCCGTGTATGGCTCCCCCGAACAAGTCGCCCTGGCGCGCGAACGCACCCCGACCCTGATCAGCGTGCGCTGGCACAACTCCAAGCTGTACGCCCTGGGCTGGCAGGCCTGGTGCGAAAAAGCCGGGGAAGATTGGTTGCAATCCGCTTCGCCACTGCGCGAATACGACGAAGAACACTACGCCTTGCAAGCAGCGATTGCCGGCCAGGGCCTGGTATTGGCGAGCAATATCCTGGTCTCGGAAAGCGTCGCCAGCGGGTTGCTGGTGCCTTACCGGCCACAGATCCGCGTCAACGGCGCCGGCTACAGCGCCCTGTGCGTGCCGGGGCGTGAACGGCATCCGCCGGTCCGGGCGTTTTTTGAGTGGTTGCAGGAGGAAGCGCGGCTGTCGGGACACACGCTGGAAAATCCGATAAAACTTTTCGGGTTGCCTGGGACTCACAACCAGTGAGCGATCACGCCGACAGAGCGTGGCGCAAAACCGGATTAGTACCAGGAGAATGAGATGACTGACTCACATTTGTCTGACGTAGCCACTTTACGTGACCGCGCCCGCAAGAACGTCGAAAACGGTGCCGTGACTGAAGGCTATGACGCCGACCGCCAGGAAATCCTGCGTCTGCTCAACGAATCACTGGCCACCGAACTGGTGTGTGTGCTGCGCTACAAGCGCCACTACTTCATGGCCAATGGCGTCAAGGCGCATGTCGCCGCCGAGGAATTCCTCGAGCACGCGACCCAGGAAGCCGAACACGCCGACAAGCTGGCCGAGCGCATCGTGCAGTTGGGCGGCGAGCCGGAGTTCAACCCCGACCTGCTGTCGAAAAACTCCCACGCGCAGTACGTGGCCGGCAATACGCTGAAGGAAATGGTCTACGAAGACCTGGTGGCCGAGCGCATCGCGGTGGACAGCTATCGCGAGATCATCCAGTACATCGGCGACAAAGACCCGACCACTCGCCGGATCTTCGAAGAGATCCTGGCCCAGGAAGAAGAACACGCCGACGACATGGCGGATATTCTGAAGGACCTGTAACTAACACTGCTCACACCGCAAAACCCATGTGGGAGCGGGCTTGCTCGCGAAGGCGGTGGATCAGTCGGCACATTCTTGACTGATCCACCGCCTTCGCGAGCAAGCCCGCTCCCACATTTGGTTCCCGGTTTTGTCAGCTAGCCCTTCACTGTTTTAGGTGCCTTGCCTTCCTTCATCTGTTGCAGCAACGGCGCACACTGGTTCGGCTCATCGCCGCTCGGCGCCACCAGCGCCAGCAAACCCGCCGCCGGGCCGGCAATCACACCCAGTGCAACCATACCCGCACCACGCAACATCAGCGGCACCGCCTTCACGCCAGCATTCGGCTTGATAAACGGCCCGTTGACGTACAACGGCGAGCGCAGGGAGAACAGGCGGAAGCCTTTGGACTCTGGGGTAATCGTCAGGTCAAGCTGCTCGCTGGCCATGTTCGCGGTGCCATCGATGTAGATGATCGCGTTCTCGGTATCGAACACAAACAGGCGAGTCGTCGCCAGGCCCGACTTGATACCGAAGTCTGCGGCCGCACAGTTGATCTTCACTTCCTTATCGCCAAACAGGCGGCCGACCACGTAGTTGCCGACGTTGAGCCCGGCGATTTCCATCAGTCCGCGGCTGATGGCGCCGTCGTTGATCAACATCTTCAGATCGCCATTCGACGTGCCAAGCAATGCCGCGACGGAGTTGCCGCGCCCGGAAATATCCGCATCGCCGTTAAGTTCACCAAAGCTGGTTTTCATTGGCTCAAAGGTCGGGAACAGCTGTTTGAGCTTGAAGTTGCGCGCGGTGAGTTTCGCCTGGCCTTCCATCGGAGTGGTGCGCCCGTTAAGGCGAATCTGCGCATCGAGCTTGCCACCGGCCACGCCGAAACGCAGGGGCTCCAGGCTCAACTGGCCGTCGTTCAACACCAAGTGGGTGTAAAGATCGGTGAACGGCAATTCGGCACTGTGGACGATGCGCTTGCCGGTGAATTCAACGTCGGCATCCATGTCGCGCCAGCGTTCGGTGCGGAACTCTTCCACCGGCAACACCTTGGTCGCCGGCTGCTTGCTTTCGCCGCCACGGGCTTTTTGCTTGGCGTTGGAGTCGGCGCCAATCAGCGGCGCCAGGTCGGTCATCAACAACTGGTTGGAGACCAGCGCACCGGTGAGTTTGGGCCGCGGCTGGCTGGCGACGTAGCCGAGGTTGCCGTGGATGTCGCTGTTGCCGATCTTGCCGTTGAAGTTTTCATACTGGAACGACGCGCCACTGGCCTCATGCAGCTTGGCGATCAGGTGGCCGTCGGTGGAATAGGCTGGCGAATCCGGCAGGGTCACGCCGGTGAGTGGGTAGAGATTGCCCAGGCTGCTGCCGGAGAGTTTGAGGCGCAGGTCGAGGGCGCCGAGGTTCATCGGGTCGGTCAGGGTGCCAGCCAGTGCGATGCTGGTGTCGCCGATCCGGGCCTGAGCTTGCAGCGGGAACGGCTTGGCCGCGTCCTGCAACGCCAGCAGGCCACCGATCTTGCCGGTGCCATCGAGCTTCTGGCCGTGGTACTGGCCTTTGACCTTGAGGCCGAACGCGTAATCCTGCGGCGCCGAGCCTTTTTCCAGGGCTTTCTTGGCGTCGGCATCCCCGACGATCTCGCCGAAGGGGATCGGCTTACCGAGCAAATCAATCACTACGTCGAGTTGGGTCTTGAGGGTTTGATCGTCAAGGGTTACGTGGCCTTTGTCGAAACCAATCGCGCCGATATCCACCACCCAGCTGGACGGCTCGGCATTCGGGTCCTTGGGGTCGAACTTGAAGGTCCAGTTGGCGCGGCCATCGGCCAGGCGCTGCAATTGCGCACTCGGTTCGGTGAGGTCGATACGCGGGATCACCACACGCTGGGCCAGCAACGCCAGGGGCGAGATGCGCAATTCCACGCGCTTGAGGGTGACCATCTGCGGGGTTTTCGACCAATCGGGGTTGCCCAGGGTCAGGTCCTCGGCAATCACATGGGGCCACGGAATCCAGGCGCGCCAGCCGCCTTCATCGGGCTCACGCTGCCACACCACTGCCAGGTTGCCATTGATGGCAAACGGTCGATGCAGCTCTTCGGAGACCTTGGCGTTGAGCGGCGGCTTGATCCGGTTCCAGTCAAAGAACACCAGGACCAACACCACAATGGCGATTAACAAAACGAAGCTGGCGCAGCTCCAGGCGAGAATTTTACGAGTGCGCGTCATTGCACAGGACTCCAGGTTACGACTTAGCGGGCGCATTGGGGCGCACGTTTTGACTACAGCTTATATGGCTACGACTGACAAACGGCACGGGGGTTTAACCCCATTGATGAATTAGCGGTAAAAACCGCCTTTCCTGACCAATCAGACAATTTCAATCATCAACCACGCACCGTTGTTACCCACGATCGTGTCGAAAATACCCACCTCGGTGCAAAAGCGCGGGCTTGAGACCTGCGAGATAGAGCCCTCGCAGGGAACAATCAATTCTGTTGATTATTACCATTGTGTTTATGAACTTTTATATCGACTTATCAAGAGTAGCATTAGCCCTGTACCCAATTTATCGCCCTCCCAAGGAGCAACCCATCATGAAACGCCAATTACTCGCAAGCTTTGTACTTTCCGTCCTGGCCACCAGCGCATTTGCCCTGCCAGCTGCTGAACAGGCCACCCCACAAGTGAAAGCCGATGCTTCCCACTTCAGCCAAACCCTGGCTCGCAGCGGTGCTTCGGACAAGAACAACACCGACTACAACGGCAGCATCACTGAAAACGGTTCGGAACAAGCCAACAAACGTGCTTACACCGAAGGCGTCGCTGAAGGTGGCCGTGATCGTCTGGAACAGAAAGGTCTGGTTGAAGGTGGCGCTGATCGCCTGATGGAACGCAACGCTGTTGCCGAAGGTGGCCGTGATCGCCTGGAACAGAAAGGCCTGGTTGAAGGCGGTGCTGAACAAGCCAACGAACGCGCCTACGCCGGTTCCGTAGCTGAAGGCGGTGCCGACCGTCTGGCAGAACTGCATCAAGCACAGAGCTAAGCCCGTGCTGGCCCTGGAAAAAAGCCCGATCACCCGATCGGGCTTTGACTTTGTGTGAACCGCAACGCCCTTCTCCCTTTTGAAGTTCGACGCTGGCAAAGCTGATTTGCTAGAGTGCGTCGCTGTCCTTGTCCACAAAGCCCGCCTGCCAATGCTGCCCCGTGCCGAACAGAAGCAACAGACCCGACTCGCCCTGATGGACGCAGCCCGCCATCTGATGGAGTGTGGCCGTGGGTTCGGCAGCCTGAGCCTGCGTGAAGTGGCCAAGACCGCCGGCATCGTGCCCACCGGTTTCTACCGTCACTTTGCCGATATGGATCAGTTGGGCCTGGTATTGGTCAGTGAAGTCGGCCAGACCTTTCGCGCGACGATTCGCCTGGTGCGCCACAATGAATTCGTGATGGGTGGCATCATTGATGCCTCGGTACGGATTTTCCTGGATGTGGTCGCCGCCAACCGTTCGCAATTCCTGTTTCTGGCCCGCGAGCAATACGGTGGCAGCCTCGCCGTGCGCCAAGCCATTGGTGCCCTGCGCGAAGACATCACCAGCGACCTCGCCGCTGACCTGACCCTGATGCCCAAGCTCCAGCACCTGGATTCCGACGGTTTACACGTAATGGCCGACCTGATCGTCAAGAGCGTGTTCGCCACCCTGCCCGACATCATCGACCCGCCCGCCGAAGCGCTGCCTGCGCACCTCACGCCTCAAGCCAAGATCACCCAGCAACTGCGCTTTATCTTCATTGGCCTCAAGCATTGGCAAGGCTTGGGCAGCACTGAATAAATCAGCGCACGGCGTGGAAACGCTTGGCGGTGGTGTAGTTCTTGTTCCAGTAACTGTTGGCCAGTGAATCGATGCGCACGCTTTTGCCGGTGCGGGGCGAGTGAATGAATTTGCCCTCACCTATATAGAGACCGACGTGGCTGACCTGACCGCGCCCGTTGCCCCTGAAAAACACGGCATCACCCGGTTGCAATGCATCGCGCTTGATCGTGGCCGCAGTTGAGCGGTGCATCTCAGACGTCGTGCGGGGCAGATGAATGTTGGCTTCGGTCTTGAACAGGTACACCAGAAAGCTGCTGCAATCGAAGCCCTGCCGTACCGAGGTGCCGCCCCACTTGTAGGGCGTGCCCAGCAGCGCATGGGCACGATCGATCACGTTGTCGATAGAAGGCCGCGGGGTAAATGCCGGGGCCCGATGGAGATTGGCCGAAGCGGATGAAAGGGTGAGCGACAAGCTGACAATGATTAAACAGAAAAATGACTTGTACATGATGGAACCGCTGAGAATTAAACACGGAGCGGAATCCTAATGAAACAGCGCGTAACCCGATGACCGCCTAATCCTGTAACTGCGTGGGAAAAATCCGAAACAACTCTTCCACACCCAAAGATGAAAGAAATTTCATGCAACGAGCCATGGAATTCAACGCCGAGCGCCCGAATCCGGTGCTATAAATCCACTCGCGCACCAAAATGAAACATTTTGGAATAATTTCCTGCGCCATCAGGTGGCACACGCCGCCTGCCTACAGGGAATTCCTACTCCCCGCGTGGTTGGCAAGACCCTTGCTCTAGCTTGCTTATCGCTCATAGCTGGAAGCTTTCTGATGCTGGTGATCCACCGCCGAATCGCCCCCGAACCCGTCTGGGCCGCAGAGTTGCTGCTGAATTTCGAAGCCCGCAGCAAAAGCCGCTTGCGCTGTTTCAGTGCCGATGGAGAAGACGTCGGCCTGTTTCTGGAGCGCGGTCAACCGCCGCTGCACGATGGCGAATTCCTACAGGCCGAAGACGGACGTGTCGTACGCGTGTGCGCCCGGCCTGAACAACTGCTGCACGTCACCTGCAGCAGTGCCTTTGAACTGACCCGCGCCGCCTATCACTTGGGCAACCGCCACGTGGCGCTGCAAGTGGGGGACGGCTGGTTGCGCCTGCTGGATGACTACGTGCTCAAGGCCATGCTTGATCAGTTGGGTGCGACGACTGAAACCATCGAGGCACCCTTTCAGCCGGAACACGGCGCCTATGGCGGTGGTCACCATCACTCCCGCCATGGCGACGAAGACTTCAACTACCCACCCAAGCTGCATCAGTTCGGCGTACGTCTATGAACCCAGCCTGGGCGCTGTTGCGTCTGGCCAGTCCGCAGCTGCCGATTGGTGGCTACAGCTATTCCCAGGGCCTGGAAATGGCCGTGGAGCAAGACCGCGTGACCGACCCGGCAAGTGCCGGGCGCTGGATCAGTGATCAACTGTTGCTCAACCTGGCGCGCTTCGAGGCGCCGCTGCTGCTCGCCCACTGCAAGGCCGCCGCTGAACAGGACTGGCCACGCCTCGCGCAGTTGTGTGAGGAACACCGCGCCAGCCGCGAAACCCGCGAGCTGTACCAGGAAAGCCGGCAGATGGGTTACTCCCTGCACCAACTGCTGAACGGCTTGCCGGAACTGGATGACGCCGCGCGGGAGTTTCTCGCCCTGCGACCCGAACCACACCTGGCCCTGGGCTGGGCGCTGGCCGCACGCGCCTGGCAGATCAGCCCCGACGACGCCCTGGCCGCCTGGCTGTGGAGCTGGCTGGAAAACCAGCTGGCGGTGCTGATGAAAACCTTGCCACTGGGCCAGCAAGCCGCCCAGCGCCTGACCAGTGAACTGCTGCCGCTGCTGCAACAAGCCCAGCAGGACGCCAGCCAACTCGACCCCAACCACTACGGCAGCGCCGCCTTTGGCCTGTCCCTGGCGTGCATGGCCCATGAGCGCCAGTACAGCCGCCTGTTCCGTTCCTAGGGCACTTTATCTTGGAGAATCATATGAACACCCAACCCCTGCGCGTCGGCATCGGCGGGCCGGTCGGCTCCGGCAAGACCGCCCTGACCCTGGCCCTGTGCCTGGCCCTGCGTGATCGCTACAACCTGGCGGTGGTCACCAACGATATCTACACCCGCGAAGATGCCGACTTCCTGGTGCGCAACCAGGCCCTGGCGCCCGAGCGCATCATCGGCGTGGAAACCGGCGGCTGCCCCCACACCGCGATTCGCGAAGATGCCTCGATCAACCTCGAAGCGGTAGACCAACTGAACCGGCGCTTTCCCGGCCTGGACCTGATCCTGGTGGAATCCGGCGGCGACAACCTGTCGGCCACCTTCAGCCCGGAACTCTCGGACCTGACCATTTACGTGATCGATGTGTCGGCCGGCGACAAGCTGCCGCGCAAAGGCGGGCCCGGGATTTGCAAATCCGACCTGCTGGTGATCAACAAGATCGACCTGGCACCGCTGGTGGGCGCGTCTCTGGAGCTGATGAACAGCGACACCCAGCGCATGCGCGGCGGTAAACCTTTCGTCTTCAGCAATCAGAAAACCGGCGTCGGCCTGGAAGAAATCGTCGCCTTCATCGAACGCCAGGGCTTGCTGACCGCAGCCTGATCAACCTCAACAAGGAGCCTGTCCATGCGCCTCAATACACTTCTCGCAGCCGCAGCCTTGCTGCTCACTCCCGCTCTCGCCTTCGCCCACCCCGGCCACGGCGACAACGGCTTGGTGGCCGGTATCAGCCACCCGCTGGGCGGCATCGACCACTTGCTGGCGATGCTCGCCGTAGGCCTGTGGGCCGCCCAACAAAAAGGCGCGGCGCGCTGGGCGTTGCCGTGCACCTTCGTCGGCACCATGCTGATCGGCGGGATGCTGGGCTTTGAAGGGCTGGAACTGCCGGCGCTGGAAAGCGGGATTGCCGCGTCCGTGCTGGCGCTGGGCCTGGCGGTGGCGCTGGCGGTGCGTCCGCCGTTGTTCGTGGCGGTGGCGGCCACGGCACTGTTTGCGCTGTTCCATGGCGTGGCGCATGGTTTGGAGCTGCCTGATATGTCCAGCCCTTGGGCGTATGCCGTAGGGTTCGTGGGTGCGACAGCGGTTCTGCATGCGGCGGGTTATGCCGTGGTGCGCTTCCTGCCGGCGGCGGCAGCGCCGTTGGTGCGGGTGGCGGGCGCGGCTTCGGCGGCGACTGGGGTTTGGTTGCTCGCAGCCTGATTTTCGGTGCTCCTGAGGGCCTCTTCGCGAGCAAGCCCGCTCCCACAGTCGACTGCATTCCAACAATGGAACTCGATCGAATGTGGGAGCGGGCTTGCTCGCGAAGGCGGCAGTAAAGACAACACCGATCCCAAGCCTGATACCATGTCGCGCAAACACCCCTGCCGTGACGACGCCAGCCGATGCCCATCGCTCCAAGCTCCGCCCTCAAGCCTCAATTGACCGCTGTGTTGACGCACTTCCACGACCTGATCGTGCCGCTCTGGCATGGCCCGGGCTGGAATGCCGACCTGGCGCTGCCCTATGAGGCCCTGGACGCCGACCATCGGCCGTTGCCCCCGCAACGCTACCGCGCCATGGCCTGCGCACGGCAGTTGTACCTGTTCGCCAGCCTGATCGGCGAGCCCGGCGCAGCCTTTGCCGAGGAGCGCGCCGCCGCGCTGTTCCGTTCCCTGCAACGGCATTTCCACGACGCCGAGCACGGCGGCTGGTTCTACAGCATCGACGCCCACGGCAAGCCACTGGACAAACGCAAGGACCTCTACACCCACGCCTTCATCATCTTTGCCTGCGCCCACTATTGGGCCAAGGTGCGTGAATCGCTGGTGGAGTCGGTACTGGACGCGGCCCTGGAAGTGGTCGCCGAACGCTTCGCCACCGGCGACGGCCTGTACGAAGCGGTGCTGGAGCGTAACTGGTCGTCCCTCAAGTCCGGCCCTCTGCAAAACCCGTTGATGCACCTGGCCGAAGGCTTCCTCGCCACGCTGGCCGTGCGTGAAGACGCCGTCACCCAGGACGCATTGCTGGACCTGGCCAACGCCCTGCAAAAGCGCTTCATCGACCGCCAACACGGCGTGATGATGGAAAAACCCCTGGGGGCTGTGGATAACTGGTTTGAGCCGGGACACCAGTTCGAATGGTTCTTCCTGCTGGAGTCTTCGGACTTGTTGCGAGGCACACCGCTGCACGCGTCCCTGAACAAAGCGTTCAGCTATGCCGAGCAAAAGGGTGTGGATAACCTGACCGGTGCGGTCAGCGGCATGCTGGCCCTGGACGGCAGCCTGCGTGACGGCACCCAGCGTATCTGGGCCCAGGCCGAATACCTGCGGGCGCTGACCTTGCGGCCCAACAGTGAAGCCGTGCTGCAACGCCAATTGCTGGCGCTGCAACAGCGCTTCCTGCACGACAAAGGCTGGAATGAGTGCCTCGATGCCAAGGGGCAAGTCAGCCGACGGGACATGCCGTCGACCACGCCTTACCACTTGGCGACGTGCTACCTGGGCCTTACGCAATCCATTTGCGATCCCCGGTAAAACTGATCGTCAGCCAGCGGGCCGCGTCCGGCTTGCCCAGCCCTGTGGATATTTCTTCGCGCAGCCCGTCCAGGGTGGCGACGTTATCCACCGGGTAATCCGCCGGCAGCACCACATGAATCTCGATAAACCGCGCCCGCCCGTGCTTCTGCACGTAGGACACGTAGTCGTCGAAACCATGCTTGGCCTGAGCCGCGTCCATCACTTCGCGGACTTTGCCGTCCAGTTGGTCCGGTACAATTCCCAGCACATCCCGCAGCGCCGGGCGCAGGATCTTGAAGGCCGGCGCCAGCATGCTCAACGCCAGCAGGATCAGGATCAACGGGTCGACGTACACCGCCCACTGCCCGTAGCCCTGGGACTTGAGCAACAGCGCCGCCAGGAAGCTCACCAGCAGCCCCACCGACAGCATCGCGTCCACCAGCCAGCTGATGTTGTCGAACTGGATCAGCGACGACTTGAGCGTGCGATTGCGATAACGCACATAGAAGAAATAGGCGAACTCGACGACGGTAAACACCGCCGCGTAGATGATCACCAGGCCCAACTCGATATCGCGCCCGCCATTGATAATGCCGAACACACCGTTGAGAAACGCATAGATGGCTATCAACAGCAGGAAGCTGCCTTCGATCAGCAGCACCATGGGTTCCAGGTGCCAATAGCCGAACTGGAAACGTTCGTTGCTTTTCTTGGCGATCAGCTTGGCCGTGATCAGCATCAGCACCTTGATGGCGGTGGCGATCAGCGAGAAAAAGCCGTCGAATAAAATCGATTGGGCGCCCGACACCACACCCGTGACGATCCCGGCGATCGCCACGGCGAACATCAGGATGGTCGATTGTTTGAGCAGCGACTGCTCACCTCGGTTACTCACATATCCTCCTGTCAAAACCTTTGAACCGCACAGCGCGGCGGGGTTTTCAGGGGTGGAGTGTACCTTATGTCCTGTTTTGGCCGATTTGCCGCATATTTAAGGCTGACAAAAACCTGTGGTGAGGGAGCTTGCTCCCTCGCCACAACAGCTCGACGAACTTAGCCCTTGGCACCACGCTCAATCGCAAACCCGGCCCAGGTCTGGCTGACCGGCATCAGTTCCAGACGGTTGATGTTCACGTGTGCCGGAGTATTCAGCACCCAGAAGATCGTGTCCGCAATGTCCTGTGGCTGGATCGGCTCGGCACCGGCATAGGTCGCGTCATAACGCGCCTGATCACCGGCAAACCGCACCAGGGAGAACTCGCTTTCGCACAGGCCCGGCTCGATGTTGGTCACACGCACGCCGGTACCTTGCAGATCGCAACGCAAGTTCAGCGAGAACTGTTTGACGAAGGCCTTGGTGCCGCCATACACGTGGCTGCCCGGGTACGGGTAGCTGCCGGCGATGGAGCCAAGGTTGATGATGCCGGCGCCACGGCCGTGGGCGATCAGGCGCGGCAACAGCAGGCTGGTGGTGGTCAGCAGGCCCTTGATGTTGGTGTCGACCATGGTTTCCCAATCGTCGAGGCTGCACTTGGGCGCAGGGTCGGTGCCCACCGCCAGGCCGGCGTTGTTGATCAGCCCGCGCAGTGTGGAGAAGGACGGCGGCAGGTTGGCGATTGCCTCTTCCATGGCCTTGCGGTCACGCACGTCCACCACCAGGCCGAGTACTTCGGTCTGCTTGGAGAGTTCGGCGCACAGGGCGTTCAGACGCTCTGCGCGACGGCCGGTGAGCACCAGTTTCCAGCCAGCTTCGGCAAAACGGCGGGCACAGGCTTCGCCGAAACCGGAGGTCGCGCCAGTAATAAACAGCGTATTGGACATGGTGTTCTCCTTGCGGGGCTACGAGGTAAAAAATCAGCCAGCAGAATGCCCGGCTGCCGGGCTGGCGGCAACTGATACACGCTGTGGACACAGGTGAATGCCGCTCATGCTGTACGAAATTCAACCAATCACTTGGGAGCCATACAGGCCGTGGCGTCCAGCCATGTGCGCGCACCTTATCCACAGCCCCGTCCACAGTCTTTGGGGGCAAGTGCAAAAAGCTGAAAGCCGCAGTACACAAGGCTTTCAGTGCAATTCAAAAAGTTTTTTGCTTGACCTTGAGCGAGCCATATGTAGCCCGGTTCAAAACGGTGCAATCAGGACGATGGCCCCAGGCCAGTCATTCCGGCCTCTGCGGCACTCTTTCCAGAGTTTAGTCACAGACTTATCCACAGGCCGGAGTGACATCTTCCGGTCATATACCTGTGTCTTTAAACAGGTTGACAAAACCCTCGAGGGGTCGCGAAAAACTCACTGCTCAATAAACAACCACCGCGCTACAAGCCACGAAAACAAAGGCCTCCAGCCAGCTACTCCCACGTTACCCACAGCCGGTTCCACAGTGGTTGGGGACAAGTCAAAACTGTGACAAAACAGGGATTTGCGGCGGCTATATGTCGCGCTTTGGCAGGTGTCTGGATTTGTTGTCCACAATTTCAGGAAAGCCTGCAGGCGACGCAAAAAATGTGGGAGCGGGCTTGCTCGCGAAGGCAGAGTGTCAGTCTATACATGTGTGACTGATACACCGCCTTCGCGAGCAAGCCCGCTCCCACATTGGACCTGCGAACGACTTAATGCCCGCCGAGGTAGGCGTTGCGCACCTCTTCATTCACCAGCAGCTCCTTGCCGGTGCCTGTAAGGCGAATCTCGCCGTTGACCATCACGTATGCCCGATCCGACAAGCGCAGCGCATGGTTGGCGTTCTGCTCCACCAGGAAGATGGTCATGCCGGTAGACGCCAGCTCCCGCAGCGTGGAAAAGATCTGCTTCACCACAATCGGCGCCAGCCCCAGGCTCGGCTCGTCCAGCAGCAACAGTTTGGGCCGACTCATCAGCGCACGAGCGATGGCGAGCATCTGCTGCTCCCCACCGGACATGGTCATCGCCCGCTGGTTACGCCGCTCCTTGAGCCGCGGGAACAGCTCGAACATCCGCTGCATGTCCTCGGTGGCGAACTTGTCGCCAATCGGGATGGTGCCCATCAGCAGGTTTTCCTCGACGGTCATGTCCGGGAACACCCGCCGCCCTTCCGGCGACTGCGCAATGCCGTTGGAGGCGATGTAGTGGGACGACTTGTGGGTAATGTCGACGCCGCGGTAGATGATCTGCCCGGACTCGGCCCGTGGCTGGCCAAAGATCGACATCAGCAGCGTGGATTTACCCGCGCCGTTGGAGCCGATCAGGCTGACGGTTTCCCCTTCGTTGATGTGCAGCGAGACTTTCTTCAGGGCCTGGATCGGGCCGTAGTACACGTCCAGGTCTTTCAGTTCGAGGATTGGCTCACTCATACCAGTTCCTCTTCGTCAGCGCCCAGGTAAGCCGCGATCACTTTAGGATCATTGCGGATTGCTTCAGGGCCGCCCTCGGCAATCACGTTGCCGTGGTCCAGCACCACGATGTGGTCGGAAATACTCATCACCATGCCCATGTCGTGTTCGATCAGTACCACCGTCAAGTCATGCTCGTCCCGCAGCAGACGAATCATCGCGCTGAGGGCTTCGGTTTCCTGGGGATTGAGGCCGGCAGCCGGTTCGTCGAGGCAGATGATCTGCGGCCGGGTGCACATGGCGCGGGCGATTTCCAGGCGGCGTTGTTGACCGTAGGACAACTCGCCGGCCAGGCGGTTGGCGCAGTCCACCAGGTTCACCACTTCCAGCCAGTAGAAGGCATGGTCGAGGGCATCGCTTTCTGCCTTGCGGTACCCCTTGGTGTTGAGGATGCCCGCGAGCATGTTGCGGTTGACCCACATGTGCTGGGCCACCAGCAGGTTCTCCACCACCGACATTTCCTTGAACAGGCGAATGTTCTGGAAGGTGCGCGCCAAACCGGCACGGTTCACCAGGTGGGTGCCGCCGAACATTTTGTAGAACACCCGGCTGACGAAGCTCTTCGGCGAAACAAAGTCGGTGGCCTTGAAGCGCTCGCCCAGCAGCTGGATCACGTTGGTCTGCTTGCCGCGCACATTGAGTTCGATCTTCCCGCCGGAGGCTTTGTAGAACCCGGTCAGGCAGTTGAACACCGTGGTCTTGCCGGCGCCGTTGGGGCCGATCAAAGCGAAGATCGAGTTGCGTTCGACCTTGAGACTCACATCGCTCAAGGCCTTGATGCCACCGAAGTGCATCATCAGGTGTTCCACGGAGAGGACGACTTCCTTGCTCATGGCGCCACTCCTTTACGTGGGACTACACCGGTACGGCTGATACGAATCAAGCCTCGTGGTCGCCAGATCATCATCACCACCATCAACACGCCGAACAGCAGCACGCGGTATTCAGAGAAGCTGCGCAGCAGCTCCGGTGCCACGGTCAGTACGAACGCGGCAATCACTACGCCAACGGTCGAGCCCATGCCGCCCAATACCACGATGGCCAGGATCAGCGCCGACTCGAAGAAGGTGAATGACGACGGGTTGACGAAGCCCTGGTAGCTGGCGAAAAACACCCCGGCCAGGCCGGCAGTGGAAGCGCCAATGGTGAACGCCGAGAGCTTCACCAGCACGTGGTTGAGGCCCATGGAACGGCAGGCGATTTCATCTTCGCGCAAGGCTTCCCAGGCGCGGCCCACCGGCATGCGGGTCAGGCGGTGCTTGATGTACAGCACCAGCAGCACCACCAGGAACAGCACGATGTAGATGAACAGGAATTTGAAGTTGGGGTTGTAGTCGATGCCGAAGAACTCGTGGAACGGCACCCCGCCATCCTTCGCCTTACGCACGAACTCCAGCCCGAAAAACGTTGGCGACGGCACCGGCATGCCATTCGGGCCACCGGTAAACGACAGCCAATTGTTCAGCACCAGGCGGATGATTTCACCGAAGCCCAGGGTCACGATTGCCAGGTAATCCCCGTGCATTCGCAGCACCGGGAACCCGAGAATGCACCCCGCCAGCGCCGCGCAGATCGCCGCCAGCGGCAGCACTGTCCAGAAGCCCAGGCCGAGGTATTGATAACCCAGCGCCAGGCCATAGGCACCGATGGCGTAGAACGCCACGTAACCCAGGTCGAGCAGCCCGGCCAGGCCCACCACGATGTTCAGGCCAAGGCCCAGCAACACGTAGATCAGCCCGAGGATCACCACGGTCAGCAGGTATTTGTTGGCGAAGAACGGGAACACGATGGCAATCACGATCAACGCCGGGATGATCCAGCGCAGGCGCGATTTGTAGTCGGGCTTGAGTACATGTACACCGGAACCGGTGCTTTCAAAACCTTGCAGAATCCGCAGGCCCCTGGGGGTTTGCAGGAACAGGCTCATGGCAAAGCGGCCGACCATCACAATGGCCACCAGGATGCCGACACGCGCCGGTTGCAGGTTGAAGCTGTAGCCGTCGAGGACTACGCCGACGATCGGACCGAACACGATCAGCGAAATCAGCCCGGCGAGTACCGCATCGACGACACTTTTCTTGATATCGATAGAGTAGGCAGCAGACATAGTTATACCTTCGCCACGAGTGGGCGACCGAGCAGGCCCTGGGGACGGAAAATCAGGATCACCACCAGCAGGGAGAAACTGAACACGTCTTTGTAGTCAGAGTTGATCAACCCCGAGAACAGCGACTCGGAAATACCCAGGATGATCCCGCCCAGCATGGCCCCAGGCAGGGAACCGATGCCACCGAGTACCGCTGCGGTAAATGCCTTGATGCCGATGATGAAGCCGGCATAGAAGTCGAACGTGCCGTAGTTCAGGGTGATCAGCACACCGGCCAACGCGGCCATGGCGGCACCAATCACGAATACGTAGGAGATGACCCGGTCGGTGTTGATGCCGAGGATCGACGCCATCTTGCGGTCTTGCTGGGTTGCGCGGCACATGCGGCCGAGCTTGGTGTACTTGATGATGTAGGTCAGCAGGCCCATGCCGACAAACGCGGCCACCAGGATGAACACCTTGGTGTAGGTCAACTGCACGAAGCCGGTGCCGATGTCGACTCTCCAGGCGCCGGCCAGCAGCGTCGGGATGCCTTGTTGCTTGGCGCCCTGGGCGATCTGCGCGTAGTTCTGCAGGATCAGTGAGATACCGATGGCGCTGATCAGCGGTGCCAGTCGGGTGGAGTTGCGCAGCGGTTTGTAGGCGACACGCTCGATGACCCAGCCATAAACGCCAGTGACGACGACGGTGAAGATCAGGGTGCCAAGGATGAGCAGCGGGAAGGATTCGATGCCGAAGTAAGCCAGCAGTGCCAGACTGATCGCCGCGAGGTAAGCGGAAATCATATAAACCTCGCCGTGGGCGAAGTTGATCATGCCAATGATGCCATAGACCATTGTGTAGCCGATGGCGATCAAGCCATAGACCGACCCGAGGGTCAGCCCATTGACCAGTTGCTGCAGGAAAATACCATCCATAACGCAATCTCACGCAGTGAGAGCCTGCACACCTGTGGGTGTGCGGATCTTCTAGGAGGAAAAGACAGACACAAAAGAGGCTGGCAACCACGTCCCCTTGTGAGAGTTGGCTTGTGTGGGAGTCGGGCTTGCCCGCGATGCAGACACCTCGGAATGTCAGTCAAACCGAGGTGACGCTATCGCAGGCAAGCCAGCTCCCACAAAAGCCCGGCTCCCACAGGGTCAAGTGGCGTCTAACCCATCGCGCTAACTATTACTTCTGCTTTTCCAGCTGGTGATACTTGCCATCCTTGTCCCACTGGTAAACCACATAGTCGGAGACTTTCAGGTCGCCCTTGGCGTCCCAGGTCTTCTCGCCCATGACGGTTTTGACCGGGTGGGCTTTCAGCCACTTGGCCGCGTCTTCGCCCTTGTTGGACTTGGCGCCATTGAAGCCAGCGGCCAGGGCCTGGAGCGAAGCATAGGCATACAGGGTGTAGCCTTCAGGCTCGGTGCCACTTTTGCGGAACTCTTCCACCACGGCCTTGCTGTCTGGCAGCAGGCGCGGGTCGGCGCCAAAGGTCATGTACACGCCGTCCACGTACTGTGCGCCGCCGGCGGTCGCTACCAGTTCGTCAGTGACCACGCCGTCATCGGACATGAACTTGACGTCTTTCAAGCCGGCTTCACGAATCTGGCGAACCAGTGGACCGGCTTCCGGGTGCAGGCCGCCGAAGTACACGACATCAGCACCGGTGGAGCGGATCTTGGTGACCAGGGCGCTGAAGTCTTTCTCGCCACGGGTCAGGCCTTCTTCCAGCACCGGCTTCACGCCACGCTTGGTCAACTGCGCCGCAGTAGCGTCTGCCAAACCTTTGCCGTAGGTGTCCTTGTCGTTGATAACCGCGACTTTCTTGCCCTTGAGCACGTCGACAATGTAGTCGCCGGCCACGATGCCTTGCTGATCGTCACGGCCGCACATACGGAACATGGCGGTCATGCCGCGCTCGGTCACTTGCGGGTTGGTGGAGCCTGGGGTGATCGCGATCACACCCGCGTCGTTATAAACCTCGGAGGCCGGAATGGTGTTCGAGGAGCAGAAGTGCCCGACCACGCCGATCACTTTGTCCTGGTCAACCAGACGGTTGGCCACGGCCACGGCCTGCTTGGGTTCGCAGGCATCGTCGCCGGCAACCAGCACGACTTTCTCGCCATTGATGCCGCCGGCCTTGTTGATGACGTCGGCTGCCGCCTGGGCACCTGTCATGTACTGCTTGCCAAATGCCGCGTTGGCACCGGTCATCGGCCCCGCTACGCCAATCTTCACATCAGCTTGAGCAAACGCAGAAACACCCAGCGCCGCAGTAACGGCGAGGGCCAGGAAACCTTTCTTGTAAAACGTCTGGGACATGAGTGGTGCTCCGAGGTTTTTGTTGAATTGGCACTGCAGCTTCACTTCAAAAACTTTCAGCGAAAGCCCAGAGCAAGCGGCGTGCCATTACGTTTTTATTATTCAAAAAGACACGGTGTCATTGTTATTACAGGTTTTTGGGCGCCTTTTGATTGGACGTGCAACCGTCTATCTCAACCGGGTGCAACCATTGGACCCATAAAGTGCAACCCGGCCGTTCAAGCACTGCAACCCGGCCATTAAACGGCCACCCTTGAACCTGTAACAGCGTGCGTAACGGAAGTGCACATTTACAGTGCGTTACTGCTACGACTCGCACCAATACAGATTAGTAGCCGGCTAAGAAAATGCAGGCTTCTGAGCGGTATTTCGTTGATCAGATCACGATCCGCAGGCATTGGCCCGCGTGATACAGCGAGAATCCCGCCTCATACAAACAGCTGCGCAGGCCCACACCAGCCAGCGGCTGCATCGGTGCGAAGGGGATCGGCAGTGCCTGTGGATCCTGGTGACACAGGTAGTCCGCAAAGGCTTTGCCCACGACACTGCCGGTCGTCACGCCGCGCCCGTTGTAACCGGTAACCGCCACCAACCCGGGAGCCGGCTCGAACAGGCGCATCAAGTGGTCCGGAGTGAAGGCGATGCAGCCGGTCCAGGTACATTCCCACTGCACCGGTTTGAGGTACGGGAAGTAGTGCTGCTGCACCCGATCGGCCCAGGCCTTGAGGAACCAGGTGGGTTTCTGGTTGCCGTTGCCCAGGCTGCCGAGTAGCAGCCGGCCTTCGGCGTCGCGGCGGATGCTGCTGAGTACCTGGCGGGTGTCCCAGGAGCCCTGGCCGCCTGGGAGAATTTGTTGTGCGGCTTCGTCGGTCAGCGGGGCCGACGCCACCTGATAGTAATAACCGGGGAAAAAGTTGCGGCGCAGCTCGGTCCACTCACCTTCGGTGTAGGCGTTAGAGGCGATCACCACCTGTTCGGCCTGCACTGAGCCCTGGGCAGTCTGCACAGACCAGTGCTGGCCCTGGCGTTCCAGTTGAGTGACCGGGGAATGGTCAAACAACTGCCCGCCCAGCCCGACTGCGGCATTGGCCAAGCCGCTGGTGTAAGCCATCGGGTTCAAGGTACCGGCACGTCGGTCGAGCAAGGCGGCAGCAATCTTTTTGGTACCGGTGGCTTGCTCACAGGCCGCGCCGGTCAACAGCTCCACCGGTGCGCCACGACGCTTCCATTGTTCTTCACGACTGCGCAGATCCGCCTCGCCACGGGCGTTATGCGCCATGTGCAAAGTGCCCTCGCGGCGCAGTTGGCAATCGATGTTGTATTTGTCGATCAGGCTGAACACCAGGGACGGTGCCGCACCGAGCATGCGGTTGAGCTGGCTGCCTACCGCTTCGCCAAAACCGGCTTCGATCTCGTCCGGGGGAATCCACATCCCGGCGTTGACCAGGCCGACGTTACGCCCCGAACCACCGTGGCCGGTGCGATGGGCTTCGAGTACGGCGACGCTTTTACCTTGTTCCAGCAGGTGAATGGCCGCCGACAAACCGGTGATCCCGGCGCCGATCACGCACACATCCACCTTGACCTCGCCCTTGAGCGCAGCGCGATCCGGCCGGCCAGGGGTGAGTTGCTCCCACAAACATGCTTCGCGTAATGCCATTGCCAGACTCCGATGAGACCTAACAAACCACTATTGTTGATGTGCGAACCCGATCAGAGATTCAGTCGAAGGTGATGCCTTGGGCCAGCGGCAGTTCCAGCGAGTAGTTCACGGTGTTGGTCTGGCGACGCATGTACCCGCGCCATGCATCCGAACCCGATTCACGGCCGCCACCGGTCTCTTTCTCACCGCCAAACGCGCCACCAATCTCCGCGCCGCTCGGGCCGATGTTGACGTTGGCGATCCCGCAATCACTGCCCACCGCCGACATGAACTGCTCAGCTTCACGCACGTCAGTGGTAAAGATGCACGAAGACAGGCCCTGTGGCACCGCATTGTTCAGGCGCAGCGCCTCAGCGAAATCGGTATAGCCCACCACATACAAAATCGGTGCGAACGTCTCGGTGCACACCACATCACTCTGCTCCGGCATTTCCACAATGGCCGGCGACACGTAGTAAGCGTTGGGGAACTTGTCTTCCAACTGCCGCTTGCCGCCAAACACCCGGCCGCCTTCGCTCAAGGCTTGCTCCAGGGCATCCTGCATGTTTTCGAAGCTGTGCTTGTCGATCAGCGGGCCGATCAGGTTGCCTTCCAGCGGATGGCCGATGCGCACTTTGGAATACGCGGCCTTGAGGCGGGTGACGATTTCCTCTTTGACCGACTCATGGGCGATCAAGCGGCGCAGGCTGGTGCAGCGCTGCCCGGCGGTACCGACGGCGCTGAACAGGATGGCGCGCACGGCCATGTCCAGGTCGGCGCTTGGGCCGAGGATCATTGCGTTGTTGCCGCCCAGCTCGAGAATGCTGCGGGCAAAACGTGCGGCGACTTTCGGTGCCACTTCGCGGCCCATGCGGGTGCTGCCGGTGGCGCTGATCAGCGCAACGCGCGGGTCATCCACCAGTGCGGCGCCGGCATCGCGGCCACCGATGATCACTTGGCTGAGGTACGGCGGTGCATCGCTGAAGTTCTTCAACACGCGCTCGAATAGCGCCTGGCAGGCCAGGGCAGTGAGCGGGGTCTTTTCCGAGGGTTTCCAGATCACCGCGTTGCCGCATACCAGCGCCAGCGCGGTGTTCCACGCCCATACCGCGACCGGGAAGTTGAACGCGCTGATTACGCCGACCACGCCCAGCGGGTGCCAGGTTTCACGCATATGGTGGCCTGGGCGCTCGGAAGCGATGGTCAAGCCGTACAGTTGGCGCGACAGGCCGACGGCGAAGTCACAGATGTCGATCATTTCCTGCACTTCACCCAAACCTTCCTGGGTGATCTTGCCGGCTTCCCACGACACCAGCTCGCCGAGGTCGGCCTTGTACTCGCGCAACACGTCCCCGAACTGGCGCACCAGCTCGCCACGACGGGGTGCCGGCACCTTGCGCCAGGCGTCGAATGCATGCTCGGCGCGACTGACCTGCTGCTCCACCTCGGCGGCGCCTTCCCAGTGCACACTGGCAATCCGGCTGCCATCAATCGGCGAATGCACGGGTTGTTTACCCGACTGGTACAGCGCCGGGTTTACCCCGAGACGATCAAGCAATGCGGCAACCATGGGTCACTCCTTCAATCCACAAACAGAAATATGCGCCGCCAGTTCACACGGCGATCCAGACCTTATTTGTAGCTGGACCAAGACTTGCCAACAAACGACGATTAGGCGAGATATCATTCCGTTTATTCATGCTAAGAACAAAAAGAGGCGTGCCGTGCTGAATAAAAGACATTTGCCCTCGATCACCGCCTTGCAGTGTTTCGAAGCGGTCACCCGCCACCTGAGTTTTACCCGCGCCGCCGAAGAGCTGAACCTCACCCAGAGCGCCGTCAGCAAACAGGTCGCGCAGCTGGAAGAGCTGCTGCAGCACCTGCTGTTTCGCCGGGTGCGCCGCCGCTTGCAGATGACCCCGGCAGGCGATCTGTACCTGGTGGAAGTCCGAAAAATACTCACTCAGGTGGAGATGTCCACCCACTACCTGCGCTCCTACGGCGGCGAGACTGAAGTGCTGCGGGTGTCCACGCCTTACACCTTCGGCGCGCGCTGGCTGGTGCCGCGCCTCAAGGGCTGGCGACTGCGGCATCCGCAGATTCACCTGGACCTGTGCAACGAACAGGAGCCCGACGAGCTGCTGCAAGGCAAGGCCGACCTGGCCTTCTACTTCGGCCAGGGCTCACGGCCTGGCACTGAAAGCCTGAAGCTGTTCAGCGAAGAACTGGTGCCCGTGTGCTCGCCCGACAGCCTGCCCGCGCAACCGTTTACCGACCCCACACAACTCAGCGAACTGGTGCTGCTGCAAAACGCCTCGCGCCCCCAGGGTTGGCACGACTGGTTCGCCGCCCAGGGTTATCACACCGAACACAGCTACCACGGGCCGCGCTTCGAAACCTTTTATATGTGCATCCGCGCTGCACAAGTGGGCTGCGGCGTGGCGCTACTGCCCAGGTTTCTGGTGGAAGAGGAGTTGGCCGAAGGCAAGCTGGTGATCCCCTGGCAGCACGCGATGCCGAGCCAGGACGCCTATTACCTGGCCTACCCCGAACACTCGGCGGAAGTGCCCAAGGTGCGGGATTTTGTGAAGTGGATGATGGAGCAGGTTGAGTCTGATTGAGCTTCTTTGTCTGCAATACCGCTATCGCAGGCAAGCCAGCTCCCACATTTTGGAATGCATTCACCTGTGGGAGCTGGCTTGCCTGCGATGGCGCTGGTAGCCATCCTCAAAAAAATCACTGGCAAAACAGCACAGGTCTATGCGCCACTAGCGCCATTCCTTAATTGTGCGTAAAGGTCGGCGCCCATCGCCGACCCGTCTGGAGATTCCCGTTATGAGCGAGAGTGTGTTTGCCGATCGCATCGTGCAGAACCTGCTCGACACCGACTTCTACAAGCTGACCATGATGCAGGCGGTGCTGCACAACTACCCGAACGTGGAAGTTGAATGGGAGTTTCGTTGCCGTAACAGTGAAGACCTGCGTCCGTACCTGGCGGAGATCCGCTACCAGATCGAGCGCCTCGCCGAGCTGAGCCTGAGCCCCGACCAGTTGGGTTTCCTGGAGCGCATCAGCTTCATGAAGCCGGATTTCCTGCGTTTCCTCGGGCTGTTTCGCTTCAACCTGCGCTACGTGCACACCGGCATCGAAAACGGCGAGCTGTTTATCCGCCTGCGCGGGCCGTGGCTGCATGTGATCCTGTTTGAAGTGCCGATGCTCGCCATCGTCAGCGAAGTGCGTAACCGCTATCGCTACCAGACCGTGATCCTCGAACAGGCCCGCGAGCAGCTGTATCGCAAGTTCGACTGGCTGACGGCGAATGCCAGCGTCGAAGAACTTTCCGAATTGCAGGTGGCGGATTTCGGCACCCGTCGGCGCTTCTCCTACCGCGTGCAGGAAGAAGTGGTGAACGTGCTCAAGCACGACTTCCCCGGGCGTTTTGTCGGCACCAGCAACGTGCACCTGGCCCGCGAGCTGAACATGAAGCCGCTGGGCACCATGGCTCACGAATGGATCATGGCCCACCAGCAACTCGGCCCGCGGCTGATCGACAGCCAGATCGCCGCCCTCGACTGCTGGGTGCGCGAGTACCGTGGCCTGCTGGGCATCGCCCTGACTGATTGCATCACCACCGATGCGTTCCTCGGCGATTTCGACCTGTACTTCGCCAAGCTCTTCGACGGCCTGCGCCACGACTCCGGTGACCCGGTGCAATGGGCCGAAAAGGCGATCGCCCACTACCACAAGCTGGGGATCGAGCCGATGAGCAAGACCCTGGTGTTCTCCGACAGCCTCTCGCTGCCCAAGGCGCTGGAGATTTTCCGCGCGCTGCGTGGTCGGATCAATGTGAGCTTCGGCATCGGCACCAACCTGACCTGTGATATTCCAGGTGTGGAACCGATGAGCATCGTGCTTAAAATGACCGCCTGTAATGGCCAGCCCGTCGCAAAGATCTCTGATGAAGCGGGCAAGACCCACTGCACCGATCCGAACTTCGTCGCTTATTTGCGCCACGTTTTCAAAGTACCTGCCCTACCCAGCAAGGAGTGAATCATGCAAGCCGTACAGCGCGAGATTGCTGAACAGCTCAAGGTCCAACCACCGTTCAAGGACCAGGCCGCCCTTGAGGCGGAGGTTGCCCGGCGCGTTACCTTTATCCAGGACTGCCTGCTCAATTCAGGCCTCAAAACGTTGGTGCTGGGCATCAGCGGCGGCGTCGACTCCCTGACCGCCGGCCTGCTGGCCCAGCGCGCGATGCAAGAACTGCGTGCGGCCAAGGGTGACGACGCCTACCGCTTTATCGCGGTGCGCCTGCCCTACGAAACCCAGTTCGACGAACACGACGCCCAGGCGTCCGTGGACTTTATCGAACCCGATGAGCGCCACACGGTGAACATCGGCCCGGCGGTGAAATCCCTGGCCAATGAAGTGGCGGCGTTTGAAGGCAAGGCCGCGGTCTCCCGGGACTTCGTGCTGGGCAACACCAAGGCGCGCATGCGCATGGTGGCGCAGTACACCATCGCCGGCGCGGCCAGTGGTTTGGTGATTGGTACCGACCATGCGGCGGAAGCAGTGATGGGCTTTTTCACCAAGTTCGGTGATGGCGCCTGCGACCTGGCGCCGCTGAGCGGGCTGGTGAAGAATCAGGTACGCGCGATTGCCCGGCACTTTGGTGCACCGGAATCGTTGGTGGAGAAAATCCCGACGGCCGACCTGGAAGACCTGTCGCCGGGCAAGCCGGACGAAGCGTCCCATGGCGTGACCTATGCCGAGATCGATGCGTTCCTCCACGGCGAGCCGGTGCGCGAGGAAGCCTTCAAGATCATCTGCGACACCTATCGCAAGACCGAGCACAAGCGGGTGATGCCGTTTGCTCCCTGAGGTAACTCAGCAGCTCATTGTGGCAAAAGGGCTTGTTGTGGCGAGGGAGCTTGCTCCCGCTGGGGCGCGAAGCGGCCCCTGAAACCTGCTTAGCGCTTTTTCTGATGCTACGCGGTGACCTTATTGGGGCTGCTCCGCAACCCAGCGGGAGCAAGCTCCCTCGCCACAAGAGCAGCTTGTCTACAGGCAAAAAAAAGCGCCCCGAAGGGCGCTTTTTTTTGCCTGAAGGGTGATTACTTCAGGGTCACAGTGCCTTTCATCATCGAGATGTGGCCTGGGAACGAGCAGAAGAACGCATAGTCAGTGCCTGCCGCCAGCTTCGACACATCGAAGGTCACGGAGTCTTTCTCGCCAGCACCGATGATCTTGGTGTGGGCGATGATGCGGGTGTCGCCGTCTTTCAGGTAGTTCTTGTCGATACCGGCGGCCATGCCGTCGCTGGCGATGCCAGGCATGTCGGCGGCGGAGCTCAGCACCCAGTTATGGCCCATGACGTTTTTCGGCAAGCTGCCGGAGTGGGTCAGCTCGACGGTGAACGTCTTGCAGCTCTTGTCGATTTCGATGGCCTTGGTGTTGAAGGACATCTGGTCAGTGGAGTCGACAGTGACCTTGCACTCTGCAGCAAGCAACTGGCCGCTAGCCAGAGTCAGCAGGGAAACAGCAACGAGTTTGGCAAACATGTGAATCTCCAGGGCAGGGTTTAAAAAACGCATATTGCGACAAGGGTGCCTGAGGCAGGCGGGAATTCTTATGATCTGCATCAACAGATTGTATACAACTTTAGGCTATCAGACTCATCGACACAATCTACCGGCCAAAGTACTGATGCCGGCCTATGATCGGATCATCACCCTTCCGGAGTCCGAGCCATGCACCTCAATAGCCTGTTCCGCAGCCTGCTTGCCGCCTATGCCTGTGGCGCCAGCGGCACCTGCGAAACACCTCAACGCGAGGTTTAATCCTTTGAGAGACGCACGCCAGCCTTTACTCTTTAGCCACAACTGAGTGGAGTCAGGTATGTCCTTGAAGTCTGTCTGTGTGTTTTGCGGTGCCAGCAGCGGCACCAATCCGGCCTACCGTGAAGCAGCCGTAGCCCTCGGGCGCGCGCTGGCCGAGCGCAAGCTGACCCTGGTGTACGGCGGCGGCGCCGTGGGCCTGATGGGCATCGTCGCCGATGCGGCGCTGGAAGCCGGCGGTGAAGTGATCGGGATTATTCCCGAAAGCCTGAAAGTCCTGGAAATCGGCCACAAAGGCCTGACCCGCCTGGAAGTGGTCGACGGCATGCACGCCCGCAAGGCCCGCATGGCCGAACTGAGCGACGCGTTTATTGCACTGCCGGGCGGCCTGGGCACCCTGGAAGAACTGTTCGAAGTCTGGACCTGGGGCCAGCTCGGCTACCACGGCAAACCGCTGGGCTTGCTCGAAGTGAACGGCTTTTACCGCAAGTTGACCGATTTTCTTGATCATATCGTCGGCGAAGGCTTCGTCCGGGCCCCGCATCGTGCCATGCTGCAAATGAGCGAATCGCCGGCTGAGCTGCTTGACGTACTGGATGCCTGGCAACCGCTGGTCTTGCCCAAATGGGTGGACCAAAAACCCGATTAACCCTTGGGACGCGATTAAAGGCAGAATACGCGCCGCTCAACCTCACCTTCGACCCCAGAGGATCGCCCATGGCAAAACCTAATTACTCCTTCGCCAAACGTCAGAGAGACTTGGCCAAAGAGCAGAAGAAAGAGGAAAAGCTGCAGCGCAAGAAAATTGCAGCCGACGAAGAAGCCGGTGCACTGAACCCGGATGCTGAAGGTACAGTGGCTACAGACGACACCGAAGCACCGAAAGACGCTGAATAGGTGATCGTTCCCACGCTCCGCGTGGGAATGCATCCTGGGGCGCTCCGCGTCCCGATTTGAGATATGTGCAGGGTGACGCAAAGCGTCACAGCAGGCATTCCCACGCGGAGCGTGGGAACGATCTTGTGCATTACTCCAGCGGCATCACCGTCACCCGCACTTCCGGGTCATGGCTCCCTCCCCCCAGAATCACCCCCCGCAACGGCGAAACATCAGAAAAATCCCGGCCCCAGGCCAGGGTGATGTGTTCCAGTGCCGGCTGCACATTGTTGGTCGGGTCAAAATCCACCCAACCCGACACCGGGCAAAACACCGACACCCACGCGTGGGACGCATCCGCGCCGATCAACCGTGGCTGGCCGGGCGGTGGCTGGGTCAGCAGATAACCACTGATATACCGCGCCGCCAGGCCCCGGGAGCGCAGGCACGCGAGCATCAGGTGGGCGAAGTCCTGGCACACGCCGCGCCGGCGCTCCAGCACTTCCACCAGCGGCGTGGCGACCTGGGTGGCTTCGGCATCGAAGGTGAACTCGCTGAAAATCTTTTCCATCAGCGCCTGCACACCCAGCAGCAAAGGGCGACCTGCCGGGAAACAGTCTTCGGAGAACTCGACGAAGCTTTTCTTCAAATGCACATAGGGCGATTCGAACCGATAGCGGCAGGCCTCGATCACTTCGGCCGACAGCGGCTGGCTGCTGTAGGTCAGGCCGTTGCGGGTCTGGTCCCAGGCCGGCGACAGGCTGAAATCCAGCACCGGCCGCGCCAGCACTTCCACCGTCAGCCCGGCGTTGACCAACAGCTCATCATGGGGCCGCTCGAACGCCAGCCGGGTGATCGGGTTACCAAACACGTCCAGCTCATCCCGGCGCGAGGTCGGCTCGGGGCTGATCTCCAGTTGCTGCGAGCTGCAGCGCTGCCAGGCGCAAGGCCGCGGCCACAGGTGCGCGAGCTGCTGGGCCAGGGACACCGGGCTGTCGTAGTGGTAATGGGTATCGTGGAAAATCTGGTAGCGGGCACTCATCACACAGACACCGTTTGCTGGCTGACATCGTCCACATGGGCAAAATGGCGCAAGGCCAGGCGGTCCGAGACTTGCCCGCTTTCATCGGCCACCGCTTGCAGCAGGTCGGCCAGGCCGTCCAGCGCAGCGCGCACGCTGGACTCGCCGAACAGCGGGTTCTCCAGGCAGCCCAAGTCAAAGCGCGCCAGGCGCTCCACCAATGGCGCCAGTCCGGTTTCCCGGGGCACGCCGAAATCGTCATTCAAGCGACGCAAGGTGCGGCTCACCAGTTTCAGCTGGAACAGCACCGCGTGAGGGTTTTGCTCATCCAGCAGCAACAGGTCCAACACCGGGATCAATTGCGGCACTGCAAGGTAGCGCGAGCGGTAAGTAATGCTGCTGTTGCCCAGTTCCAGCAACCATTCCAGCCCGGCCTGATCGAACACCGCCACGCCGCGCAGGAAGGCCGCCAGGCTGCTGCTGAGAAACTGCAGGCGCTCAATGCGCCTGCCCATCATCAAGAAACGCCAGCCTTCGTCGCGGGTCATGTCGTCGAGGGCAAAGCCCGACAGCGCCGCGAGGGACATCACCAGGCGGTTGAGGAAATCCAGCAGTTCGCCGAAGTCCGGCTCTTCGCTCTCCAGCTCCAGGGCTTCGCGCTGCAATTCCACCAGCGCCTGCCAGTTTTCCCGGGACAGCTTGCCGCGCACCTGGGACGCCGCCCACTGCAAACGCTGCAAGTTGGCCCGCAGGCTCGACGGCCAGTCATCACCGAGCAACGCCGCCTGAAGCCGCTCAGGCAACTCCCCCTCCTCCGGTAACAGTCGCAGGTTCTCACCCAGCTCAACGGCCGCCTGCAGCGCCAGCGGGTCGTCTCCGTCGACATAGCGGGCGAGGACGATCCGCAGCCAGCGCGCGCTGTCATCACAGCGCTCGCAATAACGGCCAAACCAGAACAGGTTTTCCACCACCCGCGACGGCAGGTACGGATCACGCCGCACCAGGTCGTGGGCGCCGATGGCCCGTTGGGCGCGCCATTGCTCGGTGCCGAGGGCGCGTTCGCCGAGCACCCAGGTGTCCTTGCTTGCACCGCCGCGCTGCATCGACACCACTTCGGCATCGGCTTCCGCTGCCACGCGGGTCAAGCCACCGGGCAATACCCGGTATCCGTCGGCGCTGGCCACGGCGTACACGCGCATGCCGATGGCGCGGTGTTGAAGGTGATCGTCGACGGTGTGCCAGACCGGCGCCTGTGACAGCTGCGCCAGTTCCTGGGCGACGTAGGCGTAAGGTCGTGCGCGCATGCGTTCGGCCAGGGCCTCGCGCTGTTCGTCGTTCAAGTCGCGACCAAACACCGGGGCGAAACTTTGCGACGGGAACGCCGGCTTGATCAGCAACTCCGGCAGTTTTTCCAGGGCTTCGGCCAGCACCGGCGCCTCACCGCACCACCAGGTGGCGATGGACGGCAGGATCAGTTCTTCGCCAAACAGGAATTGATTGATCTTCGGCAAAAAGCCCAGCAGGCCAGGGGATTCCAGCACGCCACTGCCCAGGGCGTTGGCCACCAGCACATTGCCTTGGCGCACAGCGTCCAACAGGCCAGGCACGCCGAGGGCCGAGTCGGTGCGCAGTTCCAGCGGGTCGCAGAAGTCGTCGTCCAGGCGACGCATGATCGCGTGCACCCGGCGCAGGCCGCTGAGGGTTTTCAGGTACACCGTGGCGTCGCGCACCGTCAGGTCGCCGCCTTCCACCAGCGGGTAGCCGAGTTGGCGGGCGAGGTACAAATGCTCGAAATAGCTTTCGTTGAAACGGCCCGGTGTCAGCAGCACGATCAACGGTGGCTGGTCGTCGCTCGGCGCCTGGCGAGCCAGGGTTTCCTGCAAGGTGCGGAAGAAACCAGTGAGGTGCTGCACCTGCAAGTCGCGGTACAGGTCCGGGAAGGCGCGGGACACGATGGTGCGGTTTTCCAAAGCATAACCGGCGCCGGACGGGGCCTGGGTACGGTCGGCGGTCACCCACCAGCGGCCATCCGGCGTACGCGCCAGGTCCACGGCGTACAGGTGCAGAAACGCGCCGTCGGGCGGCTGGATGCCCTGGCACGGCCACAGGAAATTGTTATGGCCGAACACCAGTTCTGCCGGCAGCAATCCTTCGGCGATCAAGCGTTGCGGGCCATAGAGATCGGCCAGTACCGCATTCAACAGGCGCGCACGCTGGGCGATGCCGGCGGAGAGTTGCTTCCACTCATCGGCGGCCAGCACGTGGGGCAACAGGTCCAGTTCCCAAGGGCGATCGGCGCCCTTGGGGTCGGCGTAGACGTTGTAGGTCACGCCGTTTTCCTGGATCTGCCGGGTCAGCAGGGCCTGACGCTGGGCGAGTTGCGCCGGAGTGCTGCGTTGCAGGTGATCGAGCAGGCGCTGCCAATGGGCACGAACCGCGCCGCTGTCGTCCAGCAGTTCGTGATAAGTGCCCGCAGTCAGCGGGTAACGGTCGAGCAAGTCGGGCATGGAACGCTCGGCAGGGGCAAGGGAAGTCAGTATGTGGGAGCCGGGCTCGCCCGCGATGCAGGCACCTCGGTGTATCTGGTGTACCGAGGTGATGCTATCGCAGGCAAGCCAGCTCCCACATTAGAGATTTGTCGCTTTCGGGATTATGTACATTCAATCCTCTGTCTTTTTTGCAAAGCGCCGCAAATCCAGGGTCATCGGCAATTCATCATTGATCACCACACTCGGCACCGGCAATTTCCCGGGACTGTGCCCCAAGCGGAAAAACCGCGCCATTCGCCGGCTTTCAGCTTCATTGGCATTCACCGGCAGGCTGTCGTAATTGCGTCCGCCCGGGTGGGCGACATGGTACTGGCAACCCCCCAGCGAGCGCTGCATCCACGTGTCCAAAAGATCAAACACCAGCGGCGCATGCACCGGGATGGTCGGCTGCAAACAGTTGGCCGGCTGCCACGCGCGATAGCGTACGCCAGCCACAAACTCTCCAACGCGCCCGGTGGGTTGCAACGGCACCGGGATGCCGTTGCAGGTCAGCAAGTAACGCTGGGGCGGCAGGCCGCTCAACTTGACCTGCAAGCGCTCCAGGGACGAGTCCACGTAACGCACCGTGCCGCCCACCGCACCCTCCTCGCCCAGCACATGCCAGGGCTCCAGGGCCTGGCGCAGTTCCAGTTCGATACCGCTGACGGCATAGTCGCCGACCTTGGGAAAACGGAACTCCAGGTGCGCGGCAAACCATTCAGCCCGCAGCGGATAACCGGCCGCGTTCAGCTCGACGATCACGTCGGCAAAATCCTGCTCGATAAAGTGCGGCAGCAGAAAGCGGTCGTGCAATTCCGTACCCCAGCGCGCCAGCTTTGGCGGCGCATAGGGTTCACGCCAGAAGCGCGCGACCAGCGCCCGCAACAGCAGTTGCTGGGTCAGGCTCATGCGCGCGTGGGGTGGCATTTCAAAAGCACGCAATTCCAGCAGGCCCAGACGGCCGGTGGCACCGTCCGGCGAGTAGAGCTTGTCGATGCAGAACTCGGCGCGGTGGGTGTTGCCAGTGACGTCGATCAGCAGGTTGCGCAGCAGGCGGTCCACCAACCAGGGCGGGCATTCTTCACCCACTTCGGGCATCTGCGCGAAGGCGATTTCCAACTCGTACAACGCATCGTTACGCGCTTCGTCGACCCGTGGCGCCTGGGAAGTCGGGCCGATGAACAGGCCGGAAAACAGGTAGGACAACGACGGGTGGTTATGCCAATAGCTGATCAGGCTGCGCAGCAGATCGGGGCGCCGCAGGAACGGTGAGTCCTTGGGCGTAGCGCCACCGAGCACAAAGTGGTTACCGCCGCCGGTGCCGGTGTGGCGGCCGTCGATCATGAATTTTTCTGTGGTGAGGCGGGTTTGCCGGGCTTCCTCGTAGAGAAACTCGGTGCGCTCCACCAACTCGTCCCAGGTGGCGGACGGCTGCACGTTGACCTCGATCACGCCTGGGTCCGGTGTCACCCGGAAGTTGCTCAGGCGCGGGTCGCTCGGCGGCTCGTAACCTTCCAGCAGCACCGGGCAATGCAGCTCTTCAGCGGTGGCTTCGATGGCCGCCACCAACTCCAGATAATCCTCGACCCGCTCCAGCGGCGGCATGAACAGGTACAGTCGGCCTTCCCGCGCTTCGGCACACAGGGCGGTGCGGGTCAGCCAGTCCGCGGACTCGTCGATCTTAGGAATACGGTCTTTGCTGGCGGCCGACTCACCGTGGCTTTGCAACTGTGAGGGGGTCGGCAGGTCGGGCAGGTCCTGGTTGGGATCGGTGGGATGTACGAACGGATAGTCCGCCGCCGTCACCCACGGCTGCGAGGCCAGTGGCAGGCGATAACCCAAGGGCGAATCACCCGGCACCAGGCGGCAATGGTTGTCCCGCAGGTACCAGCGGCCGCTCTGCCAGCGGTCATTGGCCGCCGTTCGCGCCAGCGGCAGCACCTGGCCGATGACTTTATCCAGGCCCTGGCTGAAGACTTTGCGCAGGCGTTCGCGCTCGAGCTTGTCCTCCAGGCGCGGATCTTCGGCGGTGACGTTCTGCGGCAAGGCGCCTTCGCGCCACAGGTAATAGAAATTGTCTTCGTAGGCCGGGAATACAAACTGCGCAGGCAGTTTCAGGCGCTCGGCGACGCTGGCCAGAAAACGCCCGGCCATTACGCCGTCGGCGCCATAGCTTTGTTGCTCATCGGCGATCAATGCGCTGTTGTGCCAGATCGGCACGCCGTCGCGGCGCCAGTAGCAGTTGAGGGACCAGCGCGGCAGTTGCTCGCCGGGGTACCACTTGCCCTGGCCGAAATGCACCAGGCCCTTGGGCGCGTAGTGCTTGCGCATGCGCTGGAACAGCTCGGCAGACAATCGGCGTTTGTCCGGGCCGAGAGCGGCGGTGTTCCATTCCGCACCGTCAGGGTCGTCGATGGAGACAAAGGTCGGCTCGCCGCCCATGGTCAGGCGCACGTCGTCCTTGAGCAGGTCACCGTCGATCTGCCGGCCCAGGGCCTGGATCGCCAGCCACTGCTCTTCGGTGTAGGGCTTGGTAACCCGTGGGGCCTCCCAAATCCGCTCCACGGACATCTCGTGGGTAAATTCGCACTCGCAGGGTTCCACCAGGCCACTGATGGGCGCTGCTGAGGAAGGATCAGGACTACAAGCCAACGGGATATGCCCTTCACCAGCGAACAAGCCGGAGGTGGCATCGAGGCCGATCCAGCCGGCGCCGGGCAAATACACTTCGCACCAGGCATGCAGGTCGGTGAAATCCACCTCGGTGCCGGACGGGCCGTCGAGGGCTTTGACGTCGGCGGTCAGCTGGATCAGATAGCCAGACACAAATCGCGCCGCCAGGCCCAGGTTACGCAGCAGTTGCACCAGCAACCACGCCGAATCCCGGCAGGAACCGGAGGCGTTTTCCAGGGTGAATTCCGGAGTTTGTACGCCCGGTTCCATGCGGATCAGGTAGCCGATATCGGCGGCCAGACGCTGATTCAGGCCTACCAGAAAATCCACCGCCGGCAACGGCGTGCGGTCGATACCCGCCAGATACGCGGCGAATCGCGGGGTCAGCGGTAATGTTTCCAGGTACGGCGCCAGCTCGCGCTGCTCATCGGCGGCGTAGCTGAAAGGGATTTTTTCGGCGTAGGGTTCCAGGAAGAAATCGAACGGATTGAATACCGCCATCTCGGCGACCAGGTCGACTTCGATGCGCAATTCGTCAGTTTTTTCCGGAAACACCAGACGCGCCAGGTAATTGCCCTGGGGGTCTTGCTGCCAATTGATGAAGTGCTGTTCCGGCAGCACCTTCAACGCGTAGGACAGAATCCGAGTGCGGCTATGAGCCGCCGGACGCAGACGAACAATCTGTGGGCCGAGCTCGACCGCGCGGTCGTAGCGGTAATGCGTAACGTGGTGCAACGCGACATGAATCGACACGGCGGCCTCCTGCGAGCCAGGGCATGAAAACAAAGCGCGCAAGACTTATGCCAGAGCAGTGGTCATTGCGCTTTATCGTGGGACCCGGTGCAGTACAGCACCAAAACGGCGCGATGGCTGCCGTCGTGGTGCGAGGGTTGCACATATTTGTGGCGGGAGTGTGAGGGTGGGTGGTGAATCTACCCAGTCACCGTGCTTTGTGCTTGGCGATCACGGCTTCGCGCAGGTGGCGCACTTCGCGCAGTTTCTGGCGCATTTCGCGGTGGCGCTTGCTGTTGAGCAGCAATAACCCCAACAACGGGAAGAGGACAGCCGAGCCATAGACCAGCACGTGAGAGGTGTATTGAATCATCGGCAATACGAACAGCAGGCAACATCCCAGGTAACCCGCCATCAAGCCGGTGGCCCACGAGCGTCCGCGCGCGATCATTACGTTGCCAAACACTATCACCGTGACCAACACCAGAATGGCAATCCCGGAGTAGCTGGATTTGAGCCCCGGATCAACGTCACGTAAATAAGTCACGCCCGCCAGGGATACAGCAGACGCCCCGGAAAAGATCGCCATGAAGATCGTGCCCATGAACACCGGGAAATAGCGTGCGAGAAAACTGCCCATGTCGGGAAAGCCGTTCATTCCGTCAGGTCCTCGTACAAGCCAATTGCAAGGGTGCTGGCGGCGCCAACATTACCGGTACGGTAGCTGCCGGTGAGGCCTAATATGCCACCCAGTGCATCTTTCATTTGGGTCAGGGTTGCGTGGCGAATTTCGGTGGAGCTGAAACTCTTCGTCAGCTTGCCTGTGCGCTGCTGCAACTTGAGCAACTTGGGCGTCAGGCTGGGGTCCCTCAGGCTTAGCAGTTCCTTGGTCAACTTCTTGCGTTCCTGGCGGCTCAAGCCCTTGAGCAGTTCGTACCAACTCTTGCCCAACGCGGCGGCCTTGTTGGCCTTGAGCAATCTCACCGTCGTCAGCGCGCCGGTGCCGATACCCACCAAAGAAGCGGCATCAAGGATGGGGGAAACAGCGCCGTACCATTCGGCGTCATCCATACGGTCATTGGCATCGGGGTCAAGGATTTCGTTGTAGGTACGCGCTACGCCAAACCCACATTGCGCGCTGCTGGCCAGCGCCGCCGTAACACCAATGCCGACCACAAAGGCACTGGCACCCGCCGTAAACGGTACGGCAACGCTGCCGCTGAAGACAACGATCCAGCCGATCACCGCAGCGGAGCATGACAACCCCATATCGAACGTCTCGCTCATGAGGCGCCCTTCCCGAGGGTTGGTCTTCACCTGCTCCACAAACTGTGCCGGGGCTATGTATTTTTGCGCCTCACGCAAAATGATGCGCTTGGGCCTGATGCTGCAAATCGGTTTGAATTCGCGCAGGGTGACGACATTGAAGTCAGCATCGATATACACAACACCCGCCCCCACAATGCCGGGATCGGCGTCGATGGCAGCAAACAGGCGTGGCAGGTTGATCTGGCTTTCGATGCGCTGGCGGGCCATGAACTGGGAGCGGTTGGAGTCCATGCCGATGCCAAGCAGGGGGCTGCTCATGGGGTGTTCTTCCTTGAAATGGGTGGTGACTGAACTGACGCTTTCGCGAGCAAGCCCGCTCCCACATTTGACCGCATTCCCCTGCCGGAACCCGGTCAAGTGTGGGAGCGGGCTTGCTCGCGAAGGCGATTTAATGGGCGCCACCTTAACAAACAGGCTACCCACCCGCTAGAAAGCAAAACGCCAGCACGAGGCTGGCGTTTTGCGATTCAGGCTGCGATCAACGCGGTACGACCGGCTTGCGGGCTGGCTTCTTGCCTTTGCCCTTGGCGGCGTCGGTGCGTTCCTTGGCGGCCTGCTTGTTGCGCGCCATGGCCGCGGCCTTGGCTTGCTCACGCTTGTCCCACGGATTGCTGCCGTCACTGCCACGGGGCGGCAGGCCGGTGTGCTGGGTGAGGATCCTGGTGGTGGTTTCCTTCGCAACCTTGTGGCTGCCAGCCGGCGTCGAGTTCTTGCGACGGGCGCTCTGGTAGCTGTCGGTGGCCGGCTGGTGCAACGGGATCAGTTGCTCCTTGCCCGGCCCGATCAGGTCGGCACGACCCATGCGGGTCAAGGCTTCACGCAGCATCGGCCAGCCTTTCGGGTCGTGGTAGCGCAGGAAGGCCTTGTGCAGACGGCGCTGTTCTTCGCTCTTGACGATGGTCACCGCGTCGCTCTTGTAGGTGACCTTGCGCAGTGGGTTCTTGCCCGAGTGGTACATCGCCGTGGCGGTGGCCATTGGCGACGGGTAGAACGCTTGCACCTGGTCGGCGCGGAAGCCGTTGCCCTTGAGCCACAGGGCCAGGTTCATCATGTCTTCATCGGTGGTGCCCGGGTGGGCAGCGATGAAGTAAGGGATCAGGTACTGCTCCTTGCCCGCTTCCTTGGTGTACTTCTCGAACATGCGCTTGAACTTGTCATAGCTGCCAATGCCCGGTTTCATCATCTGGTTGAGCGGACCTTCCTCGGTGTGTTCCGGGGCGATCTTCAGGTAGCCACCAACGTGGTGGGTCACCAGCTCCTTCACGTATTCCGGCGACTCGACCGCGAGGTCGTAGCGCAGGCCGGAAGCGATCAGGATCTTCTTCACACCCGGCAACGCACGGGCGCTGCGGTACAACTGGATCAACGACGAGTGGTCGGTGTTCAGGTTCGGGCAGATGCCCGGGAACACGCAGGATGGCTTGCGGCACGCGGATTCGATTTCCGGGCTCTTGCAGGCGATGCGGTACATGTTCGCGGTCGGGCCGCCGAGGTCGGAGATGACGCCGGTGAAGCCTGGCACCTTGTCGCGGATCTCTTCGATTTCGCGAATGATCGACTCTTCGGAACGGTTCTGGATGATCCGGCCTTCGTGCTCGGTGATCGAGCAGAAGGTGCAGCCGCCGAAGCAGCCACGCATGATGTTCACCGAGAAACGGATCATGTCGTAGGCCGGGATCTTTTCCTTGCCGTACGCCGGGTGTGGAACACGGGCGTAAGGCATGCCGAACACGTAGTCCATTTCTTCGGTGGTCATGGGAATGGGCGGCGGGTTGAACCACACGTCCACTTCGCCGTGCTTCTGGACCAGCGCGCGGGCGTTACCCGGGTTGGTTTCCAGGTGGAGCACGCGGTTGGCGTGGGCATACAGCACTGAGTCGCCACGGACTTTTTCCACGGACGGCAGACGAATGACCGTCTTGTCACGGGTCATGCGCGGGCTGGCCAGGATCTGTACGACCTTGGCCTCTTCCGGGTCTTCAACCGGGCCTTTTTCCTGCTCGATGGCGCAGGCCTGGGTGTCCTGGGTGTTCACGTACGGGTTGATGATCTTGTCGATCTTGCCCGGACGGTCGATACGGGTGGAGTCCACCTCGTACCAGCCTTCAGGCGTGTCACGGCGAATGAACGCAGTGCCGCGCACGTCGGTGATGTCTTCGATCTTGTGGCCCCACGACAGGCGCTGGGCGACTTCGACAATGGCCCGCTCGGCGTTGCCGTACAGCAGGATATCGGCGCAGGCGTCGATCAGGATCGAGTTACGAACGCGATCCTGCCAGTAGTCGTAGTGGGCGATGCGGCGCAGGGACGCTTCGATGCCGCCGAGTACGATCGGCACGTGCTTGTAGGCTTCCTTGCAGCGCTGGCTGTAGACCAGGCTCGCGCGGTCCGGACGTTTGCCGGCCATGCCACCGGGGGTGTAGGCGTCATCGGAACGGATTTTCTTGTCGGCGGTGTAGCGGTTGATCATCGAGTCCATGTTGCCGGCCGCGACGCCGAAGAACAGGTTCGGCTCGCCGAGCTTCATGAAGTCGTCTTTGGACTGCCAGTTGGGCTGGGCAATGATCCCGACGCGAAAGCCCTGGGACTCCAGCAGCCGGCCGATGATTGCCATGCCGAACGACGGATGGTCCACGTACGCGTCACCGGTGACGATGATGATGTCGCATGAATCCCAGCCAAGCTGATCCATCTCCTCCCTGCTCATGGGCAGGAATGGCGCAGGACCGAAACATTCGGCCCAGTACTTGGGATAGTCAAATAACGGCTTGGCTGTTTGCATGACGGTGACCGGTGTTGAGATGAAAAATCGCGGGCGCGGAATATAGCACAAATTTTGACCAATTCCGACCTTTGCAGTCGGAATTGGCGGGACGGCTTTTTACTCGTCTTCGAAGTTGTAGCTGCCCGGCGCCAGGTTTTCGAAGCGGGTGTATTTACCGATAAAGGCCAGGCGCGTGGTGCCAATTGGCCCGTTACGCTGCTTACCGATAATGATTTCAGCAATGCCTTTATGCTCGGTTTCCGGGTGATACACCTCGTCCCGGTATACGAACATGATCACGTCAGCATCCTGCTCGATCGCTCCGGATTCCCGCAAGTCGGAGTTGATCGGGCGTTTGTTCGGGCGTTGCTCCAGGGACCGGTTGAGCTGCGACAGGGCAACCACCGGGCAGTTGAATTCCTTGGCCAGGGCTTTCAACGAGCGGGAAATCTCGGAAATCTCGTTGGTCCGGCTGTCGCCGCTGGAACCCGGGATCTGCATCAACTGCAGGTAGTCGATCATGATCAGGGCAATGTCGCCATGCTCACGCACCAGGCGTCGGGTACGCGCGCGCATTTCCGAGGGGCTGATGCCCGCGGTGTCATCGATAAACAGCTTGCGGTCGTTGAGCAGGTTGACCGCCGAGGTCAGGCGCGGCCAGTCGTCGTCTTCCAGGCGACCGGCACGCACCTTGGTCTGATCGATGCGCCCCAGGGACGACAACATACGCATGATCAGCGATTCACCTGGCATCTCCAGGGAGTAAACCAGTACGGCCTTGTCGCTGCGCAACACGGCGTTTTCCACCAGGTTCATGGCGAAGGTGGTTTTACCCATGGACGGACGGCCGGCGACGATGATCAAGTCCGCAGGCTGCAGGCCGCTGGTCATGCCGTCGAGGTCGGTGTAGCCGGTGGACAGGCCGGTGATGGCGTTGTCGGTGTTGAACAGGGTATCGATACGGTCGATGGCCTTGGTCAGCAGGTCGTTGACGCTGACCGGGCCACCGGTTTTCGGCCGGGCCTCGGCGATCTGGAAGATCTGGCGTTCGGCTTCGTCGAGAATCTCTTCAGCGGTACGGCCTTCCGGGTTGAACGCGCTGTCGGCGATCTCGGTGGCGATGCCGATCAGTTGGCGCAACGTGGCCCGCGCACGGACGATCTGCGCATAGGCCTTGATGTTGGCGACCGATGGCGTGTTTTTCGCCAGCTCGCCCAGGTAACCCAGGCCGCCCACTTGGGACGTCTGGCCTTCCTTGTCCAATTGCTCGGCCAGGGTCACCACGTCGATCGGTGAGTTCTGGTCGGCCAACTTGGCAATGGCGCGGAAGATCAGGCGGTGGTCATGACGGTAGAAATCGCCGTCCGAGACTTGATCCAGCACGCGCTCCCAGGCGTTGTTGTCCAGCATCAAACCACCGAGCACGGCCTGTTCGGCCTCGATGGAATGTGGCGGCACCTTCAGGGCGGCGGTTTGCAGGTCATATTGCTCAGGTGCGGAGATATCGTTCATGGCCACTTGGAATAGTTGGAGAATCAGGGGCTACAGAAAAACAAAAGCCAGAAAAACAAAAGGCACGACCTGTGAACAGGATCGTGCCCGATGTTAACCGCCCGGCACGCGAGGTGCCAGTCAGTTAGGTGCTGCTTAAGCTGCTACCACAACAACGCGTACGGTTGCTTCGACTTCAGCGTGCAGGTGCACAGCTACATCGAATTCGCCAACGTTGCGGATGGTGCCGTTCGGCAGACGAACTTCGCTCTTCTGCACTTCAACGCCGGAGGCGGTCAGTGCATCAGCGATGTCGTGGGTGCCGATCGAACCGAACAGCTTGCCTTCGTCACCGGCGGTGGCAGTGATAGTCACTTCCAGCTCAGCCAGTTGGGCAGCGCGAGTTTCGGCCGAAGCTTTTTTGTCTGCTGCTGCTTTTTCCAGCTCAGCACGACGCTCTTCAAACGCAGCCAGGTTGGCAGCGGTTGCAGCGGTGGCTTTGCCGTATGGCAGCAGGTAGTTACGACCGTAGCCGGCCTTAACGTTCACTTTGTCGCCCAGGTTGCCCAGGTTGGCGACTTTTTCCAGAAGGATCAGTTGCATGTGAAAATCCTCTAACTTTTAACCTTCACCGTTCGCGTTATCGGCGTCTTTCGGCGCCAGACGACCGCGAAAATCAATCAGGCCGTCGACAATGGCCAAGACCACGAGTAACGGATAGATCAGCTGCATGAACAGCAACAGCGTCACGTACAACCCCACCAGCCAGAATCTGCCCAGTCGCTTTTGCGCCACCAGCCCATGAATCAGGGATAGCCCGGCGAATACCAGCGGTACGCTGCACAACGGCACCAACAGCGCCAGGCCAAACGTCGGCCCGACCACCATGAACGCCAGCAGCAACATCGCCGGTCCAGCGGGGATTCTGATACTGCGAAATTCGCGACCAAAACCACCCGGGTTATACAACAACGCCTGCCAGTAACGCCCAAGAATCAGGCTCAGCACGCTGACAATCTGCAACAGTGCCGCTATCAGGCCGGTCAGCATCGGTGCAACCACTGACGCGAAGCGCGCTCGCTCCTCTACCGATAACTGCTGGTAGAGATCCCCGAGGGCCAGCGGCAGGATCTTTATGATCTCCTGCGCCAGCGCCTCGATTTGCGGGCGGAAAGCCGCGCCAAGCGCCAGTGAATACACCAACCCCAATGCCACGCTGACCAGCAGCGTACGGACCCAGGACTCACTTGCGCGTAAAACCAACGCAAGGGTCGATGAACCGAGCAGTACCAGAAGTACCCGTGGATCATCGAATTTCAACCACCAGACCAAGGCCGGCAGTATTCCCAGGGCAAGAACGCCAAGGGCGTCCTTCAAACCGCGCCGCAGGAGCACAAGGCAACCTGCGGCAGCACCCAACCAATACAACAACGGCAATGCTGCACATCCAGCCACTACCAGAGTGGCCTGCACACGACCGCGCATGATGAACTCAGCTAAGGCGCGCATGCATTCAATCCCTTACTACTTGTCGACTGCCCGGTCTCAGCGGCCGTGGCTGTCGGTGTAGGCCAGCAGGGCCAGGAAGCGGGCGCGCTTGATAGCGGTGGCCAGCTGACGCTGATAACGAGCTTTGGTACCGGTGATGCGGCTTGGAACAATTTTGCCGGTCTCGGATACGTAGGCTTTCAGAGTGTTGAGATCTTTGTAATCGATCTCCTTCACGTCTTCAGCGGTGAAGCGGCAGAATTTACGACGACGGAAGAAACGTGCCATTTGATAGGCTCCTTAAAAGGTCCGTGGATTACTCGTCAGCGTTATCGCTGTTGTCGCTGTCATCACTATCAGCGCTTTCAGCGCCTTCGTGCTCAGGACGGTCGCGACGCTCACGGCGCTCACTGCGGTTTTCTTCAGCCTTGAGCATCTCGGATTGGCCGGTAACGGCTTCTTCGCGACGGATGACCAGGTTACGGATCACTGCATCGTTGTAGCGGAAGTTGTCTTCCAGCTCGGCCAGGGCCTTGCCAGTGCATTCAACGTTCAGCATCACGTAGTGAGCCTTGTGAACATTGTTGATTGCGTAGGCCAGTTGACGACGGCCCCAATCTTCCAGACGGTGGATTTTGCCGCCGTCTTCTTCGATCAGCTTGGTGTAACGCTCTACCATGCCGCCGACTTGCTCGCTTTGATCCGGGTGGACCAAAAAGATGATTTCGTAATGACGCATGAATGCTCCTTACGGGTTGTAGCCTGCCGCTCAAAAACGGTCAGACAAGGAGTGAATGACACTTATGGATCTTGCCGAAGGGAGGCACATGCGTGCCTGCCATGAAGGCAAGGGGCGCAATTGTAGAGAAGGGGGAGAAAGGGCGCAAGGTGATTGGTGATTATTTGAACAACGCAGAATCAAGGCAAACACAAAACAAATGTGGGAGCTGGCTTGCCTGCGATGACAATGGCACAGGCAACATCTCTGCTGACTGACACACCGCCATCGCGGGCAAGCCCGGCTCCCACAGGGTCTTGCGTCGCTCTTATGCCTTATTTCTTGGCTTTAGCCTTGGCGCCGCGCTGGCGCTGGGCTTCGAACAGGCAGACGCCCGTTGCGACTGAAACGTTGAGGCTGCTGACGCTGCCGGCCATCGGCAGGTGCACCAGGTAGTCGCAATGCTCGCGGGTCAGGCGGCGCATGCCCTTGCCTTCGGCACCCATGATCAGGATGGTCGGGCCGGTGAGGTCCTGGTCATAAATGCTGACCTCGGCCTCCCCCGCCGTCCCCACAACCCACAGGCCACGCTGCTGGAGTTTCTCCAGGGTGCGCGCCAGGTTGGTCACGGCCACCAACGGAATCACTTCCGCCGCACCGCAGGCGACTTTACGCACCACAGGCGTCAAGGTTGCCGACTTGTCTTTGGGCACAATCACCGCCAACGCACCGGCAGCATCCGCCGAACGCAGGCAGGCGCCGAGGTTGTGCGGATCGGTCACGCCGTCGAGCACCAGCAACAGCGGCGCGCCTTCGGTGCGATCGAGCAGCTCGTCGAGCATCGCTTCGCCCCATACCTGGCTCGGGCTTACGTCCGCTACCACGCCTTGGTGAACGCCTTCGACCCAGACGTCCATCTCACGACGCTCGGCCTGGCCGATGGCAACTTTGTTCTGATTGGCCAGCTCGACCAGCGCTTGAACGCGCGGCTCACTGCGGCCTTCAGCCAACCACACCTGCTTGACGCGTTTCGGGTGGTGACGCAGCAATGCTTCTACAGCGTGTACGCCGTAGATTTTTTCCAGACTCATGACTTGGCCTTAGGTTTGCGCGACCCGCCGCTCTTCGCGGGGGCCGAACCCGCTTTTGGCGGGCCTTTACGGTGTTTACTCGGCTTGCTCGACGGCTTTTCCGCCTCGCGGGACTTTCCCCCAGACGCCGCTTTACCACCGCTTTTGGCTTCGTTGAGCAACTGCTGCTTCAACTCGCGGCTCTTGCGCAGCTCGGCGTTTTTCGCCGCAGCATCGCTTGGGCGGTAGGCTTCGGGGGCCTTGTCCTTGGCAGACGAACGACGAGCAGGCTTGGCTGGCGCAGGCTCGGCGACCGCTGCTTTCGCAGGAGCACCTTTGCCTTTGCTGGCCGGCGCAGTCGTTTCGCCGCCACGTTTTTTACGGCCAGTCGGCTCCGCTGGCTTGTCGGGCATACCGAAGTCGATCTTGCGCTCGTCGAGGTCGACGCGCATGACCTGCACTTCCACGGTGTCGCCCAGACGGAAGCTGCGACCGGTGCGCTCGCCCGCCAAGCGGTGATGCACAGGGTCGAAGTGGTAGTAGTCACCCGGCAAGGCGGTGACGTGCACCAGGCCCTCGACGTAGATGTCGGTCAACTCGACGAACAGGCCAAAACCCGTCACGGCGGTGATCACACCCGGGAACGACTCGCCCACGCGGTCTTTCATGAACTCGCACTTGAGCCAGTTCACTACGTCGCGGGTGGCTTCGTCGGCACGGCGCTCGCTCATGGAGCACTGCTCGCCCAACTGTTCCAGGGCCGCTTCGTCGTACGGATAGATCCGTGCTTTCGGAATGGTCATGGCACCGGCGCGCTTGACGTGCGGGGTGTTCTGCTTGGAATGGATCACGCTGCGGATCGCCCGGTGCGTGAGCAAGTCCGGGTAACGGCGAATCGGCGAGGTGAAGTGGGTGTACGCCTCGTAATTCAGGCCGAAGTGGCCCTGGTTATCGGCGCTGTACACCGCCTGGCTCAGGGAGCGCAGCATGACGGTCTGGATCACGTGGTAATCCGGACGGTCCTTGATGCTCGCGAGCAGAGCCTGGTAGTCCTTCGGCGTCGGGCCGTCCTTGCCTTTGTGCAGGGACAGGCCGAGCTCACCGAGGAACGCGCGCAGCTTCTCCAGACGCTCCGGCGGCGGGCCGTCGTGCACCCGGTACAAGGCCGGAATCTCGTGCTTTTTCAGGAATTCTGCAGTGGCCACGTTGGCCGCCAGCATGCATTCCTCGATCAGCTTGTGAGCATCATTACGGGTGGTCGGGGTGATCGCGGCGATCTTGCGCTCGGAACCGAAGACAATCCGGGTTTCCTGAGTTTCAAAGTCGATCGCGCCACGCACGTGACGAGCGCCCAGCAGCACTTTGTACAGCGCATAGAGCTGCTTGAGGTGCGGCACGACATGGCCGTACTCACCGCGCAGGGCTTTGGCTTCGCTGGTTTTCGGCTGTTCCAGGATGGTGCTGACCTTGTTGTAGGTCAGGCGCGCCTGGGAGTGGATCACCGCTTCGTAGAACTGGTAGTCGGTCATTTCGCCGGTTTTCGAGATGGTCATCTCGCACACCATGGCCAAACGGTCGACTTTCGGGTTCAGGGAGCACAGGCCGTTGGACAGCTGCTCAGGCAGCATCGGGATGACGCGCTCAGGGAAGTACACCGAGTTGCCGCGCACCTGGGCTTCGTTGTCCAGGGCCGAACCAATCTTCACGTAGCTGGACACGTCGGCAATCGCGACGAACAACTTCCAGCCGCCGGAGAACAGGCGCAGTTTGCCAGGCTTAGCTTCGCAGTAGACCGCATCGTCGAAGTCGCGGGCATCTTCGCCGTCAATGGTGACGAACGGCAGATGGCGCAGGTCGATGCGTTTTTCTTTGTCTTTTTCTTCAACTTCCGGCTTGAGCTTGGCGGCTTCTTTGAGCACAGCCTCAGGCCAGACGTGAGGGATATCGTAGGTGCGCAGCGCAACATCGATTTCCATGCCCGGCGCCATGTAGTTGCCGACCACTTCGACGATATCGCCCTGCGGCTGGAAGCGCGCAGTTGGCCAGTGGGTGATTTTCACCTCGACGAACTGGCCGACCTTGGCGGCGCCATTGCGCCCCGGGGTGATCAGCACTTCCTGCTGGACCTTCGGGTTATCCGGCACGACAAAGCCGATGCCGCCTTCTTCGAAGTAACGGCCAACAATGGACTCGTGGGCACGGGACACCACTTCGACGATCACGCCTTCGCGGCGACCGCGACGGTCGAGGCCGGAAACGCGCGCCAGGGCACGGTCGCCATCGAACACCAGGCGCATTTGCGCCGGGCTCATGAACAGGTCGTCGCTGCCATCATCCGGGATCAGGAAGCCGAAACCGTCACGGTGGCCGGCAATACGACCGAGGATCAGGTCGAGCTTGTCCACCGGCGCGTAGGTGCCCCGGCGGGTGTAGATCAACTGGGCATCGCGCTCCATGGCGCGCAGGCGGCGACGCAGGGCTTCGAGTTGGTCTTCGGTGGTCAGACCGAATTCTTCAACCAACTGCTCGCGGCTAGCAGGCGAACCCCGATCGGCGAGATGCGCCAGGATCAGTTCACGGCTAGGAATAGGGTTTTCATATTTTTCCGCTTCACGAGCGGCCTCGGGATCGAGGGACTGCCAATCGGCCATTAGAGAGTTTTCACCTTGTCTATATGAGGGTTAGTTTGGCATACGCGTATTGAAACGGGAAATTTCAGGTGTCAACAAGCCCGTAAAAGCACTTTGTAGCCCTCGGAATGCACCTTGCGCGACCGCCCGCGAAATTTTCCAGGCTTTTTTGATAACTGGGCTTTACAGCGCAAAAAGTGGTCCGTATAGTGCGCGCCATCGACGACGGCAACGTTGACGATGCTGCCCAGATGGTGAAATTGGTAGACACGCCAGCTTCAGGTGCTGGTGACCGCAAGGTCGTGGAAGTTCGAGTCTTCTTCTGGGCACCAATTCCAAACTTGAGGTTTCAACCTTGAGTCTCACAAAAACCCGCGAAAGCGGGTTTTTGCGTTTCAGGTCTTTGATTTTTAACCATAAAGTTGATTTATAAAATCAAATCAGGGGTTTACAGATCAAAAAGCCCTCCGTATAGTTCGCTCCATCAACAGCGGCAACGTTGCTGATGCTGCCCAGATGGTGAAATTGGTAGACACGCCAGCTTCAGGTGCTGGTGACCGCAAGGTCGTGGAAGTTCGAGTCTTCTTCTGGGCACCAATTCTAAACTCAAGGTTTTAACCTTGAGTCTCACAAAAACCCGCGAAAGCGGGTTTTTGCGTTTCCGGGGTCTGAAAACTTCCAGACCGATTTGCCCCATGACCGCACCTGAGAAACTTTATCGTTTATCCTAGCAACGATTTGTTGCACTCAAGTGAGGAACACCCCGGATGATGATCCGCGATACCCGTCTCAAGACATCCCTTCTGCGTGGCCTGACCATCACTCTGCTCGGCCTGACCCTGCTCTCGCCCGCCGCCTATTCTGCCGACAAGGTTGCACTGACCTTGTACAACGGCCAACACAAGGAGGTCGGCGATGAACTTGCCAAGGCCTTCGAAGCCAAGACCGGCATCCACGTGAATGTGCGCAAGGGCAGCAGCAACCAGCTGGCCAGCCAGGTCGTCGAAGAAGGTGACCGCTCCCCTGCCGACGTGATCTACACCGAAGAATCACCGCCGCTGAATAAACTCGGCGAGCAAGGCCTGCTGGCGACCATCGACGCCAGCACCCTCGACGTTCTGCCCAAGGAATACGTGGCCGCCAACGGTGCCTGGATGGGCGTGACCGCACGCACCCGCGTCGTAGCGTTCAACCCGAAACTGATCGCCGAGAAAGACCTGCCCAAGTCAGTACTGGATTTCGCCGGCCCTGAATGGCAAGGCAAGGTCGGTTTCGTACCCACCAGCGGCGCATTCCAGGAACAGGCCGTGGCGATCATCAAGCTGCACGGTCGCGAAGCCGCTGAAGAATGGCTGACCGGCCTGCGCGCCTTCGGCAAGGTCTACAGCAACAACATGGTTGCGCTCAAGGCCGTGGAAAATGGCGAAGTCGCCACCGTCCTGGTGAACAACTACTACTGGTTCGCCCTGAAGAAAGAAAAAACCAACCTGGATTCGCAGCTGCATTACTTCACCGACGGTGATGCCGGCGGCCTGATCACCGTGTCTGCCGCTGCGGCGCTGAAATCCAGCAAGCATCCAAAGGAAGCCCAGCAATTGTTGGCCTTCATGGCCAGCGAAGAAGGCCAGCGGGTGATCACCAACACCTCCGCCGAATACCCGTTGCGCAAGGGCATGGAATCCAACCGCGGCCTCAAGCCTTTCAGCGAGCTGCAACCGCCGAAAGTCACCCCTGCCGACCTGGGCAACGCCGAAGAAGCCCTGGAACTGGAACGTGACGTTGGCTTGAACTGATGAACCCATCGCTCCCCGCCCCCGCCTTGCGCGGGGGTTTTACGCCGAGACGCAAACGCCCTTCGATCTGGTTGCTGCTACCAGTCCTGCTGCTGGTAGGCCTGAGCCTGTTGCCGCTGGCGTATGTCGGCCTCAAGGCCTGGCAAGCAGGATGGGCCGAGGCGGTGCATTTGCTGTGGCGGCCTTATGTGTTCGGACTGCTGCGCAACACCCTGGCGCTGATGGTCGGTGTGACCGTGGCCTGCGGCGTGATTGGCCTATCGCTGGCCTGGCTGCTGGAACGCAGCAACCTGCCGGGGCGGCGGATATGGGGAGTGATCCTGTGCCTGCCGTTTGCCGTGCCGGCGTTCGTCAGCAGCTTCACCTGGGTTTCATTGAGCGCCAATTTCGAAGGGCTGGGCGGGGCGATCCTGGTGATGACCCTGTCCAAATACCCGCTGGTGTTTCTACCGGTGGCGGCGACCCTGCGCAATCTTGACCCGTCTCTGGAAGAATCGGCCCGCACCCTCGGACTGAATCGCTGGGGCGTGTTCTTTCGCATCACCTTGCCGTTGCTGTGGCCATCGCTACTGGCGGGGGCGCTGTTGATTGCCCTGCACATGCTGGTGGAGTTCGGCGCGCTGTCGATCATCGGCCTGCAGACGTTTACCACCGCGATCTATCAGCAATTCGAGCTGGAATTCAGTAACGCCAATGCGGCAATGCTCTCGGCGGTGCTGCTGGTGATGTGCCTGACACTGCTCTGGCTGGAATTGCGGGTACGCGGCAAAGGCCGGCATGTGCGCACCGGCCAGGGCGCGGCGCGACATGCCGAACAGGTTCGACTCGGCAAATGGGCGGCGGTGGGGCAACTGTATTGCCTGCTCCTGGCGATCATTGGCAGCGGCATTCCACTGGGCATGCTCGGTTACTGGCTGGCCGTGGGCAGTTCAGCGGCATTTCCGGTTGCAGAGATCAGCGAGGCGCTGCTTTCTTCCTTGGCATTGTCCTTGGGCGGCGCCGCGCTTTGCCTGTTGTTTGCAGTGCCTGTGGGCTTGCTGGTGGTGCGCTATAAAGGCCAGCTCGCACTGTGGGCCGAACGCCTGCCATACCTGCTGCACGCCCTGCCCGGCCTGGTGATTGCGCTGACGCTGGTGTACTTCGCGCTGCATTACGTGCCGGCGCTGTATCAGACGTCGGCGTTGTTGCTGATCGCTTATGCGTTGCTGTTTTTGCCCCTGGCCCAGGCGCCGATCCGCACAGCACTGAACAAGGCGGCACCCCAGCTGGAAGAAGCGGCGAGAACACTGGGGGCGTCGTCGTTCAGTGCGTTTTGCCGGGTGACGTTGCCGATTATTTTCCCGGCATTGGGCGCGGCATTTGCGCTGGTCTTCCTGGATGCGATGAAGGAATTGACGGCGACGTTGCTGCTTAGTCCTACTGGATTGAACACACTGGCGACTGCCGTGTGGGCGCATACCTCGAATGTGGAATTCGCGGCAGCGGCGCCTTATGCCGCACTGCTGATTCTAGTGTCGGGGCTGCCGGTGTATCTGCTTACGACGCGGATGTATCTGAGCCGCTGAAATAGCTTTCGCGAGCAAGCCCGCTCCCACATTGCTCGCATTCCAGAAGTGGAACTCGGTCGAATGTGGGAGCGGGCTTGCTCGCGAAAGGGCCGCACCAGGCGACATCAAGCCCGGAACTGCCCCAAGCTCGCCTTCAACTGCGCAGCCAACCCATCCAGCACTTTGCCACTGGCTGTAGTCTCTACCACCGCCTGCGCCGCTCGCTCAGCCTGGGCATGAATGATCTCCACCCGCCCACGCACCGCATGCGCACCTTGCGCCTGATGCTCAGCTGCACGTGTCGCCAGGCCAATCGCTGCATGCACCTGCTCCACCGAGGCCTGCACCGACTGCTGCAGGCGCACGCTATCGCGCAATACCAGCAGACCTTCGCTGGCCTGGCGCCCGGCCTTGCCGATGGTCTCTACCGCCTCACGGGCGCCTTGCTGCAAGGCTACGATGTGGGCCTGGATATCTCCGGTAGAACTCTGGGTTTTGCTGGCCAGGGCTCGCACCTCATCCGCCACCACTGCAAAGCCACGCCCGGTCTCACCGGCCCGGGCGGCTTCGATCGCCGCGTTAAGTGCCAACAGGTTGGTTTGCTCGGCAATCCCGTGGATCACCGTCAACACCACCTCAATCTGCTCGCTCTGCTGCGCCAGGCGCTCGATCACCTTGGACCCGGCCTGCACCTGCCCCGCCAACGCCTCGATCAGGCTGCCGACTTCGGCTGAAGTACGTGAGTTCTCATCGGTCGCCTGGCGAATATCCACCACCTGCTGCAACGCCGCCTGCATCGCATGGCTTTCTGCCTGGGCCTCGTCGGCCATTTGCGACAGCGCCCGCAGGCTTTCAGCCACTTCATCACGCTGCAAGCCGGCGGCCGCATCGGCACCCGCATTGCGCAGGGTCATCGCGCCGATTTCCACGCCGGTCCGCTGGGCCACATCACCCGCCTCGCGCACGATGGGCTGCAACTTATCCACAAAGCGATTGACCGCCGAGGCCATATCGCCGATTTCGTCCCGACTGTTGATCTGCACGCGCTTGGTCAGGTCGCCCTCGCCTGCCGCCAGATCGTCCATTGCCGCAATCAGTAGCTTCAGCCGATTGACCACCCGGCGGCCGAGCACCACAGCAATCAGCAACAACACGCCAAAGCCAACAACCGCCAGGCCCATGCCGATGCGCCAACGCAAGGTGCCTGCCGCCTCTTGCACGGCATTGGTGGTATTGGCGGTCATCTGGCTGGCCGTGGCTTGTGCCGACTGCAAACGCGCGCCCATGGCTGCAGCGCTGTCCGCAGCGGCCCCCTTGAGACTGTCGCCCACTAACTGGTCACCGCTGGCAATCAGTGCAGCAAAACGCTTATCCAGCGCGGCCAGGTCAGTCTCTACTGCGGCGGTCGAAACCCCCATGCGGACCTTGCCGATCTCTACGCCATTGGGGCTGATGGACGCTTCGACGTAGAACACCGAGGGATCATTTTTCGCCGCGTCCAGCACTTTATCCAGGGCTCGTTCGCCTTTGCCCTTTTCCAGCAGCGCCTGGTTAATCGGGTTTTCACGGTTGAGGTAACGGGTCAGATGTTCGCCAGCCGCGTCGTCATACACCACAAACAACACGTTGGGATTGCGCTGGGCTCTGCGGGCAAACTCAGACAGCGTCGGCACGTCGCTGTCCCACATGGCGCGCGGCGCCACCGAGGCGAGCAGTTGCGCCATGTCGCTGGCAGAGTCCTGCAGGTCTTTTTCCAAGGTCGCACGCAGTTGCTTCTGCTCTTCCTGCAGGCGCGTGGAAAGCCCTGCCGTCAGACGCTGGCGAGTACTGGAAGACAGACTGTCCAGACTGGAGGTGACTTCCTTTCCGGCCTGAGCCAACTCGCCGGACAGTTTCTGGCTGTCGACGCCCAGGCGATTGCCCAAATCCGCTTCCAATGCAGTGACGGTGCTTCGCGTCAGGGCGACGGCCACCAGTACTTGCACCAAAAGAGCGATACCTAGGGTAACGAACACCGGCCGCAACAGCCGGCTTTGTAACAATGAGAGAACGGCAGACACTGGGAATCCCTCCACCACGGGTGCCATTAATTTGATAGCACCGCGAAAGAAAGAACCATAGCAAGGGCCGTGCCGTTTACCAGCCGGAAACGACAAAGGGCTCCCGAAGAAGCCCTTTGCTTTTTACATCAACAGCTTATTAAGCGAACGGGTGACGCAGAACGATGGTCTCGTTGCGGTCCGGGCCCGTCGAAATAATGTCGATTGGCGCACCGATCAGCTCTTCGACGCGCTTGATGTAAGCGCGAGCGTTGGCTGGCAGCTCTTCCAGGGTCTTGGCACCCACGGTCGATTCGGTCCAGCCCGGCACTTCTTCGTACACAGGCTGCAGGCCTACGTAGCTGTCAGCATCAGTCGGGGCAACGTCCTTACCTTCCGCATCTTTGTAGCCGATGCAGATGTTGATGGTTTCCAGGCCGTCAAGTACGTCCAGCTTGGTCAGGCAGATGCCCGAGATGCTGTTCACATCGATAGCACGACGCAGGATAACGGCGTCGAACCAGCCACAACGACGAGCACGGCCGGTAGTTGCGCCGAACTCGTGACCTTGTTTGGCCAGGTGCGCACCAACGTCGTCGAACAGTTCAGTCGGGAATGGACCCGAACCCACACGCGTGGTGTACGCCTTGGTGATGCCGAGGATGTAGTCCAGGAACATCGGGCCAACGCCCGAACCGGTCGCAACGCCGCCAGCGGTGGTGTTGGAGCTGGTGACGTACGGGTAGGTGCCGTGGTCGATGTCCAGCAACGAACCCTGGGCGCCTTCGAACATGATGTCTTTGCCAGCGCGACGCAGGTCGTGCAGCTCGGCAGTCACGTCCAGCATCAGCGGCTTGAGCAGCTCAGCGTATTCCTTGCACTCAGCCAGGGTCTTTTCAAACTCGATGGCTGGCTCTTTGTAGTAACCCACCAGCATGAAGTTGTGGTAATCCACCAGTTCACGCAGCTTGTCTTCAAAGCGCGGCATGTTGAGCAGGTCGCCTACACGCAGGCCACGACGTGCAACTTTGTCTTCGTAGGCCGGGCCGATGCCGCGACCGGTCGTACCGATCTTCAGCTCGCCACGGGCCTTTTCACGGGCCTGGTCCAGCGCAACGTGGAAGGACAGGATCAGCGGGCAGGAAGGGCTGATACGCAGGCGCTCGCGCACTGGCACACCTTTCTCTTCCAGCTTGGTGATCTCGCGCAGCAAGGCGTCAGGTGCAACCACCACGCCGTTGCCGATCAGGCACTGCACGCCTTCGCGCAGTACACCCGACGGGATCAGGTGCAAGACGGTTTTTTCGCCATCGATGACCAGGGTGTGGCCAGCGTTGTGGCCACCTTGGTAGCGCACTACGGCGGCAGCATGTTCGGTCAGCAGATCAACGATCTTGCCTTTGCCCTCATCACCCCATTGGGTGCCCAGGACTACGACATTCTTACCCATAACACTTGTCCTCATTCGCGCAAACTTGGTGCCGGCAGCGGCCGGCAGGAAAACTCAAGAAGCCAGTGGCGATAATTGCCAAAGCCCATTCTGCTGAATCAATTGCCGGTCGCAGTCCGCATCACGGGCGGCGGCCAATGGCTGCCCAGGCAAGGCCTGGACTACACGTTGACCCTCACTGCGCAACTGGCAAACCTGCTGCCAGAGTGCTGCGTCCGTACTGTCGGGCATCCAGATACCGCCAGACGGCAGCTCGACCTCAGCACGCCCCAGGGTCACCAGGGTTTTCAAATCAGTGGAAAAGCCGGTCGCCGGACGGGCACGACCGAAGTCGGCGCCGATATCGTCATAACGGCCGCCCTGGGCAATGGCTTGTCCAACACCCGGGACAAACACCGCGAACACCACACCGGTGTGGTAGTGGTAGCCGCGCAACTCACCCAAATCAAAATACAGCGGCAACTGCGGGAAGCGCGCAGACAACTGCTCGGCAATCGCCAGCACGTCATCCAGGGCCGCCAATACATCAGCTGGCGCATTCGCCAGACGATCACGGGCGGCGGTCAGCACTTCACGGCCGCCACACAGATCCACCAGCGCACGCAGCATGCCGGCCAGGTCAGCAGGCACGCCCGCCGTCAAGGCGATCACTTCATCGATGGCCTTGCGTTGCAGGGCATCGAACAACTGTTGTTCCACTTCACCCGACAAACCGGCCGCACGGGCCAGGCCGCGGTAGATGCCGACATGCCCGAGGTCCATGTGCACATCCGGCACATCGGCCAGTTGCAGCATGGCCAGCATCAAGCTGATGACTTCCACGTCGCTGCTCGGGCTGGCATCGCCGTACAACTCGGCCCCCAACTGGATCGGGCTGCGGGACGACGACAACGCACGCGGTTGAGCATGCAGCACGCTGCCGGCGTAGCACAGGCGGCTCGGCCCTTCGCGACGCAGGGTGTGCGCATCAATGCGCGCGACTTGCGGCGTGATGTCGGCACGAAAGCCCATTTGCCGGCCCGATTGCGGGTCGATGACCTTGAAGGTGCGCAGATCCAGGTCCTGGCCCGCGCCGGTCAGCAGGGATTCCAGGTACTCGATATGGGGGGTCACGACAAACTCGTAACCCCAGCTCTGGAACAGATCCAACACCTGGCGGCGCGCGATTTCAATGCGTGCAGCTTCTGGTGGCAGTACTTCTTCGATGCCATCTGGCAGCAGCCAGCGGTCTACCGTTGCCATTACGCCATTCCCCTATGATCCGGGCGGCCAGCCCTCGGGCGAGCCTTGAGTGAAGCAGAAAATACCCGGCCCCTGCATAAACCACGCGCAAGAGCGACGTGACGAACGACCAACAATCGGCCTCGTCGGGCACTTTCCTCGAAAAACCTGTGGCGCCTGCGGAGCAAAACCACAATCAAACATGCAGACGCAAAAAAGCCGGGAATTTCCCGGCTGCCGCATCATACACCCGTTTTCTGAAAGGATCACCCCGCCCGGCATTTTAGCCGCCCGACGGAGTGATTCTCAGACTACATGCGGGTTACTTGGACTTTTCCAGGTAGCGGAAGAAATCGCTACTTGGGTCCAGCACCATGACGTCGGTTTTGTTCGCGAAGCTTTCACGGTAGGCACGCAGGCTACGGTAGAACGCGTAGAACTCCTGGTCCTGGCCATAGGCCTTGGCGTAGATCGAGGCGGCTTGAGCATCACCATCACCACGAGCCTCTTCAGACTCGCGATAGGCTTCTGCCAACAGTACGCGACGCTGACGGTCGGCATCCGCACGGATCCCTTCTGCCAGTTCGTTACCCTTGGCACGGTGCTCACGAGCCTCGCGCTCACGCTCGGTGCTCATACGCTCGAACACGCTGCGGTTCACTTCCTTCGGAAGGTCGATAGCCTTGACCCGAACATCGATCACTTCGATGCCCAGTTCTTTTTCCGCCATCGTGTTCAACGAACGCGTGATGTCAGCCATCAGCGCATCACGTTCACCGGATACCACCTCGTGCAGGGTGCGCTTACCAAACTGGTCACGCAGGCCCGATTCCAGACGGCGCGACAAACGCTCGTCGGCAATCTGCTTGAGGCCGGAGGTCGCGGTGTAGAAACGCTCGGCATCCTTGACGCGCCACTTGGCGTAGGCGTCAACCATCACGGCTTTCTTTTCCAGGGTCAGGAAGCGCTGTGTCGGTGCATCCAGGGTCATCAGGCGGCCGTCGAACTTGCGCACCTGGTTGACGTAGGGGACTTTCACATGCAGGCCCGGCTGGACATCTGCCTGGACCACGCGACCGAATTGCAGCAACACAGCGCGCTCGGTCTGAGACACGATATAGAAGCAGTTCCAGGCAGCGATGACCACGACGACGCCCACAATCAGGGCGGTCAGCGATTTATTGCTCATCAACGACTCTCCCTGGTACGTGTTTGCTGTTGCAGCAAGTCAGCGGCCGCACGGGCGCTCGCTTCGTTGGCAGCAGCATTGGAACCGGTAGCCGGTGCGCTGGTGCTGCTACGACCACCTTCGATCATCTTGTCCAGCGGCAGGTACAGCAGATTGTTCTGCCCGCCCTTGCTGCCGGTCACGAGAACCTTGCTGGTGTTGCTGAAGACTTCCTGCATGGTGTCCAGGTACAGACGCTCACGAGTGACTTCCGGTGCCTTGCGGTACTCGGCCACCAGCTTGGTGAAACGATCTGCCTCACCCTTGGCACGGGAGACCACTTCGTCGCGGTAACCGTTGGCATCCTCAAGGATGCGCTGGGCCTGACCACGAGCTTCCGGCACGACGCCGTTGGCGTAGGTTTCAGCCTGGTTGCGCGAACGCTGCTCGTCTTCACGGGCACGGATCACGTCATCGAAGGCTTCCTGTACTTCACGCGGTGCGGCTGCGCTCTGTATGTTGACCTGGGTTACGGTGATACCGGTGCGATAGGTATCGAGGAACCGTTGCAGGCGCTCCTTGATCTCGCTGGCCATCAATTCACGACCTTCGGTCAGCACCTGATCCATTGCGGTGGAACCCACCACGTGGCGCAGGGCACTTTCGGTCGCTTGTTGAAGGCTGATTTCCGGCTGATCGACGTTCAGCACGAAGTCCTGCAGGTTGCTGATCTTGTACTGCACGGTCAGCGGCACTTCGACGATGTTCTCGTCTTCAGTCAGCATCTGGCCCTGCTTGGTGTAGGCACGCTCACGCGTGACGTTTTCCATGTACTTCTTGTCGATCGGCGGGAAGTAGATGTTCAGGCCAGGGCCGACGGTCTCGTAGTACTTGCCGAAGCGCAGCACCACGGCTTGCTCCTGCTCGTCCACCACATAGACGGCGCTGTACAGCCAGACGGCCGCCAGCACAACGAGGCCGATGCCGAGCAGGCCGTAACCACCGCCCTTGCTCGTACGACCGCCTTCGTCACCACCACCACGTTTTTTTCCACCACCGAACAACCCATTCAGGCTTTCCTGCAGCTTTCGGAAGGCCTCGTCGAGATCTGGTGGCCCCTTGCGGTCGCCATTATTGCGGCGTTTACCACCCCAAGGATCCTGATTATTCGAGTTGCCACCCGGCTCATTCCAAGCCATAGCGCTCTCCATCTGATAAAGCAAAGACGCACCCACGGCGCGCCGACCAATGCTACAGAATGCCTGTCACAGCGGCACAACCGCTTTCTCAGGCTTTTATTGCAAAGTGTGTTGTTCGATGAACTCCGTCGGCACAACACCTTCCCGACTGACCAGCCGATTCAGCTCCGAGCGCGGCAATCGAACGGCCAGCAAGCTGACACCTTCTTCGTCGTGTTCTTCTTTCTGTACCGCGCCCAGCTCGAAAAACTGTGCACGCAGTCGAGCAAAACGCTGAGGCAAGCGCAAGGTGCCAACAAACAAATCGCTGCCCAACAACTCGGCAATGGCTTGTTCAAGCAATTCCAGACCACTGCCATCACGCGCCGACAGCCAGACCCGCTGGGGCTTGCCGTTTTCGTCGCGCTGGATTTGTGGCTCAACGCCTTCAAGCAAATCGAGTTTGTTATAGACCTCGAGGATCGGCAAGTCCTGGGCACCAATCTCGCCCAGTACCACCATGACCTGTTCAATCTGCAACATGCGATCCGGTTCGGCCGCATCGATTACGTGCAGCAGCAGGTCGGAATTGCTCGACTCTTCGAGCGTAGACCGAAATGCCTCGACCAGCTTGTGGGGCAAGTGACGAATAAAACCCACGGTATCGGCCAGGACAATCGGCCCCAGATCGTCCAGTTCCAGACGGCGCAAGGTCGGGTCAAGGGTCGCGAACAGTTGGTCGGCCGCGTACACGTCCGATTTCGTCACGTTGTTGAAGAGCGTGGATTTGCCGGCGTTGGTATAGCCCACCAGGGAAACGGTAGGGATATCCGCACGCATACGGCCACGTCGCGATTGTTCGCGCTGGCTGCGCACCTTCTCCAGGCGGCCCTTGATCTGTCGCAGGCGCACCCGCAGCAGACGCCGGTCGGTTTCCAGCTGGGTTTCACCCGGGCCACGCATGCCGATACCGCCACCCTGACGCTCAAGGTGAGTCCAGCCACGAACCAGCCGGGTGCTCATATGGTCAAGCTGGGCCAGTTCTACCTGGAGCTTGCCTTCATGGGTGCGGGCGCGTTGAGCGAAAATATCGAGAATCAGACCCGTGCGGTCGATCACGCGACACTCGAAAACTCGTTCGAGGTTACGTTCCTGACTGGGCGTGAGGATGTGATTGAAAATCACCAGATCGGCCTTTTCGGCATGGACCAGGTCGCGCAGCTCCTCGACCTTGCCGCTGCCAATCAGGAATTTGGCGGTTGGCCGATGACGCGGCACGTTAAAAAACGCGACGGTCTCGGCGCCGGCCGAATTTGCCAACTCCTGAACCTCCTGCGGATCTTCGCGCGCCTCAGGGTCCTGTCCATCCAAGTGAACGAGGATTACTCGCTCACCACCACCGTGGCGCTCAAAGAACAAAGGAGACTCCTATCAGGCGTTACCCGGTGCAGGCTCGGCGTCACCCTGTTCTTCGGTTGCGCTAGGCAGACGAATCGGACGAACCGGCACTACGGTCGAGATAGCGTGTTTGTAAACCATTTGGCTTACGGTGTTTTTCAGCAAAATCACGAACTGGTCGAACGACTCGATCGTGCCCTGCAGCTTGATACCGTTGACCAGATAGATGGAAACCCCAACTTTCTCTTTACGTAAAGTATTCAAGTAAGGGTCTTGTAGCGAATGCCCTTTTGACATGTGCCGCACTCCTTTAAGGATCAATAATAAAAAATCGGAAAATAGATAGCTTATGGCCGTCACACCCCCAAGGATAGACGGCAATTGCAAGGACTCAGCTCAATATGGAGACCGTTCCCAAGTATTTCAAGGCGCGTGACAGATTGTCGCAATCCAGACTGTCCAACCAGTGTAAATCAGTCCAGCTGCGCAGCCATGTGAACTGGCGCTTCGCCAATTGGCGCGTGGCAATGATGCCGCGCTCCTGCATTTCGGCTGACGTCAGCTTGCCATCCAGATGATCCCAGACTTGGCGGTAGCCTACAGCACGTATCGAAGGCAGCCCGGGATGCAGGTCACCTCTTGAACGCAGTGCTACGACCTCCTCCACAAACCCCTGTTCCAACATAATTGTGAATCTTTGTGCAATTCGTTCATGCAACACCTGGCGATCCGTCGGAGCGATGGCCAGATTCGCCACAGTATAGGGCAATTGTGAGTGCCCCGAGGCGCCTGCTTCAGCACTTTGCGCAGTTTGTTTCAGCCTGTGTTCAGTCATGGTCTGGCCACTGACCCGCCAGACTTCCAACGCCCGCGTCAGCCGCTGGGGGTCATTGGGATGAATCCGCGCGGCGGAAACTGGATCCACCGCAGCCAACTGGTCGTGCAGGGCTTGCCAGCCAAGGCGCGCAGCCTCTTCTTCAAGTTCGGCGCGCACCTGGGCATCGGCAGGTGGCATGTCTGCCAGGCCTTCCAGCAAAGCCTTGTAATAGAGCATCGTGCCGCCCACCAGCAGCGGAATTTTGCCCCGCGCAGTGATATCGGCCATGGCCGCCAGGGCATCATTACGAAAATCAGCCGCCGAATAGCTCTCGCTGGGATCGATAATGTTGATCAACCGGTGCGGGTACTGGGCCAGCAGCTCTTTTGAGGGTTTGGCGGTGCCGATGTCCATGTCCCGGTAAACCAGTGCAGAGTCGACACTGATCAACTCGCATGGCAAGACCTTGGTCAGTTCGATGGCCAGGTCAGTCTTGCCGGCCGCCGTCGGGCCCATCAGGAAGATTGCGGGGGGCAAGGCACTCATCAACGACCGCGCAAGAACAGTTTATCGAGGTCGTCCAGGCCCATCTGGGTCCAGGTCGGTCGGCCATGGTTGCACTGGCCGCTGCGCTCGGTGTTTTCCATGTCCCGCAGCAAACCGTTCATTTCCGGCAGGGCCAGGCGCCGATTAGCGCGGATGGCGCCGTGGCAGGCCATGGTGCCGAGCAGTTCATTGATATGGGCCTGGATACGATCGCTGGTGCCGTACTCCATCAAGTCTGCCAGTACGTCAGCCACCAGCCGGTTGGCCTCGGCTTGCTTGAGCAAAGCCGGGATCTGGCGGATAGCCAGGGTTTCCGGGCCCAGGCGTTGCAGCTCAAAGCCCAGCTTCTGGAACACGCTGACGTGCTCTTCGGCACAATCGGCCTCGCGCTGGCTGACCGCCAGGGATTCCGGCACCAGCAGCGGCTGGCCGCTGAGGCCTTCGCTGGCCATGGCGATCTTCAAGCGCTCGTACATGATTCGCTCGTGAGCCGCATGCATGTCCACCAGCACCAGGCCATGGGCGTTTTCCGCAAGGATGTAGATGCCCTTGAGCTGAGCCAGTGCGTAACCCAGCGGCGGCACGTCACCCTGGCCTTCCGGCAAGGCGGCAGCACCCGACTCGGCACCGGGCAGCGGCGCGAAAAACTCGCGATAGGCTGCCTGGGTTTCGGCCACCGGCAACGCTGATTGCGGGCGCGGCGTGTATTGGTATTGATAACCGGCGCCAGCGCCTGAGCCAGGCGCGGTATAGCTCGGCTGGGCTTGCGGCGATTGCAGCAGGTTGGCCGCCAGGCTCATTTCGCCCTGAGGCCCGAACTCACCGGCTTCCGGCCCCGTAGGACGGACGATGGCCGTGACGATCGGCGCCGCCAGTTGATCATCCGGGCGCACATCGCCCAGGGCGCGGTGCAAGGTGCCATAGAGGAAATCGTGGACCATGCGACCGTCACGGAAGCGCACTTCGTGCTTGGTCGGGTGCACGTTAACGTCCACCACCGACGGGTCGACCTCAAAAAACAGCACGAACGTCGGATGCCGCCCGTTGAACTGCACGTCGCGATACGCCTGGCGCACCGCATGGGCCACCAGTTTGTCGCGCACCGCCCGGCCGTTCACAAAGAAGTACTGCAAGTCAGCCTGGCTGCGAGAGAACGTCGGCAACCCCACCCAACCCCACAACCGCAAGCCATTGCGCTCGATCTCGATCGGCAGCGCCTGCTCCAGGAACCCCGCGCCGCAGATAGCCGAGACGCGCCGGGCACGGGCCGCATCATCATGGGCCTCATGCAGGCTGAGGATGGTCTTGCCGTTGTGGCGCAGGTGGAAAGCCACATCAAACCGGGCCAGTGCCAAGCGCTTGATGACTTCCTGCAGGTGGTCGAATTCGGTTTTTTCGGCCTTGAGAAATTTGCGCCGGGCCGGGGTGTTGAAGAACAGGTCGCGCACTTCCACCGAGGTGCCCACCGGATGTGCCGCCGGCTGGACCCGAGGCGCCATGTCGCGGCCTTCGGTTTCCACCTGCCAGGCCTGGTCAGCATCGCGGGTGCGGGACGTCAGGGTCAGGCGAGCCACGGAGCTGATGGAAGCCAAGGCCTCACCGCGAAACCCGAGGCTCATCACCCGTTCAAGGTCTTCCAGGTCACGAATCTTGCTGGTGGCGTGACGGGCCAGGGCCAGCGGCAGGTCATCGGAGGAAATCCCGCTGCCGTCGTCGCGTACCCGCAGCAGCTTGACGCCGCCCTGCTCAACATCGACGTCGATGCGCCTGGCGCCGGAGTCGATGCTGTTTTCCAGCAACTCCTTGATCACCGACGCTGGCCGCTCGACCACCTCACCCGCCGCGATCTGGTTGGCGAGGCGCGGACTTAGCAGCTCAATGCGCGAGGTGTTGCTCAAGACTGTTTCGCTCATTATTGCGCCGCCAGTTCAGTGCCCGGGATGGTCAACACCTGGCCGACCTTCAATTCATCGGTCTTCAGGTTATTGGCGCTGCGCAAGGTTGCCGCCGATACCTGGAAGCGCACCGCCAGCATCGCCAGGGTGTCGCCCGGCTGGACGCGATGGTCACGCGGGCCTTGGGCGATCTTCCCGGAATCACGCAGCCAGGCGATGTAGGTGCCCGGCGGCGGGTTCTGCTGGAAGAACTGGCGAACACCGGCGCTGATGGAACGCGCCAGCGCCTGCTGGTGGCTGGCAGAGGCCAGTTTCGAGGCTTCGTTGGAGTTCGAGATAAACCCGGTTTCCACCAGGATCGACGGAATATCCGGCGACTTGAGCACCATGAACCCGGCCTGTTCCACCCGCTGTTTGTGCAGCGAGGTGACGCGACCGATATTGCTCAGGACTTTCTGCCCGACGTTCAGGCTGGAGGTCAGCGAGGCGGTCATCGACAGGTCGAGCAATACGCCGGCGAGCATCTTGTCCTTGTCATCGAGGGACACGTTGCCGGCCCCGCCGATCAAGTCGGAACGGTTTTCACTGTCCGCCAACCAGCGAGCGGTCTCGGAAGTGGCACCCCGATCAGACAGGGCAAACACCGAAGCACCAAACGCAGCAGCCGACGGGGCGGCGTCGGCGTGGATCGAGACGAACAGGTCGGCGCCCTTCTTGCGGGCGATTTCGGTACGGCCACGCAGCGGAATAAAGTAGTCGCCGGTACGGGTCAGCTCAGCGCGATAGCCTTTCATACCATTGATCTGGCGCTGCAGTTCGCGAGCGATGGCCAGTACCACGTCTTTTTCATGCTGGCCGCGCGAACCGGAGGCTCCCGGGTCTTCGCCGCCGTGCCCGGCATCGATAACCACAATAATGTCACGCTTGCCCGCAGGAGCCGGTGGCAACGGCGGCAATTTGACCTGGGGTTGCGACTGGTTGACCGGCACCGCAGGTATCGTCGCGACGCTTGGGGTAGGTGCAGGCGGCGGCGCGGCATCGGCGGCGTTGTCGAACAGGTCGACCACCAGCCGGTTGCCATACTGCGCGTTGGGCGCCAGCACGAAGCTTTTCGGCGTCACGGCCTTTTTCAGGTCGATGACCACCCGCAGATCGGTCGGCGTACGTTGGGCCGAGCGCATCGCGGTAATCGGGGTATTGGCCATGGCAACTTTCAACGGCGCGGCCAGGGTCGCACCGTTGATATCAATCACCAGGCGATCGGGCGCCGTGAGGGTGAAGACGCTGTGCTGAACCGGGCCAGACAGGTCGAATACCAGTCGCGTGTTATCCGGAGCCCGCCACAGGCGAACACTTTTCACCTGTGAGGCCGCCAGTGCATTGAAAGTCATTGCCGCAAGCAACACCCCTACGACAGTAACCAACGCGCGAAAGCGCATACCTAACCCCATCAATTATTTGAATTCCAATGCCAAGGCGGCGCACCACGACTCGCCGCGCGCGCTCTGGGACAACAACTTCAGCTGACGTCCGTGCTTATGCGGGGTAATGGTAATGGTCAGGTCCGGCTTTGGCAAAAAGCCTGTGCCTTTATCTGGCCACTCGATCAGGCACAGAGCGTCCTCATCGAAGTAATCGCGGATGCCCATGAATTCCAACTCTTCGGGATCCACCAGGCGATACAAGTCGAAATGGAAGGCGCGCAGCTCGCCGATTTCGTAGGGCTCAACCAAGGTGAACGTAGGGCTTTTCACAGCACCTGCGTGCCCCAACCCGCGAATGATGCCCCGGGACAGGGTGGTTTTCCCGGCCCCCAGATCACCTTCCAGAAAGATCAGGCCCGAGCCTTTCGTTACCTGGGCAATACGGTTGCCGAGGGCGACCATTGCATCTTCGTCGGCCAGGAAAAGGATTACTTCAGACACGGCGATTGCTCCTCCAGCAACTGACGAATGGCAGGAATCAGATCACTGGCGGCCAGCCCGCGACCGTAGGTACCTTGGCGATCACCGGCAGTGGCATGCAGCCAGACCGCCAGGCAAGCGGCATCAAATGCCGACATGCCTTGCGCCAGTAAAGCACCAACCAGGCCGGCCAACACGTCACCCAGGCCAGCGGTTGCCATCGCAGGATGACCCTGATCACAACGGGCAACGCGACCGTCCGGGCGGGCGATCAAGCTGCCCGCGCCCTTGAGGATCGCTACTGCATTGAATTTCTGACTCAAGGCGCGCGCCACGTTAAGGCGGTCGGCCTGAACCTCGGCTGTCGAAATACCCATCAAGCGGGCCGCTTCGCCAGGATGCGGAGTGATCACGCAGTTGGCCGGCAAGTTGACGCTGCCCGTCGCCAGCAGGTTCAAGGCATCGGCGTCCCAGACTTGCGGCTGCTTGGCGCTGGCCGCTACCGACAGCAGGCTTTTGCCCCAGGACGCCTCGCCCAAGCCCGGGCCGATGACGATCACGGAGATCTTTTCCAGCAAGCCCATCAACTGATTGGCCGAGTGTACGCCCACGGTCATGACTTCCGGCAGCCGCGCCAGCGCCGCTGCAACATGCTCACTGCGGGTCGCCAGGGAAACCATGCCGGCGCCGCTGCGCAGGGCACTTTCGGCGCTGAGCAAGGCGGCGCCGCCAAAACCACGGTCGCCACCGATCAGCAATAGATGGCCGAACTGGCCTTTATGGGCGTCCGGAGAACGCGCAGCGAGTTGCGGCAATTGGCCGGGCAACAGGTGCTGAACGTCGGGTATTTCGTGTTTTGTCTGCGGCATGCGTCTTCAAGCTCCGATGTCTGGCAGAATTATACGCATCTAACCTGCGGTTTCTCTTGTTCATGCCTGCTATTACCTACGACCTGCCCGCCCTCGCCCAATCGATCAAAGACTGGGGCCGCGAGCTGGGCTTTCAACAAGTGGGCATCAGCGGCCTGGACCTCGCCGAGCATGAGCAGCACCTGCAACGCTGGCTCGACGCCGGCTACCACGGCGAAATGGACTACATGGGCGCCCACGGCAGCAAGCGTTCACACCCGGAAGAACTGGTACCCGGTACTTTGCGCGTGGTCTCCCTTCGCATGGACTACCTGCCCGGCGACACACAAATGGCCCAATTGCTGGCCAAACCCGAAAAAGCCTACATCTCCCGTTATGCCCTCGGCCGCGACTATCACAAGCTGATCCGCAAGCGCGTGCAGCAACTGGCCGACCGGATTCAGGCACAGATCGGCCCGTTCGGCTTCCGCGCGTTTGTCGACAGCGCCCCGGTGCTGGAAAAAGCTATCGCCGAACAAGCCGGGCTGGGCTGGATCGGCAAAAACACCCTGGTGCTCAACCGCAAAGCGGGCAGTTACTTTTTCCTGAGCGAGCTGTTTGTCGACCTGCCATTGCCGGTCGACCCACCGCACACCACCGAACACTGTGGCCGCTGCACCGCCTGCCTCGACATCTGCCCTACCAACGCCTTCGTCGGGCCCTACGTACTGGACGCCCGGCGCTGTATTTCCTACCTGACCATCGAGCTGAAAAGCGCGATCCCCGAAGAACTGCGCCCCCTGATTGGCAATCGGGTATTCGGTTGCGATGACTGTCAGATCGTTTGCCCGTGGAATCGTTTCGCCCGGCCTACCGACGAAGGCGATTTCAAGCCACGGCACAATCTGGATAACGCAGAACTGGCCGAATTGTTCATGTGGGACGAGGACAAATTCCTCAGCAACACCGAAGGCTCGCCCCTGCGCCGCGCCGGCTATGAGCGCTGGCTGCGCAACCTGGCGGTAGGCCTGGGCAATGCGCCATCAAGCATTCCGGTGTTGGAAGCGTTGAAGGCACGCCGGGAATATCCGTCGGAACTGGTGCGCGAACACGTGGAATGGGCGCTGAACCAGCACGCCGAACGTCAGTGCACGTCGTCGTTGTAGACGAACTTGGGCATTTCCCAATGGAAGCGGATCGCCAACAGGCGCAATAGAAAGCCGCTGAACAGTGTCAGCAGGATCGATTGCTCGCTGGGCAGTTCCAGATAGATGCACAGCATGTAGAACCAGGCGGCGAGGAACGACACGCTGGCGTACAGCTCGCGGCGGAAGATCAGCGGGATGTCGTTGCAGAAGATGTCCCGCAGGATGCCGCCGAATACCCCGGTGATCACCCCGCTGACTGAAGCCACCAGCATACCGTGGCCCATTTCCAGGGCGGTCATGCTGCCGATCAGCGTGAAGGCCACCAAGCCCACGGCGTCCAGCGCCAGGAACAGCGAGCGCAGGTGGCGCATCAATGGAGCGATGAAGATCGTCACCAGGGCCGCGACAGAGGTCAGCACCAGGTATTCCGGGTGTTTGACCCAGGTCAGCGGGTAGTGGCCGAGCAACACGTCACGCACCGAACCGCCGCCCAGCGCCGTCACGCAGGCGATCAGCACCACACCAAACCAATCCATCCCGCGCCGCCCGGCTGACAAGGCGCCGGTCATGGCTTCGGCGGTGATGGCGATGAGGTAGAGCATCAACAGCATGATGGCGATCCTTGCAAAGAGGCGCGCAGTCTAATCATTTGGTGATGGCACCAAAAGGGGGCGAGCCCTCAAGAGCTTAAAGCTCTTCCTAATGTGGTGAGGGAGCTTGCTCCCGTTGGACTGCGCAGTAGTCCCATTTTTCAGGGCCGCTTCGCAGCCCAGCGGGAGCAAGCTCCCTCGCCACAACGGTTCTTCACCACGACTCAAGTCAGAACTTGATGAAATGCTTGCGGTAATGCTGCAGCTCGGCAATCGACTCGCGGATATCGTCCAGCGCCAGGTGGGTGCTGCCCTTGTGGAAGCTGTCTTTGACTTCCGGCGCCCAGCGCGCGGCCAACTCCTTCAAGGTCGATACATCCAGATTGCGGTAGTGGAAGTAACTTTCCAGCGCCTTCATGTGGGTATATAGAAAGCGGCGATCCTGGCAAATGCTGTTGCCGCAGATCGGCGACTTGCCCTTGGGCACCCACTTTTCCAGGAAGGCGATGGTTTCAGCTTCAGCCTCGGCCATGCTCACCCGGCTGTCGCGCACACGCTGGGTCAGGCCCGAGTTGCCGTGGGTGCGGGTGTTCCACTCGTCCATGGTGGCCAGCACCGCGTCGCTGTGGTGAATGGCGATCACCGGACCTTCAGCCAAGGTGTTGAGGTTGCTGTCGGTGACAATGGTCGCCATCTCGATGATGACGTCGGTGTCAGGGTTCAGACCGGTCATTTCCAGATCGATCCAAATCAGGTTCTGTGGGTTTTGCATGTCGTGGTTCCTTGGCACCTTGGCGTAGCTGCGCAGTTTAGCAGGCAGGGCGTGCTAGACTCGCGACCGTTTTACCTAACCTTTGCATTATCGACACGGAACACCAATGGCCAAACGCCAGCTTAACCGTCGCCAAAACTGGCGCATCGAAAAGATTCAGGGTGAACGCGCTGCCCGCGCCGCCAAACGTGAATCCTCCGCCGTAGAAGCGCTTGAGGGCGGCGACCTGGGCCCCGAGCAAACGGGCCTGGTGATCGCGCACTTCGGTGTGCAGGTCGAAGTCGAGGCCACAGAGGGCGATCACGCCGGCCAGGTGTTCCGTTGCCACCTGCGCGCCAACCTGCCTGCGCTGGTGACCGGCGACCGGGTGGTATGGCGTGCCGGCAACCAGGGCATCGGCGTCATCGTCGCCCAGTTGCCGCGTACCACCGAACTGCGTCGCCCCGACAGCCGTGGCCAGCTCAAGCCGGTGGCGGCCAACGTCGACATGATCGTCATCGTCTTCGCGCCACTGCCCGAGCCCCATGCCAACCTGATCGACCGCTACCTGGTAGCCGCCGAGCACGCCGGCATTCGCCCGCTGTTGCTGCTGAACAAGTTCGACCTGATCGACGAGCAGAACGCCACGGCGCTCAATGCGCTGCTGGCGGTGTACCGCACCCTCGGCTACCCGGTACTGGAAGTCTCGGCACATCACGGCAATGGCATGGAACAATTGCAGACTGAACTGGATGGACGCATCAGCGTGTTCGTCGGCCAGTCGGGCGTGGGCAAGTCGTCCCTGGTCAACAGCCTGTTGCCAGAAGTCGAAACCCGTGTGGGCCCGTTGTCGGAATTGTCCGGTCAAGGCACGCACACCACCACCACTGCACGGTTGTTCCACTTCCCGGGCGGCGGCGAGCTGATCGACTCCCCGGGCATTCGTGAATTCGGCCTGGGCCATGTGAGCCGTGCCGATGTGGAAGCGGGCTTTATCGAGTTCAACGACTTGATCGGCACCTGCCGCTTCCGCGACTGCAAACATGACCGCGAGCCAGGTTGCGCCCTGCTCAAGGCCCTGGAAGACGGCCGCGTGCAGCAGCAGCGAATGAACAGCTATCGCTCGATCATCGCCAGCTTGCCTGAGACCACTTACTAAGCTGCGAATCGGGGTCGTGCCATGCCTTGACACACATAAAGCATGGCACGGCCCCCCCGTCCCCATTGATTAAATCAAGTCAGCCATCAAGAATCCGCTGCAACTGGGCGGACCATGATGCAAGCCAGCTTGAATTCGATTTTCCCAATGCTCATACTCGCTCCGTCACCAGCGCAAGCTGGCAGGAGTCTGGATCCTTCTCGGGGTTGATCCAGCGGCGCAGAAGGGGCGAAGCAAGCTCCACTGCGTGTCGAATGAAGCCGCCTTCGGGCGGCTTTGCTTTTTCCGGGGAATCGACGATTGCCTCTCTACTACCATCCTAAACAAGGCGATGTTCTTCTATGCGACTTCACACGGGGCTTTGTGGCTCCTGAAATGCTGAAGATCCGCAAGCCTACTGCCACACACAAGCGCAAACTGTGCACAGTGGTCCCGATCTCCTCCACTGCTCCCGACATTCAGTACGACTGGCACCATTTATTGCGGATCAATCCACTGCACACCGATGGCTATAAAGCGCTATGGGTGAAATGCGACATGATCTACACCGTCAGTTTCGAACGACTGGACAAGCTGCACAGAAAGACCCGGACCACAGGGCGAGAGTATTTTGTACCGCGTCTGGGCGCAGAGGATATGCGAGGCGTGATTGACGGTGTGAAAGCTTATCTCCCCCTCTGATACATCGATCAAAAAAATGCCCCGAGAGTTCGGGGCATTTTTTAATTGTCGAAACAACACTCATGAACCAGTGGCTGGCTGAGTCGGGTCCTTCATTCCACCGTCATCAAACAGGTTCAGCTTCTGCCGCAGCTCATGGGCTGGCAGCGGCTCCTGCTCGGGCGGCAGTGCGTTCGGGTCTGCCGGCACTTCGCCCGGCGCGCCCTCACCCTGGGTCGGTACCGGTGGCGTCGCAGGCCGGTCACCTTCAATCGCACGCTGGGCTTTTTTGGTCAGCACGACGATATCGATGCGTCGGTTGATCGGGTTGAACGGGTCCTTGGGATCAAACAGCTGCGAGGAAGCAAACCCCACCACCCGTGCCACTTGTGGGTCCGGATAGCTACCTGCGACCAGTGCACGTCGCGCGGCATTGGCCCGGTTGGCCGAGAGCTCCCAGTTGCCAAAGTCGCCCTGCCCGGCATACGGCTTGGCGTCGGTGTGGCCGCTGATGCTGATCTTGTTCGGCACGGCCTTGATGGTGTCGGCCATGGCCAGCAGGATGTCTTCAAAGTACGGCTTCAACCGCGCGCTGCCGGAGTCGAACATCGGCCGGTTGGCGGCGTCCGTGATCTGGATGCGCAAGCCATCGGGCGTGATCTCGAAGGAAATCTGATCCTTGAACTTCAGCAGTTGCGGGTTTTCCTCAACCTTGGTTTGCAGCTCTTGCAGCAGCAATTCCAGGCGCTCCTGCTCGACCTGTTCGGCCATGCTCTCGACGGTATCGCGCTCGATCGGGATTTTTTCCTGAGGCGAGTCGGTCTTGATTTCCGGGTTGATGGTGCGCTCGGGCGCCAGTTGCGGCGAACCACCGAGGTCGATCACAAAAGGCGTGCCGCTCTCGGAGAAACCGATGGGGTCCTTGAAGTATCCGGCGATGGCGATCTTCTGTTCCGGCGTGGCGGTGGACATCAGCCACAGCACCAGGAAGAACGCCATCATCGCCGTCGCAAAGTCGGCGAAGGCGATTTTCCAGGCGCCGCCATGGTGCCCCGCAGCGAAGCGCTTGACGCGCTTGATGATGATCGGCTGGTTGTTTTCCATGGCTTAGCGACCGCGAACCGCTTGTTCCAGCTCAGCGAAGCTTGGACGGTGCTTCGGATACAGCACCTTGCGCCCGAACTCTACCGCCAGCGATGGCGGCATGCCGGAAGCCGATGCCACCAGGCACGCCTTGATGGCTTCGTACAGATTCACTTCTTCCTTGGCATCGTGGGCCAGGGACGTGGCCAGCGGGCCGAAGAAGCCGTAGGCCGCGAGAATACCGAAGAAGGTACCCACAAGCGCCGCACCTACGTGCATGCCGATGGCTTTCTGGTCGCCTTCACCGAGGGAGGCCATGGTGACCACGATCCCGAGCACCGCAGCAACAATACCGAAACCGGGCATGCCGTCGGCGATGCCGGTCACGGCGTGGGACGGGTGCTCCAGCTCTTCCTTGAGGCTGAACAGTTCCATATCGAACAGGCCTTCCAGCTCATGGGGCGCCATGTTGCCGGACGACATGATGCGCAGGTAATCACAGATGTAGGCGGTCATGCGCTCGTCTTTGAGCACTGCCGGGTACTTGGCAAAAATCGGGCTCGCCGCGGCGTCCTCGATGTCACCTTCAATGGCCATCATGCCTTCGCGGCGGCTCTTGTTGAGGATCTCGTAGATCAGCCCCAGCACTTCCAGATAGAAGGTGTGGGAGAAGCGCGAGCTGAACATGCCCAGCGACTTCTTGATCACGTGCATGGTCATGTAGCCAGGGTTGGCCTGCAGGAATGCGCCGAACGCCGCACCACCGATAATCAGCACTTCGAAGGGCTGGATCAGCGCCGCAATCTTGCCGTGGGAAAGGACGTATCCGCCGAGCACGCTCGCGATGACGACGATGATGCCGATAATTTTAGCCATAGGGGATGAGTACTTGCGCCGTCGGGTTCAGGGTCATATTCGCCAGAGTTGAAAACTCTTGTTCTACTTATCGGCAAATCTGCGCCAGACTATAGCCCGTTATGGCGAAAAACCAGTTCGGCCCGTCCCGGGCGTGTTGACCGTAAGTGATGATCGCGCCCCAATCATGGCAAATGAAACGACAGTCCCAACTCAAAAACCCACGACGCTGGCCGCTTGGATAAAGCGTCTGGACGATGTGCTCTTGCCTGTTCCACAGGCGAGTCACGACCGGGTCTGCAAGGCCATCGGCGACAACCGCAGTTCGTTGCGCGATATTGCAGAGTTGATGCAGAACAGCCCCGCGCTGGTGCTCAGCGTGATGCGCGAGGCCAACAACCAGGCCCACGGCAGCCTCGCGGAGCCCGCAGAAAACCTCGAAGTGGCGATCAATCGCCTCGGCCTCAAGCGCACCGAAGAACTGCTGCGGCGCCTGCCTTCCGTGCCACTGAATGAAATCCCCGTGGCCCTGCGCCAATTGCAGATGATCAGCCAGCACGCCTCGCAACAAGCCAGCGGCCTGTTCGCCAGCCGCCTGGCACGCCTGTGGCAAGACATTCATTGGGGCAGCCTGCTGTTCCTTTCGCCGCTGTGGCCGATGGCGATTGCCTATCCCAAACTGCTGGAAGCATGGGAACTGCGGGTGATCCACAAGGGTGAATCGGCCCGCATAGTCGAACAGGAACTGTTCGGCGTGCGCCTGCTGGACCTGTGCCTGGGGTTGACCGAAGCCTGGCGCCTGCCGATCTGGGTGTCCCAGGGTTATACGTTGCTGCTGACGGAACAGCGGTTGCTGGCCAAGGCGCTGCGCATTGCCCGCGAAGGCGAGCCGTTGCGCCAACAGCAGTTGCTGGATGCCGACCCGAACCTGCGCCGCTGGCTGAACCAGCCGGCCAACACCGTGCTGTTGGCCAACGGCCTGGCGTTGGCGGCACAGGAGTCGTGGACCTGCCCGCACACCCAACGCTGGCAATACCTCACTGCGCTTTATCTACAGCAACCGTTGGCCGAAGTGCAGCAGCAGTCTCACCAACACGCAGCGATCAGCGCCCGCACTACCCTGATGCGCGATCTTTGGCACCCGGCGCTGTCGCTGATCTGGCCCTGGGATGTGCAGCGCGTTCACCACGGCTTGCTGCCGGCACCGCCGCCCACCGCCGAATCCCTGGCGATCTGGCGCAAGCGCTGCACCGAATTGCTGGTGGAGCCGAGCCGCTTTGCCAACGCCATGCACCTGACCACCTGCGCCAAGGAGGCCCTGGTGGCCTGCGGCATGCAACGGGTGATGCTGCTGATGGCGGACAAAACCCTGAGCACCTTGCGCGTGCATCAAGTCGACGGCCTGCCCAAGGACGCCGACCACCTGAGCCTCGACGCGACACACAGCACCCTGCTGCAACGCCTGCTGGCCAAGTCCGCCCAGGTGCGCCTCAACCCTGAAAATCACGCCCAGTTCTCGGCGCTCTTGCCGCCGGAACTGCGCCGCCTGTTCAAAGGCGAACACCTGCTGCTGCGCTCCCTGAGCTGCAATGGCCGAGTGGTGATGCTGATGGTGGCCGACCAGGGTGGCGGGCCGTTCTCGGAAACCACCGTGCAAGCCTTCGGCAAAACCGCCCAATGCATCGAAAAGGCCCTGCACAGCTTTACCAACCGCAGCGCCTGAAGCTTGCGCTACAATCGCCCTCCTTTAGCGCCCAACTTTTATGCCCAGGAGACCTCACATGCCTGACTTCTCTGGCTTGCCGCTGGTCATCGAGCCCAGTGACCTGCTCGGTCGCCTTGATGCCGAACACCTGATCCTGGTGGACCTCACCAGCGCCGCGCGTTACGCCGAAGGGCATATCCCCGGCGCACGCTTTGTCGACCCCAAGCGCACCCAACTGGGCCAGCCACCGGCGCCGGGCCTGCTGCCAGGCAAGGCTGATCTTGAAAAACTGTTCGGCGAACTGGGCCACACCCCGGATGCCACCTACGTGGTGTACGACGACGAAGGCGGTGGCTGGGCCGGGCGATTCATCTGGATGCTCGACGTCATCGGCCACAAGAAATACCACTACCTCGACGGCGGCCTGCTGGCGTGGCTGGAAGAAAAATACCCGCTGTCCACCGAGGTACCGGCCAGCGCCGGCGGCCCGGTCAGCCTGACGTTGCATGAAGAACCCACCGCCACCCGCGAGTACCTGCAAAGCCGCCTCGGCGCTGCCGACCTGGGCATCTGGGATGCCCGCGGCCCGCTGGAATACTCCGGGGAGAAAGTCCTCGCGGCCAAGGGCGGACACATCCCGGGCGCGGTGAACTTCGAATGGACCGCCGGCATGGACAAGGCGCGCCAACTGCGCATCCGCCGCGACATGCCGCAGATCCTCGAAGACCTCGGGCTGACCCGCGACAAAGAAATCATCACCCACTGCCAGACTCACCACCGTTCTGGCTTCACCTACCTGGTGGCCAAGGCGCTCGGTTATCCGCGAGTCAAAGGTTATGCCGGTTCCTGGGGCGAATGGGGCAACCACCCCGACACCCCCGTTGAGATTTAAGGTTTAAGGACAGTTAATGAAAAAGCAGTTGTTCATCCTCAGCCAGTACTTGCTGCCCCACCACCTGCTGTCGCGTCTGGCCGGCTGCATTGCCGAATGCCGCGTGCGCTGGTTCAAGAATGCGTTCACCACCTGGTTCGCCAAGCGCTATCAAGTGGACATGTCCCAGGCCCTGGTTGAAGACGTGACCGCTTACGAGCACTTCAACGCCTTCTTCACCCGCGCCCTGAAAGACGGTGCCCGCCCGCTGGATCAAACGCCAGGCGCGGTGCTGAGCCCGGCCGACGGTGCTGTCAGCCAGTTGGGCCCGATTGAACATGGCCGGGTGTTCCAGGCCAAGGGCCACAGCTTCAGTGTGCTGGAATTGCTCGGTGGCGATTCGGCCGTGGCTGCGCCGTTCATGGGCGGTGATTTCGCCACGGTCTACCTGTCGCCGAAGGACTACCACCGGGTGCACATGCCACTGGCCGGTACCCTGCGGGAGATGGTCTACATCCCCGGCCGCATCTTCTCGGTAAACCAGACCACCGCCGAAAACGTGCCGGAGCTGTTTGCACGTAACGAGCGTGTTGCCTGCATTTTCGACACCGAACGCGGCCCGATGGCCGTGGTGCTGGTGGGCGCGATGATCGTAGCGTCGATCGAGACGGTATGGGCCGGCTTGGTTACGCCGCCGAAGCGCGAGCTGAAAACCTTCCGTTACGACGAGGCTGCCCGCGGGCCGATCCACCTGGAAAAAGGCGCGGAGCTGGGACGCTTCAAGCTGGGTTCGACGGCGATCGTGCTGTTTGGGCCGAACCAGGTGAACTGGTCGGAAGAACTGCAGGCGGGAACGCCGGTGCAGATGGGCCAGGGCATGGGTTTGCCGAAAGCCTGATTCAAGGCGATTGAAGATCAAAATGTGGGAGCTGGCTTGCCTGCGATAGCATCGGCGCGGCCCCTCTGAAAGAACGAGGCGCCTGCATCGCGGGCAAGCCCGACTCCCACATTGATCCGGTTCAGACCTTAAGCTTTGTGTCGTTTACAGCTGACCGTCGCGGTCGCGGAAGCCCAACAGGTACAACACCCCATCCAGCCCCAGGGTCGAAATCGCCTGCTTGGCCGATTGCTTGACCAGCGGCTTGGCGCGAAACGCCACACCCAACCCGGCAATCGCCAGCATCGGCAAGTCATTCGCCCCGTCGCCGACCGCAATGGTCTGCTCCAGGCGCAACCCTTCCTTGTGTGCCAATTCCCGCAGCAAGTCAGCTTTACGCTGTGCGTCGACAATCGGCTCTACCGCCACGCCCGTCACCTTGCCGTCCACCACTTCCAGCTCGTTGGCGAACACATAGTCGATGCCCAGCTTGGCCTGCAATTGCTTGGCAAAGTAGGTGAAGCCGCCTGACAGGATCGCGGTCTTGTAGCCCAGGCGCTTGAGTTCGGCGAACAGGGTTTCGGCGCCTTCGGTCAGGCGCAGGGACGCACCGATGGAGTCCAGCACGCTCACATCCAGGCCCTTGAGCAGCGCCAGGCGCTCCTTGAAGCTGGCACGGAAATCCAGCTCACCGGCCATGGCACGCTCGGTGATTTCCGAGACTTGCTCACCTACACCGGCAGCCTTGGCCAACTCGTCGATGACTTCGGCTTCGATCAGCGTCGAATCCATGTCGAACACCGCCAGGCGGCGATTGCGACGGAACAGCGAATCTTCCTGGAAGGCGATATCGACATTCAGCTCCTGGGCAACGCTCAGGAATTCGGCACGCAGGGCCTGAGGATCTGCCGGCTCACCGCGTACGGAGAACTCGATGCAGCCCTTGCCCTTGTCCGCTGGCGTGTCCAATGGCATGCGACCCGACAGACGGTCAATGTGGTCGATATTCAAACCGTACTGAGCCGTGATCGAACTGACACGCTGCAATTGCTCCGCCGTCACCTTGCGGGTCAACAGCGTCACGATGTGGCGCTTCTTACCCTGGCCGGCCACCCAGCTCTGGTAATCCTCTTCGGACACCGGTGTGAAACGCACCTGCTGATCCAGCTTATACGCCGTAAACAGGATGTCCTTGAGCACGGACGACGCCTGCTCGGTGCTGGGAATTTCCACCAGGATGCCGAACGACAGCGTGTCGTGAATCACCGCCTGGCCGATGTCGAGAATGTTCACACCACCCTGGGCCAGAACACCGGTAATGGCTGCGGTGAGACCCGGACGGTCCTCACCGGTGATGTTAATCAGGACAATTTCGCGCAAAGCGCACCCCCGAGCTGGAAAAAAACCGCATTCTACCCACTTTCAGTGACCATCGGGCACAGCCAGCGCTTTGCCGGTCTTGGGCCTGTCGCTATACTGCGCGTCAACTTCACGGACTAAAGAGCCGAGCTTAAGTGAACCGGCCCACGCCAGTAAAAACCGATAACTTCTTCCTGCTGATCTTCCGGGCACTGCGCCACCGCCGTGTACCGATCGCATTACGCATTGCCAGCCATAACGTGATCCTGGTCGCCCTGGCCCTGGTCATCTACGCCTGCGTGATGGGTTTGCAGTTCAAGCAGGCCATGCACGAGCAAGCCGACGCCCTGGGCGAGAGCCTGACCACCCAGACCGCCACCTCGGCGACTGAGTTGTTGGTGTCCAACGACATCCTCAGCCTCAACGTGCTGCTCAACAACCTGACCAAGAACCCGCTGGTGGCCCACGCCGCTATCTATAGCGTGGACAACCGGATCATGGCCGAAGCCGGGCAACGCCCGAAAAACGGCCTGCTGGGTGAAGCCGAAGGTCTGTACCAGAGCAATATCACGTTTCAGGACGTGAAGGCCGGCCAACTGCGCATCAGCCTGGACATGCAACAGTTCCAGCAGCCGATGACCATCAGCCTGCAAAGCATGGGCATCCTGAGCGCGATCCTGCTGGCACTGTCCCTGGCCTTGAGCCTGCGCCTGGGCCGGCATATCTCCACGCCACTGATGCAACTGCGCATCTGGCTGCGGGATATCGACGAGCACACCCCGGCCACCGACCGCCAGGACGAAATCGGCGACCTCGCCCGCCAGCTGCACACCAGCTTCGCGCCGGAGCCCGTGGTGCCCGAGGTTGAACCCGAGCCCGAGTTCGACGACACCGAGTACGAAGACGACGAGCCCGAGTTTGAAGTGCGCAACCTGCGCGACCCGAGCTTCGACGAGTCCGCACCGGTGGCGGGTCTCAAGCCGGCAGCCCGTCATGTGATCAAGGCCGAAGAAGACGAACTGGACGAAGAAGACCCATTCGCCGATCTTCGCGACAACTCAGCCCCAACGACCACCGTGCCGCAGCCGGCTCCTGTGCGCAGCACCCAGCCCCAGCACAGCGCCGTATTGGCCGTGCAGTTGGGTGCACAGGACCAGCTGCGCCGCTTGCCGCGGGCACGCCTGACCGAGTTGCTGGAGCGCTATCGTGATTGCCTCGACCAGGCGGCCTCGCTGTATCAGAGCGAGCTGCACACCCTGAACGATGGCAGCACGCTGATGCTGTTCCACAGCGAAGACAGCGGCGAAGACTACCTGACCAACGCCATCTGCTGCGGTGAGCTGCTGCGGGCCCTGGGCCATGCGCTGCAGATCGAAGTGGCCGACAGCGGCATCACCTTGCAGCTGCAATTGGGCCTGACGGTGGGCGATGATCTGTATGGCATGAGCCAGATTGATCTGCTGCTGACCGAGATAGCCCAGGACGCCCTGGCCTTGTCGCAACACAGCCGCAACCTGCTGCTGGTGGAACGCAAAATCAGTGACGACGTGCTGATTCGCCAGCGTGCGCGGATCCGTCCGATTGCCAGCCCTGAAGGTGCGTGCTGTGTGGAGCGGTTGATGGAGCCTTACCCGTCGATGCTTGAGCGCCAGCTGGCGCGGATGCATGAGACGCGGGCGAAGAACTAAAGAACAACGCTGAACCCCTGTGGGAGCGGGCTTGCTCGCGAAAGCGGTGTATCAGAAACACATTTGGTGACTGACACTCCGCTTTCGCGAGCAAGCCCGCTCCCACACTTGATCTGCGAACGACTCAGATCCCGCATAAACAAAAAGGCCCGCTCATCAGCGGGCCTTTTTGTTTGCCTGTACCCAGGTCAGAACCTGAACACTTCCATATCCGTACGAATCGGCACGGCCATCGGCATCTTCGGCTTTTCCGGTGCCGCAGCCTTGGGCTGCGCCGGGGCCTGTTTGCGTGGTGCCTCTGCAACCGCCGGCTGATTGGCCAATGGCTTGAGGGCGACGGACAGCTGCTCAGCCAAACGCTGCAGCAACACACCCTGGGCCTGGACCTGGGACGCGGTGCTGCCGGCGTGTTCTTCCTGCAAGTGCACGATGCGGTTATCCCGCACCTGGCCACGGCGGTCGATCAAGCGCCACTGCGCGTCGAGGATCGCGGGTTGCGAAACGCCCGAGTCCAGCCGCGTAATGGTCAGCAGCACCTGTACGTCCGGGGCAAAACCCAACGGCGCCGGGGCCAATACCACACGTTGGCTGTCCAGATGGCCCGCCACCTGGCGCAACATCAACTGATTGATGTCGGACGACAGGCTACCGGCCCAGCGACCATCGGTGGAACCTTGCAGGCTGCCGTCGTTCTGACGTTGCAGCAGGGTTTCACGTTGCAGGTAGTCGGCCACCACAACCGGGCCAAGCAATACTGCCATGCCGGCACTTTGTGCAGGCTGAGCCGGACTTCCACTGTCCAGCTGATACAGCGACACAGGTTGATGTGTGCTGCAACCCGCCAGGCCCAAAACGCCAGCGAGCAACAAAAATAAAGGAAGGCGCGGAGCAGTCATCATCCCATCCAGGTGGCTGCCACAAGGCGAACCACAATGTAATACTCAAAAATAACCTAAACGCGCTCAGCCACGCCGGCGCTGGAAAGGCCATATCATCCGTGAATATGCGCCATGACTCCAGCGCGAAAGCGTCGATCTACGGGTTAAATCGTAGATCGGGCGCTCTATATCGCGTTAAACCGGCGTTTCCACCAGTAAAGCGTCCACTCGCTGGAAGCCGCGCGGCAGTTTATTGCCGCGACGCCCCCGCTCACCCTTGTAGTGCTCAAGGTCGTCAGGGCGCAGTGACAACGTGCGCTTGCCGGCCTGCAACACCAGGGTCGAGCCTTCCGGGATCACGGCAATGTCGGTCACGTACTCTTCGCGACTGGCCACCCGCTCCCCGGGGATACCAATGATCTTGTTGCCCTTGCCTTTGCCCAACTGCGGCAAATCGCTGATCTTGAACACCAGCAGGCGCCCTTCGGTGGTCACCGATGCCAGCCAATTGCCTTCACGGTCTTCCACCGGACGCGGCAGGATCACCTTGGCGTTGTTCGGCAGGCTCAACAACGCCTTGCCCGCCTTGTTCTTGGCCTGCAGGTCTTCACCCTTGACCACGAACCCGTAGCCCGCATCGGAGGCGATGACGTACAGCGAATCATCGTCCGGCAGCAGCACGCATTCAAAATTCGCACCCGGCGGCGGTGTCAGGCGCCCGGTCAACGGTTCGCCCTGCCCCCGCGCCGACGGCAACGTATGCGCCGGCACTGAATAACTGCGCCCGGTGGAGTCGATAAACACCGCAAACTGGTTGGAACGCCCCGCCGCAGCGGTTTTGAAACCGTCACCAGCCTTGTACGACAGGCCGGTGGCGTCAATATCATGCCCCTTGGCCGAGCGAACCCAACCCTTTTCCGACAGAACGACGGTAATTTTCTCGTTGGGCAGCAGCTCGGTTTCGGTCAGGGCCTTGGCTTCGGCACGCTCGACAATCGGCGAACGGCGATCATCACCATAAGTTTCGGCATCTTTGATCAGCTCGGTGCGCACCAGCTTCTTCAGCTTGGCTTCGCTGCCCAGCAGGGCCTGGAGCTTGGCTTGCTCTTTGAGCAGCGCGTCCTGCTCGTCCCGCAGCTTCATCTCTTCCAGACGCGCCAACTGACGCAGACGGGTGTCGAGGATGTAGTCAGCCTGGATTTCGCTGAGCTCGAAGCGCGCGATCAGCTCGGCCTTCGGGTGCTCGGCGGTACGGATGATGTGGATCACTTCATCCAGGTTGAGGTAGGCGATCAACAAACCGTCCAACAGGTGCAGGCGGCGCTCGACCTTATCCAGGCGGAATTGCAGGCGGCGACGCACGGTCTGTACCCGGAACTCCAGCCATTCCACCAGCAGTGCCCGCAGGTTCTTCAACTGCGGCTTGCCGTCCAGGCCAATGATGTTGATGTTGACCCGGTAGCTGGACTCCAGCTCGGTGCTGGCGAACAGATGCTGCATCAGCACTTCGTGGTCGACCCGGCTGTTGGTCGGGATGATCACGATGCGGCACGGGTTCTCGTGGTCGGACTCGTCACGCAAGTCGGCGACTTGCGGCAGCTTCGACGGCTTGGCCTGCATCAACGCGGCAATCTGCTCCAGCACCTTGGCGCCGGACACCTGGTGCGGCAGCGCGGTGACGATGATGTCGCCGTCTTCGATGTGGTACACGGCGCGCATGCGCACCGAGCCTTTACCGGTCTGGTAGATTTTCAGCAGATCGGCGCGAGGCGTGATGATTTCCGCTTCGGTCGGATAGTCCGGGCCCTGAATGTGCTCGCACAACTGCTCGACCGTAGCCTTCGGCTCATCCAGCAAGCGCACGCACGCGCTGGCCACTTCCCGCAGGTTGTGGGGCGGTACGTCAGTGGCCATGCCCACGGCGATGCCGGTGGTGCCATTGAGCAGGATATTCGGCAAACGTGCCGGCAACACCAACGGCTCGTCGAGGGTGCCGTCAAAGTTCGGGCCCCAGTTGGCCGTGCCTTGGCCCAGTTCGCTGAGCAGCACTTCCGAATACCGCGACAAGCGCGCCTCGGTATAACGCATGGCGGCGAAGGACTTGGGATCATCCGGCGCACCCCAGTTACCCTGGCCATCCACCAGCGTGTAGCGATAGCTGAACGGCTGGGCCATCAGCACCATGGCCTCGTAGCACGCCGAGTCGCCATGGGGGTGGAATTTACCGAGCACGTCACCGACGGTACGCGCCGACTTCTTGTGCTTGGAGTCCGCGTCCAGGCCCAACTCACTCATCGCATAGATAATGCGCCGCTGTACGGGCTTCAGGCCGTCGCCGATATGCGGCAAGGCACGGTCCATGATCACGTACATGGAGTAGTTGAGGTAGGCATTTTCGGTGAAGTCAGCCAGCGACCGGCGTTCAACGCCGTCTAAGCTGTCTGCAAGGATGTCACTCATGCGGGCCTCATCATTGTTTGGTCTGGCGCAGCAGCAAGGTGCCGCTGCGCTGGGTAAATTCAAGTTGTTTCAAAGCACTCATGCCCAGCAATACCTGTTCGTCGCCCAATCCCGGTACCACTATGGCGCGCACGTCCTGAAGGACGATATCGCCCAGTTGCAGACGGCCCAGCTCGGTCCGGAAGCCTTGGGTTCGCCCGTTGGCCGTACTCACGCCAACCGGCATGCCGCGTTTAAGCCCGAGACGGTCGGCCACTTCGGCCGGAACCGCCACGTCGGTCGCCCCGGTGTCGAGCATGAACTGCACCGGCTGACCGTTGATCTGGCCAGTGGCGACGAAATGCCCTTGGCCGTTGCCCAGCAGTTTTACTTCGATGTAACCCTCGTGTTGCTCCGAGGTGACTACGGCATTGGGATTTTCCTGACGTGCTTCCCACTGCCCAAAAAATCGTGTGGCCAAAAACAGGCCGGCGCCCCAGGCCACGAACATCAACACCCGTCCGGCGCGCTTGCCGGGTGGCTGGGCGCTCATGGCTTGGCGCTCCAGCCACCGGCAGGGGCGGCGAAACGATAGACCATCGGCCGTTTTTCACCATCGGCGCGCGGCTTGAAATTATTGTCGATGCCGATCCAGGCACCGTCTGCGTCTACCACCAGGGCTTCAGCCAAGCCATACGCCTGGGCGTAACGCCGATTCGGCGTCAGCGCTTCATCAGCAAACGACCAGCACAACTCCACCTTGGCCGTGACCGCGTCCCGGCGACACACCTGAAACGCATTGCGCTCCAGGGTAAACAGCTTGCCATTGAACAGTGCCAGGTCGGCAAAGTCCTTGGACACCGCCTTGGCCCCCGGGAATTGAGCCGGCTGCATTTCCTGGCCGGCCTCACTCAGCAATACACAAGGGCCGTCGCAATCCCAGAGGGTTTGCGGGCGCTTGATGGAAATCAGCCCGCGCCGCTCACGTTCGGCCGCAAGCCAGATTTGATTGCCTTCAGGGTTCACCGCCAAGCCTTCGAACAACGCATTGAAGTGCAGCAACATGCCACTGGCCCGAGCCTCTCGCACCATGCCCGGGGCGATCTTCAGCCACTCAGGCTCACCGGTCACCGGCACTTGCAGCACCGCCGCGTGGGCTTCGCTGACGATGTAACGGTTGCCCGCCGCATCGCAGCTGATACCTTCAAAATCCAGGTCGCCACCGCGAATCAACGACGCCGCCTTGGTGCGTGAGCGCAAGCCAAAGGGCAAGCCGGATTCCGGCACCGGCGGCACATTGATCTTCACCGTTTCGGCCTGCCAGGTATCGGCACTGATATCGAGCCGGTAGATCTGGTCGTCGTCGCGGTCGGATACCGTCCACAACGCCTTACCGCATACAGCCAGGCCCGACAGGTTACCGCCGCGCATGCCTTCCACCGGGTGTTCCGACAACAGCTTCAGCTCAGCCGCAGGCGCTGCGGCCACCGAGGTGGCCGCCAACCCGCTCAACAACAGTATCGCCAGGGCGAAACCGCTGCGCATCAGCCCAGAACCTCGGCCAGGTTGCCCTTGGACTCCAGCCAGTTCTTGCGATCCGGCGCGCGTTTCTTCGCCAGCAACATGTCCATCATTTCCGAGGTAGCGGCGAAATCTTCTAGGGTCAATTGCACCAGGCGCCGGGTGTTCGGGTCCATGGTGGTTTCCCGCAATTGCGGCGGGTTCATCTCACCCAGGCCTTTGAATCGGGTGACCTGAGGCTTGCCGCGTTTCTTCTCGGCCACCAGGCGATCGAGGATGCCATCGCGCTCGGCTTCGTCCAGGGCGTAGAAAATCTCTTTGCCCTGGTCAATACGGTACAGCGGCGGCATGGCGACATAGACGTGACCGGCATCCACCAACGGGCGGAAGTGCTGGACGAACAGCGCACAGAGCAAGGTCGCAATGTGCAAACCGTCCGAGTCGGCGTCGGCGAGGATGCAGATTTTGCCGTAGCGCAACTGGCTCATGTCTGCCGCACCCGGGTCGACACCGATGGCCACGGCGATGTTGTGCACTTCCTGGCTGGCCAGCACTTCGCTGCCGTCGACTTCCCAGGTGTTGAGGATCTTGCCGCGCAGGGGCAGGATCGCCTGGAATTCCTTGTCCCGCGCTTGCTTGGCGGAGCCACCAGCGGAATCACCTTCCACCAGGAACAGTTCAGAACGCATCGGGTCTTGCCCGGCGCAGTCCGCCAGCTTGCCCGGCAGTGCCGGGCCCTGGGTGATGCGCTTGCGTTCGACTTTCTTGCTGGCCTTCAAGCGGCGGCCGGCGTTGTTGATCGCCAGCTCTGCCAGGGCCAGGCCCAATTCAGGGTGTTCGTTGAGCCACAGGCTGAAAGCGTCCTTGACCACACCGGAAACAAACGCCGCAGCCTCACGGGACGACAGGCGTTCCTTGGTCTGGCCGGAGAATTGCGGCTCCTGCATCTTCATCGACAGAACGAACGCGATTCGCTCCCAGACGTCTTCCGGCGCCAGCTTCACGCCGCGGGGCAGCAGGCTGCGGTATTCGCAGAATTCGCGCATGGCATCCAGCAGCCCCTGGCGCAAACCGTTGACGTGGGTACCGCCTTGGGCGGTCGGGATCAGGTTGACGTAGCTTTCCTGAACGCTGTCTCCGCCTTCCGGCAGCCACAGCAAGGCCCAGTCCACCGCTTCTTTATTACCGGCGAGGCTGCCGCAGAACGGCTCGTTGGGCAGGCGTTCGAATTCGCTGACGGAGTCTTCCAGGTAGGAGCGCAGTCCGTCTTCGTAATGCCACTCGACCTTTTCGCCGGTGCCTTTGTCTTCAAAGCTGACCAGCAGGCCCGGGCACAGGACAGCCTTGGCCTTGAGCACGTGCTTGAGGCGGCTGATGGAGAATTTGGGTGAATCGAAGTATTTCGGGTCCGGCGCGAAGTACACGCTGGTGCCGGTGTTGCGCTTGCCGACGGTGCCGATCACTTCCAGGTCGGTGGCCTTGTAGCCATCGGCGAAGGTCATCTGGTACTCGTTGCCGTCGCGCTTGACCTTGACCCGGACATGGTTCGACAGGGCGTTGACCACGGAAATACCCACACCGTGCAAGCCACCGGAGAACTGGTAGTTCTTGTTGGAGAACTTGCCGCCGGCGTGCAGCTTGGTGAGGATCAGTTCGACGCCCGACACCCCCTCTTCCGGGTGAATGTCCACCGGCATGCCGCGACCGTCGTCGGACACTTCCAGGGAATGGTCGGCGTGAAGGATGACTTGTACCGACTTGGCGTGCCCGGCCAAGGCTTCGTCGACACTGTTGTCGATGACTTCCTGGGCAAGGTGGTTCGGCCGACTGGTGTCGGTGTACATGCCGGGGCGTTTGCGCACCGGGTCGAGGCCCGAGAGGACTTCGATGGCGTCGGCGTTATAAGAGCTAGCGCTGGGAGTGGCCATGGGGTCTCGTCGTGAGTCGTTCGATTAAAAAGTAACCTGCGGTTTCACAATGCGGTGAAATCGAAGGATTGGTACTGATCTGCGCCAATGCCGGCAAAACTCAACAGCGCCGGTAACTGCTGGGCAAAGCCTTGGTAACCGTGGTCGCCACCGGCCTGGATGCGCAAGGCACAGGCCCGGTAATACTGCTGGGCGAGCCGATAATCCAGTGTTTCATCGCCGGTCTGCAACCACACCTGATAACGCTGGGGGTCCTGAGGTGCCGGTACTTCCAGCTCGGCCAAGGCTGCAACGTGATCGTGGGTCAGTTCCCAGGTCTCATCGGTGTAGAGGTTCTTCTGGGTGCCCAGGTATCCGTCGAACATCCGATGAGGGCTGACTGCCGGGTTGACCAGCAAGGCGTTGAGGCCATGGCGTTCGGCAAGATGGGTTGCATAGTAGCCGCCGAGGGAGCTGCCTACCAGCAGTGGCCTTCCGAGCTCACGGATAGCCGCCTCCAACTGGGGGATCGCCTGGCGGGGGTGATGATGCAGGGCCGGCACGCGCAACTGGTCGGCCAGACCGAGGCTGTCCATCACGGTGATCAACTGGCTGGCCTTGTTGGAGGCGGGAGCGCTGTTGAAGCCATGGATATACAAGATCGATGCGGACATTCCGGGTCCTCTGTGGGTCAGCCAAAGAGGCGCAGTTTACAGGGAAATCTCAATAGCCGTTGCTACCGTAATCCACCTGAAACGCAAAGCCCTGCACCCGCTCCACGCCGGTTTCCAACCGCCCGTCGGCATGCAACCGCAGCCAACGATACCCAGGCGCCTGCTCGCTCACCTTGAAATCCTCACTCCCTGGAGCGAACTGAATACAGGTAGAAGGCGAAGCCAACAAACGCACCCCATTACGCTCCCGGTCAATTTCCTGATGCACATGCCCCCAAAGCACCGCCCGCACCTGCGGGAACCGATCCAGTACCGCAAACAACGCCTCAGGATTACGCAAACCGATGGGCTCCATCCAAGCACACCCAATCGACACCGGATGATGGTGAAAACACACCAGATGATGCCGAGTCGGCGCCTCACTCAACGATTGCGCCAACAGCTGCAGTTGCTGGTCCTGCAAATACCCCGGCACCGAGCCGGGCACCGCCGAGTCCAGCAGGGTGATGCGCCAGTTGCCCACATCCACCACCGGCTCCAGCAAGGCACTGTTGATCGCCGCTTGCAGCATCACCTGCGGCTCATCGTGATTCCCCGGAATCCAGCGCGCTGGCGCTTCAATCTGCCGGGTCATGTCACGAAACGCCTGGTAGGACTCCAGCGTGCCGTCCTGGGACAAATCCCCGGTGGCCAGCACCAGATCAATCAGCGGCTGCTGCGCCAGCACCAACTCGATCACCCGTTGCAGGCTCTCGCGGGTTTTCATGCCCAGCAGCCCGCCGTCCGCCTCGGCAAACAGGTGGCTATCGGACAACTGCACCAGCAACGCCGAAGCGTCAGGGTTCAAGGCGGATACGCTCGGCAAGGCGTTCTCCCAGGGCGTGATCACAGGAATGGACATTTGAGGCGATTATGCTGGGGCAGGACACAAAGAGGAAACCCGTGAAGCGGACACAGTTCACATCTATCGAACGACTTCGAACTCGTGGCCCAGGGCCAGGCAGTGGCTCAACCATTCACCGAGGAACACATTGAGCTGTGCTTTCTCATCGGGCTGGTGCATGAACACATTGGGGTAAGGATAGATGCTGCGAAAGCGTCGTGCATGTTCGGCGCTGATCACTTCGGCCATGCGCGCGTCGTGGTACACCTGCACTTCCAGCTGCGGCACCGGCAGCCACGGCAGGCTGTGCTCCTGGCGCACCCGCAGGGTGGTGGTGTACGGGCAGTTCACGATCACTTCCAGGGTCAGCACGCCGAGCATCTGATCGCCGTGGGTCACGGCAATACGCCGCGCCTCGGGGGTGTGGCGCATATCCGGCAGCAGCCGCATGAGCCGTGCATAGTTGGCCTCGCAGGCTGCTTGCAGCCCGATCAGGTCAACCCGATATCGCTCCCGTGCCTTTACTGCCATAACCCCCTCACTTCCGCGCGATTAAGCGCAAGCCATTGCAGGGCAATAATGCTCGCTGCGTTGGAAATTTTACCGTCACGTACCGCTTGCAGGGCGTCTTCAAAGGCCCAGACGGTGACGCGGATATCTTCAGCTTCCTCTTCCAGTCCATGGACGCCACCGGCCCCGGCGCTTTCGCAACGGCCCAGGAACAAGTGGACAAATTCGGTGCTGCCACCCGGCGACGGAAAGTACTTCGTGATCGGCCAGAGTGCGGAGAATGTAAGGCCAGCTTCCTCTTCGGCTTCGCGGTGTGCAACCTCCTCCGGTTGCTCATCCTTGTCGATCAGGCCGGCAACCATTTCGATCAGCCACGGGTTGTCGGTACGGCCCATGGCGCCTATGCGAAACTGCTCGATCAGCACCACTTCATCGCGCTGCGGGTCATAGGGCAGCACACACACGGCGTCATGACGAACAAAGACTTCGCGATTGAGCTCACGACTCATGCCACCATCAAACTTCTCGTGCCGCAGCTTCAGCCGATCCAGTTTGTAGAAGCCCTTGTAGGCATTGTCGCGCTGAACAATCTCGACCTTGCTCGGCGTCGATTTCGCTGTGTCCGTCATATCAACCCTCGTTTATTGCCTTGCGGTATCGAGGCGGCCTCGACATCGCGCCATCCTAACGCGCTCGAGCCCCTTGATGCAGCCCCTTTCCGGTTGCCGGGATAGACGGCGGGCGTCAAACTCACTCTAATCAGCTTAGTGGCGAACTGACTGCCTTGTCGGGAGTCGAAGCTCCACATTTTCACCTTTCCTCGATTTATGAAGGACACACATGTCGCTTTTAAAAATCGCCTCCGTGGCCTGTATCGCCTTGACCCTGGGTGCTTGCCAGAGCCTGTTCCAACCGAGCTATCTCAAGCCGCTGGACACCACCGCCGACGCCTCCGAGCAGATCAAACCCGGCTGCAGCAGCCCGGATTGCCCGCTGGTCAATATCGACACCGTGCACTTCCCGTCCGAGCCGCAGCTGGACCAGATCATCGAGCAGCGCCTGCTGCAGATGGCCCGCACCTCGCCAGGCCAGAGCATGCCCGCCACCCTGAACGCCTACCGCGACAAGTTCTTGCGTGAGTCCCCTGACCGCAACAGCATGTACTTGCAGGCCAAGGTACGTGAGCAGCATGACGGACTGGTGATCATCGAAGTGTCCAGCTATCTGGACACCGGCACCGCCCACGGCGAGCCGGGCCGCGGCTTCATCAACTATTCACGCCTGCTGCACAAAGAGCTGAGCCTGACCGACATGCTGTTGCCGGGCCAGGAAGATGCATTCTGGAAGACCGCCAAAGTCGCCCACAACAACTGGCTGATCAACTCGCAGATGGACCGCGACCCGGAGTTCGTGAAGAACTGGCCGTTCCAGAAAACCCCGAATGTGGCGCTGACCAGCAATGGCGTGGTGCTCAAGTACAACGTGACCACCATCGCGCCCTACGCATTGGGGCTGATCGAGATGACCATCCCCTATGCGCGCCTGACCGGTGTGATCAAGCCTGAGCTGGTGCCCGCACGCCACTGAAGGCCCGGCCCAGGATGAAGTGCAACAGCCCTGCCAGCACCAGCGCCGGCAGGGTCGCGCCGACATCCGGGTACAGATTCGCCAGCAGGTGATAGGTGCTGATCCCTCCAAGCCACGCCAGCAATGCTGGCCAGCGCAGGTTGGCGGCAACCCCATGGCCACGGCGGCGCAGTATGAAGTGATCCACCAGCACCACGCCAAACAGCGGCGCGAACACCGAGCCGATCAGCAGCAGGAAGTTCTGGTACTGCGCCAACGGCGCGAAGCAGGCGATCAGCGTGCAGATAACGCCGATGGCCAACGCCAGGTGCTCGACTTTCAAGCGCAACAGAATCCCGCTGGACACCGCCGCCGAGTGAATATCGGCGAAGGCGTTTTCTGATTCATCCAGCAGGATCAGCAGCAGCGGAATCCCCAGGCCAGCCCCGGCCAATGCCAGCAGTAACGCATTCACTTCACCGCTCGGCGCAAACGCCAGGGTGTAGGCCACGCCCAGGCTCATCAGCCAGAAGTTACCGATAAAGAAACCCAGCGCCGTGCCGCCGAACACGTTTTTCGCGCGTTTGCCGAAGCGTGAGTAGTCGGCAATCAGTGGCAGCCAGGACAGCGGCATGGCGATGGCGATATCGAAGCCCACGGCGAATGGCATCGAACCGTCACCGGCCTGAGCCCAGAGTGCAGCCAGGTCGGCTTTGGCGAACAGGTTCCAGGTCAGCCACAGGCAGGCGGCCATCAGCAGCCAGATGCCCCATTTACGCAGGATCTGCCGCACAAAAGTCAGCGGACCGCTGACGGCGAGCAAGGTCGCGAGGGCGCCGAATACCAGGGTCCAGAACAATGGGCTGGTCAGCAGGCTGCCTTCGCTGAACGCGCGGGCGCCCAACAGGCTGGCGGCGTCGCGCATCACGATGATTTCGAACGAGCCCCAGCCGATCAGTTGCAGCAGGTTCAGCAGCGCCGGCAGGCTTGCGCCCTTGGTGCCGAGGCTGAGTTTCAGAGCGGCCATGGACGACAGGCCGGTGTCGCTGCCGATCACGCCGACGGCGGCCAGCAGCAGGACGCCGACCAGGGTGCCGAGGAAGATCGCCAGCAACGAGCCGGACAGGCCCAGGCCCGGCGCCAACAGCGCGCCGGTTTGCAGGACCATCAGTCCGATGCCCAGGGAAAACCACAAGGAGAAGAGATCGCGGGCGCCGAAGACGCGTTTGTCGGCGGGCACCGCGATGTCTGGGGAATAGGTGCTGGGTTGAATGCTCAAGGGTGTTATCTCAGAGGGACATGATCGTTCCCACGCTCTGCGTGGGAATGCCGCTTTGGACGCTCTGCGTCCGCTTTTGTGACGCGCAGCGTCACGGGATGCATTCCCACGCAGAGCGTGGGAACGATCATCGGGTTCAGACCTTTTTGTACAGCTGACTACCTTCCTGCTTGAACCGCTCCGCCTGCTCCGCCAGGCCCTTGGCCACGTCCACGTCCACCGCTTCAATGCGCTGGTTGGCCGCGTACTCACGCACTTCCTGGGTGATTTTCATCGAGCAGAATTTCGGCCCGCACATCGAGCAGAAATGCGCGACCTTGGCCGAGTCCTTCGGCAAGGTTTCATCGTGGTACGAACGCGCGGTGTCCGGGTCCAGGCCCAGGTTGAACTGGTCTTCCCAGCGGAATTCGAAGCGCGCCTTGCTCAACGCGTTGTCACGAATCTGCGCCCCCGGATGCCCCTTGGCCAAGTCCGCCGCATGCGCTGCGATCTTGTAGGTGATGATCCCGGTCTTTACGTCATCCTTGTTCGGCAGGCCCAAGTGTTCCTTCGGCGTGACGTAGCAGAGCATGGCGCAACCGAACCAGCCGATCATCGCCGCCCCGATGCCCGAGGTGATGTGGTCATAACCCGGCGCGATGTCGGTGGTCAGCGGGCCGAGGGTGTAGAACGGCGCCTCGTCGCAGCACTCCAGCTGCTTGTCCATGTTCTCCTTGATCAGCTGCATCGGCACGTGGCCCGGGCCTTCGATCATGGTTTGCACGTCGTGCTTCCAGGCGATCTTGGTCAGTTCGCCAAGGGTTTCCAGTTCACCGAATTGTGCGGCGTCGTTGGCGTCGGCAATCGAACCCGGCCGCAGGCCATCTCCCAGGGAGAAGCTGACGTCGTAGGCCTTCATGATTTCGCAGATTTCGTCGAAATGGGTGTAGGTGAAGTTCTCTTTGTGGTGCGCCAGGCACCACTTGGCCATGATCGAGCCGCCACGGGAGACAATGCCAGTGACGCGCTTGGCGGTCAGCGGCACATAACGCAGCAACACGCCGGCGTGGATGGTGAAGTAGTCGACGCCCTGCTCGGCCTGTTCGATCAGGGTGTCGCGGAACAGCTCCCAGGTCAGGTCTTCAGCGGCGCCGCCGACTTTTTCCAGGGCCTGGTAGATCGGTACGGTACCGATCGGCACCGGCGAGTTGCGGATGATCCACTCGCGGGTTTCATGGATGTGCTTGCCGGTGGACAGGTCCATCACCGTGTCCGAACCCCAGCGAATACCCCACGTCAGTTTCGCCACTTCTTCTTCGATGGACGAACCCAGTGCGCTGTTGCCGATGTTGCCGTTGATCTTCACCAGGAAGTTACGGCCGATGATCATCGGTTCCAGCTCGGTGTGGTTGATGTTGGCCGGGATGATCGCGCGGCCACGGGCGATTTCTTCGCGCACAAATTCCGGGGTGATGATTTTCGGCACGCTGGCGCCGAAGCTGTGGCCGGCGTGTTGCTGGTCCAGCAGGCCGGCGGCACGGGCTTCTTCCAGCTTCATGTTTTCGCGGATGGCAACGTATTCCATCTCGGCGGTGATGATGCCTTTGCGGGCGTAGTGCATTTGGGTGACGTTGGCCCCGGCCTTGGCGCGGCGCGGGTTCTTCACGTGGGCGAAGCGCAGCGCGGTCAGCTCGGCATCGCTCAGGCGCTGTTGGCCGAAGTGCGAGCTCAAGCCCGACAGGCGCTCAGTGTCGCCACGGGATTCGATCCACGGCGAACGCACATCGCCCAGGCCCTTGCGCACGTCGATGATCACATTCGGGTCGGTGTAGGGGCCTGAGGTGTCGTAGACCACCACGGGCGCGTTGATTTCGCCGCCAAAGTCGGTGGGGGTCACATCAAGGCTGACTTCACGCATCGGCACGCGGATATCCGGACGGGTGCCCTGGACGTAGATTTTTTGCGAGCGGGTAAACGGCTGCACGGAACCGGAGTCGACCTTGGCCGATTCGCTCAAGTGCACGGTGTTTTTTGATTTTTGGCTTTTTAATTCGATGCTCATCACGGGCTCTCCAACTATCCAGGTGGTGGATTTTTGTCGGAGCGAACCTGTGACGGATGGACGCACTGTGACAGTGCTGTGCTTGGCGCACGGGCTGTTCGATTGTCGAACAACATCCCGGACGAAGCACAAGAGGACTCGCCGGGTGACGAGAAATCTTGTTCCCTACGCAGGCGCTAACCTGATCAGGTTCAACGGGATCCGGTATTTACCGATCTCAGCCTTCCAACAAGGCACCCCGACAAGAACGCGGCCAGTCTAGACCATGGAGCAGGCAAATTGCCAATGACGGTGCATTCATCGTGATGAATGGCGTAATTACAGGATTGTTGTGCCGTGATAGCGCCACTACACTCGGTGACTGCTCAAGGTCTTGACGCCAGGAATGGGCCGCCTTAGCCTTGGGCTCAAAATTATCGCCGTAATATTTACTCTAGGGATCGCCTCATGCTGCGCAAACTTTCACTGGCTCTCGCCGTGTCTTGTGCGACCAACGGACTGGTCTGGGCAGCTGAAGCGCCCCTGACGACCAAAACCGACCTGGTCAGCGTCTACCAGGAAGCGGTGGACAACAACGCCGACCTGGCCGCCGCCCGCGCCCAATATGGCGCGCAGAAAGAAGTGGTGCCCCAGGCCCGCGCCGGCTTGCTGCCGAACCTCTCGGCCGGTGCCGACATCAATAATGTGCGCACCCAGCTGGACCAACCCGCCGCCACGGTCAACCGCGACGCCCATTCCTGGCGTGCGACCTTGAGCCAGCCACTGTTCCGCGCTGATCGCTGGTTCCAGTTGCAGGCTGCCGAAGCCGTCAACGAACAGGCTTCGCTGCAACTCTCGGCCACCGAACAGAACCTGATCCTGCAAAGCGCCGAAAACTACTTCGCCGTGCTGCGGGCCCAGGACAACCTGGCCTCGACCAAGGCCGAAGAAGCCGCGTTCAAGCGCCAGCTGGACCAGTCCAATGAACGCTTTGACGTGGGCCTGTCAGACAAGACCGACGTGCTGCAATCCCAGGCCAGCTACGACACCGCCCGCGCCAACCGGATCCTGGCCCAGCGCCAGGTGGACGACGCCTTCGAAGCGCTGATCACCCTGACCAACCGCCAGTACAACTCAATCCAGGGCATCGTGCACACGCTGCCGGTGCTGCCGCCGTCGCCGAACGACGCCAAAGCCTGGGTCGAAACCGCCGGCCGCCAGAACCTGAACCTGCTGGCCAGCAACTATGCGGTCACCGCCGCCGAGGAAACCCTCAAGCAACGCAAGGCCGGCCACGCGCCGACCCTGGATGCCGTGGCGCAATATGAAAAAGGTGACAACGACGCCCTGGGCTTCAGTAACCCGAGCGCATTTGGCCAGCCTTATCACGGTGACGTGTCGCAACGCACCGTGGGCCTGCAGTTGAGGATTCCGCTGTACAGCGGCGGCCTTACCAGCTCGCAGGTGCGCGAGTCCTATTCCCGTCTGGGCCAGACCGAGCAGCAGCGCGAAGGCCTGCGTCGCCAGGTGGTGGAAAACACCCGCAACCTGCACCGCGCGGTGAACACCGATGTGGAGCAGGTGCAGGCGCGCCGCCAGTCGATCATCTCCAACCAGAGCGCGGTGGAAGCCACGGAAATCGGTTACCAGGTGGGTACGCGCAACATCGTCGATGTGCTGGACGCTCAGCGCCAGCTGTACACCTCGGTGCGCAACTACAACAACAGCCGCTACGACTACATCCTCGACAACCTGCGGTTGAAGCAGGCGGCGGGCACATTGAACCCCGGGGACTTGCAGGATTTGGCGCGGTATTTGAAGGCAGACTACAACCCGGACAAGGACTTCCTGCCACCGGACCTGGCCAAGGCGGCTGCGGAGCAGTTGAAGGCTAACCCGGGTTATTAACGACACACATAACCCATGTGAGAGCTGGCTTGCCTGCGATTGCATCACCTCGGTTTGACTGATGTACCGAGGCGCCTGTATCGCAGGCAAGCCAGCTCCCACATTTGATTTTGTGTTGTCAGGGGTTAAGCAGTCTGCCCAACCCATCCAGCAAACGCTTCAACGCCCCCTGATTGGCGCGCATCACCGCCAGCCCCGCCTGCCCCATCTTCTGCGCGTCACGCGGCAGCTCGAACAAGCGCTGCACCGCCACCGCCAAACCCTCGGCATCGTCCACTTCCTGCAACGCGCCGGCGTCGCGCATCATTGCGCTGATTTCCAGGAAGTTGAACACGTGGGGCCCGCAAATCACCGGTTTGGCCAGCGCCGCCGGCTCCAGCGGATTATGCCCGCCCGTGGCGACCAGGCTGCCGCCGACAAAGGCGCTGTCGGCCAAGGCATACAGGAACAGCAACTCGCCCATGGTGTCGCCCAGCAACACGGAAGTCTGCGCCGTTACCGCCTCGCCACTGGAGCGACGCACCGTGGCGAAACCCTGCTGCTGGCACAGCTCGAACATCGGGTTGAAACGCTCTTGATGGCGTGGCACCAGAATCAGCAAGGCATTGGGATAACTGGCGAGCAACTGGCGATGGGCAGCGAGTACCACTTCATCTTCGCCTTCGTGGGTGCTGGCGGCGATCCATACCGGGCGTTCGCTGGCTTGCCATTGTTCACGCAACGCAGCAGCGCGCTCCAGCAGTTGCGGGTCGATGGCCAGGTCGAACTTGATCGAGCCGGTGACCTCGACCGTCTCGGGCCGTGCACCCAGGCTGCGAAAACGCTCGGCCTCGGTTTCGGTCTGGACGGCGAACAGGCTCATTTCCGCCAGCATCGGCGCCGTCAGCTTGGCGAAACGTCCGTAACCCTTGGCCGAACGGGCCGACAAACGCGCATTGGCCAATGCCACGGGGATCCCGCGCTTGGCGCATTGGTGTATATGGTTGGGCCACAGCTCGGTCTCCATGATCACCGCCAGTTTCGGCTGCACACGATCGAGAAAACGCTGGGCCGCACAGGGCAAATCGTACGGCAGGTAGCAGTGCTGGATGCGCGGTTCGTTGGCGAACAACGCCTGGATGCGCTCGGAACCGGTGGGCGTCATGCAGGTGACGGTGATCGGCAGCTGTGGATAACGCTCCAGCAGGCCACGAATCATCGGTGCGGCGGCGATGCTTTCGCCGACTGACACCGCGTGCACCCAGATCCCGCCAGGTTGCATCACCGGCAAGCCGTAGGAAAAGCGCTCACCCACGCGCTTGGCATAAGCCGGCGCCTTGCGTGAGCGCAGCCACAGACGTAAAGCCACCAACGGCAGCGCCAGGTAAAACAGACAGCTGTAGAGAGTTCTATTCATGGCGGCGGAGTTTATCGGCTTTTTCAGTCGATCGCCTGCAAGCACTCGGCAAAACGTTCGGCGAAGAAACGCGCGGCCGGGCCGAGGGGCTCATCGCGGCGCCACACCAGTTCCACCACCAGCGCCGGCGGGGTCCATTCGCTGTTCAGTTCAACCATCTGGTTCTGGTAGGTCGGGTACTGCACCACATGCCGCGGCAACCACGCCCAACCCAGGCCGCGGGCCAGCCATTCCGCCAACACGTAGAAACTGTCGGCGCGCCATACCTGCGGGCTCGCGGCCTCGCTGCCGGGGTAAACGCTGGTCTGCGTGGACATCAACAGTTGGCGATACTGCGCCAGCCGCTGGCAATCGACGAACGCTTCCTTGGCCATGGGATGCCCGACGCCGCACACGGTGACCATTTCAACGCTGCCCACCACCCGACGCTCCAGAGCTTCGGGGATTTGATCGTGATAGAACAACATCCCCAAGTCCGCCTTGCGCTCCACCAGCTTGCGCGCGACATCGCCTTGAGCACTGCTGGAAAGCTGCACCTCCAGATTCGGAAATTTTCCCGCCAATCTTTCCAGACTATTAAGCACCGGCTGATAGAGCATGGCTTCATCCTGGGCCAGGCGCAGGCAGGCTTCCTCCCCACGCATCAACGACAAGGCGCGGCCATTCAGGCGCTCGCACTGGCGCAAGACCTCCCGCGCCTCTTCGAGCAATACCGTGCCGGCCTCGGTCAATCGGGGTTGGCGGCCACTGCTGCGATCGAACAGACACACGCCCAGGTCTGCCTCCAACAGCGCAATCCCATTGCTGACCGCCGACTGCGCCCTGCGCTGGTCCCGCGCCGCCGCCGAAAACGAACGCTGCTCGGCGACACTTACAAACAGGCGCATTTGCTCAAGATTCCACTGCACGCTCATGGCTCAACCCATCTTTAAATCGGATAGGTAATGACTTTACCGCATCTGGTAAGTCTCTAGAATGCCGACCTAATCAAGCGACCCTGTACCGAGGATTTACCCATGAACGCCGCCTACTATTACCTGGCCATTGCCATCTGCTCGGAAGTGATCGCTACCGTTTCCATGAAAGCGATCAAGGGGTTCAGCACGCCGATCCCGCTATTGCTGGTGATCGTCGGCTACGGCGTGGCATTCTGGATGCTCACGCTGGTGGTGCGCACCGTGCCGGTGGGCGTGGCATATGCGGTGTGGGCCGGGATGGGCATTGTGATGGTCAGCATCGCTGCATTGTTTATCTATGGGCAGAAACTGGATATCCCGGCGATGCTGGGGATGGGCCTGATTGTGCTTGGGGTGGTGGTGATTCAGTTGTTCTCGAAAACGGCCGGGCACTGAGTGTTCACATGAGACTCAACTGAGGCTGAAACTCGCGGCCTCGTTTCACTCGACAGCTCCTACGGTGCGCCTGTCATTAGGGAGCGTTGGGGCGAAGATTCACTTCATGAGCCTGTATACTGCGCAGCCTGTCTTGAACACTGAGGTCGCTGCATGCCATCCGTTATTTCCACCGACGTTCTGATTGTCGGCGCCGGAGTTGCCGGCCTCTGGCTCAATGCGCGCCTGCGCCGCCAGGGGTTTTCCACAATACTGGTGGAAAGCGCCACCCTCGGTGGCGGGCAAAGCGTGAAGTCCCAGGGGATCATCCACGGCGGTGCGAAATACGCACTGCATGGTGCCCTGACCGGCGCCTCCGAAGCCATCGCCGACATGCCCCGCCGCTGGCGCGAAGCCTTGGCGGGAAACGGCGAGCTGGATCTTTCCGGTGTTCGCTTGCTGTCCGAAGCCCACTATTTGTGGTCGCCGGGCACCATCGCCGGCAACCTCACCAGCTTCTTCGCGAGCAAGGCCGTGCGCGGCCGCGTGGATCAAGTGAAGGGCGATGACCTGCCACCGGCCCTGCAAGACCGCCGCTTCAAGGGCAAGGTCTACCGCCTGGCCGAACTGGTGATCGATGTCCCGAGCCTGATCGAGCGCCTGGCGCAACTGGCCGGTGATGGCTTGCTCGCCGGGGAGAAGATCGAACCGTTAATGGAAGACGGCACGCTGGCAGGCCTGAAGGTCGATGGCCGCGAGATCCGCGCCCAGCGTATCGTCCTCAGCGCCGGTGGCGGCACCGCGGATTTGCTCAGCGCCCTGGGCCTGAGCCAACCCGCCATGCAACGCCGACCGCTGCACATGATCATCGCCAAGGGCCCCGGCCTGAAGCCGCTCTATGCCCATTGCCTGGGTGGCGGCACCAAGCCACGCATCACCGTGACCACGCACCCCGCCGCCGATGGCAATTGGGTGTGGTACCTGGGCGGTGATATCGCCGAGGCCGAAGGTGTCGCCCGCACCCCGGAACAGCAGATCGCCACCGCACAAAAGGAGTTGGCGCAGCTGCTGCCCTGGATCGACATGAGCCAAACACAGTGGGCAACCCTGCGCGTAGACCGCGCCGAACCGTTGCAATCTGGCCTGACCCGCCCGGACAACGCCTTCCTCGCCGAGCAGGATCGCCTGTTGGTGGGATGGCCGACCAAGCTGGCATTGGCGCCGGACTTCGCTGATCGGGTGATCAACGCACTGGAACGTGACGGCATCAAGCCAAGTGCCACGGAAACGCTCCCCGAACTGCCAAAACCCGCCATCGCCCAACCTGCCTGGGAGCAACTGCTGCCATGACCCTGCCGACCCTGCATGACCTTCATCGCCCATTGGGCAGCACCGGTTTGATGGTTTCGCCGCTGGGACTGGGAACCGTCAAGCTGGGCCGCGACCAAGGGGTGAAATACCCCAGCGGCTTCCAGATTCCCGATGACGATGCCGCGCGGATGCTGCTGCGCCAGGCCCGGCAATTGGGCATCAACCTGATCGACACCGCGCCGGCCTATGGCCGCAGCGAAGAACGCCTGGGCCCGCTGTTGCGTGGTCAGCGCCAGGAATGGGTGATCGTCAGCAAGGTGGGTGAGGAGTTCGCCGAGGGCGTGTCCCACCACGATTTCAGCGCGGCCCACACCCGGCTTTCAGTGGAGCGCAGTCTGAAACGACTTGAAACGGATTTTATCGACCTGGTGCTGGTGCACTCCGACGGCAATGACCTGCATATCCTCAACGACTGCGAGGTGTATCAGACCCTGGAGGACCTCAAGCGCGAGGGCAAGATCCGTGGTTTCGGCTTATCGGGCAAAACCGTCGAGGGCGGTGTGAAGGCTCTGGAACAAGGCGATTGCGCCATGGTTACCTACAATCTGAACGAACAGGCCGAGAAAGCCGTCATTGATTATGCTGCCGCCCATGGCAAAGGCATCCTGGTGAAAAAGGCACTAGCCAGTGGCCATGTCTGCCTGGAATCAGGAGTGGATCCAATTTACGCCAGTTTCATGTTGTTGTTTGCGCAAACCGGCGTGGCCAGTGCTATTGTCGGGACCATCAATCCGCTGCACCTCGCCCATAACGTAGCGACCGCTGCCAAGGTCATTCGCCAACTCTGATGCCGCCGACGCGGCCGACCCCGACGCAAGAAGGAGCCGACATGGCGCGAACGCTCATTAGAAAAAACCCGAGTAACTTTAAAACACTGCCGCTGCATGTCGAAGCCACGCCCGAAGGCTTGAGTTACCAGAGCGTCGGCATGCCGCTCAACTTCGCCCAGACCCTGCAACGGCGCAAGCCGGTGGAGGTGAAAGACACTGAGCGTTTCGTGCTGGAACTGGCCAACCTTGGTGTCTCGGTGCGCCTGACGCTGCATTGGCAGAACCGTGATTACTGGGTGCTGGTGCGCCAGCGTCGGCAAGACCGTGGCGACGTTGTGCTCAAGCTGATCTCCGGTTATGTGCCGGCCCACGAACTGAACCTGCCACTGCACACCGCCATCCAGGAAATCGCCGAGGAATGCCTGCTGGAAACCCCGGAAGGCTGGCTGGGCGGGCGCTTCAACGACACGTGGCTGCCCGCCCCCTACTCCTCCGCCCTGCACTACCGCGAAGCGTTGCCGTTTCGCCTCTCACCGCTGTCCGGGGCCGCGCGCCCGGTGCGCTGCGCCACCATGCAGTTGATTGAACGGCCACGGGCTTACGTGCACCTGCCGACGGCTTCGCTTCAGTTGATTTATGACTTGCGCCTGGAAGTGCCCAAGGAAGCAAAGTCCCTGAGCCTGTTTCATGTGGACGAGCGCCTGGAGGGTGACCAACTGGTGGCCCGCCTGGACCGGCAACGCCCGGACCTGTACCTGATGCCGCTCAAGGACGGACAGCCGTGTGCAGAGCTGTATACCTTGAAGAAGGATCAGCTGTATCCGGCGAGTACGCGAGGGTTGTATCTGGCAGAGAGCTTTGCCCAACAGGAAGGCTGGGTGGTGCGTGATGAGCGGATCCGCTGGAAGGATTGGCTACGCCAGCAAGGATTGAGTGCGCCAGAGAAAGAGTCGAAATTGAAGCGTTTGACGGGTAAGGCGCGGCAGATCTTGCGCAAGATCGTGCCGAAGAAAAAAGCCAACCCGTAACCGGACGCCAGGTCGCGGCAGTCAAATGTGGGAGCGGGCTTGCTCGCGAATGCGGTGTGTCAGTCACCGCATCTGCCCGCTGATTCACCGCTTTCGCGAGCAAGCCCGCTCCCACAATCAGTTACTGCGGATTTTTTCCACAATCGCGGTGGTCGAGCTGTTTTCCACCAGCCCCAGCACTTTGACCTTGCCACCGTAGGCACTGACGATATCGGCACCGACCACCTGGTCGACCGAATAATCACCGCCCTTGACCAGCACATCCGGCTTGACCTGAGCCAACAAGTTTTCCGGTGTCCCCTCGGCAAAGCTGATCACCCAGTCCACCGCCCCCAAGCCCGCCAGTACCGCCATGCGACGGTCGACACTGTTGATCGGGCGACCAGGCCCTTTCAGGCGGCTGACTGACGCATCGTCGTTGACCGCCACGATCAAGCGATCGCCTTGGGCCCGCGCCTGCTCCAGGTAGGTCACGTGACCGGCGTGAAGGATGTCGAAGCAACCATTGGTGAAGACAATGCTCTCTTTATGGGCACGGGCATCGTCAATTGCCAACAGCAGCTGTTCGATACTCAACACACCACGCTCCGAACCCTCGGAACGCTGAATGGCGCGGCGCAGCTCAGGTGCGCTGATGGCAGCCGTACCCAGTTTGCCAACCACAATGCCCGCCGCAAGATTGGCCAGGGCCACTGCGTGGGGCAACTCTTCACCAGCGGCAATGGAGGCCGCCAGGGTGGAAATCACCGTGTCGCCGGCACCGGTCACGTCGAACACTTCACGGGCTCGCGCTGGCAGGTGCATCGCAGGGTGATCAGGGCGCAGCAAGGTCATGCCGTGTTCGCCACGGGTCACCAGCAGGGCGCCCAGGTCGAGGTCGGCCATGAGTTTGGCACCCTTGGTCACCAACTCGTGCTCATCGACGCAACCGCCGACGATGGTTTCAAATTCGCTGAGGTTCGGCGTGATCAGGCTCGCGCCCCGATAAATCGAGAAGTCCTTGCCCTTGGGATCCGCCAGTACCGGAATGCCCCGGGCCTTGGCGGCCTGGATCAGCATCTGGTGGTTTCTCAAGGCGCCTTTGCCGTAGTCGGACAGCACCAGCACCTTGATGCCTTCGAGCAACTCGTCAACCTGGGCGCTGAGGGCCAGGGCGTCGGTGGCGAAGGGTTCTTCAAAATCGATACGCAGCAATTGCTGGTGCCGGCTCATGACCCGCAGCTTGACGATGGTCGGCTGGTGGGGAATGCGCTGGAACAACGCACGCACACCAGCACCCCGCAGGCTGTTGGCCAGGCTGTCGGCGGCTTCGTCGTCGCCGGTCACACCCACCAGGGAGGCCGGGGCGCCGAGAGCGGCAATATTGAGGGCAACGTTGGCAGCGCCACCTGGACGGTCTTCGATTTGCTCGACCTTGACTACCGGTACCGGTGCCTCAGGGGAAATCCGTGAGGTACCGCCATGCCAGTAACGGTCGAGCATGACATCGCCGACCACCAAGACAGGGGCTTGATCGAATCGCGGCATGGACAACTTCATGGAGCAACCCACATACAAAATGAACAGGGGCGCGATATTACCACAGGGTTGTCAAAGGCTTGTCGGGGTGTGCAGAGAAGATGTTGCGAGGGTAATGGAGTGAGGGGCCAGGCCCCTCACTCCGGCACTTCAGGTGATGTCGGCCGGGATCGGCGCGTCCAGGCCCATGGCGTGCAGGCGGGCGTAATAACCGTTTTGCGCCAGCAGTTCGCCGTGGGTACCGCGCTCGACAATCCGGCCATCGTCCATCACCAGGATCAGGTCGGCTTTCTCGATGGTCGACAGGCGGTGGGCGATCACCAGGGTCGTGCGGCCTTGCATGACCTTGTCCAGGGCCGCCTGGATATGGCGCTCCGACTCGGTATCCAGCGCCGAGGTCGCCTCGTCGAGGATCAGCAATGGCGCGTTCTTGAGCAGGGCCCGAGCAATGGCCAGGCGCTGGCGTTGGCCACCGGACAGCAGCACGCCGTTTTCGCCGACCTGGGTATCGAAGCCTTTGGGCAACTGGTCGATGAAGTCCTTGGCATAGGCATCGGCCGCCGCCGCCTCGACATCGGCCCGCGGTGCACCGGCCAGGTCACCGTAGGCGATGTTGTTGGTCACGGTGTCGCTGAACAGGGTCACGTGCTGGGTCACCTGGGCGATGTGCCGACGCAGGTTGAGCAGGCGATAGTCTTCGATTTCCACGCCATCCAGCAGGATCTCACCGCTCTCGTGGTGGTAGAAACGCGGGATCAGGCTGGCCAGGGTCGACTTGCCGCTACCCGAACGGCCCACCAGGGCAACCATCTGCCCGGGCTCTGCGGTAAAGGTGATGTCCTTGAGGACATGGCGATCGGTGCCCGGGTAGGTGAAGTTCAGGTTGCGCACTTCCAGACGGCCGTTGACCTTGTCGCGCTCGATGGTGCCGCGATCGATTTCCACATCTTCGTCCAACTGCTCGAAAATGCTTTCGGCACCGGCCACGCCTTTCTGGATGGTCGAGCTGACTTCAGAGAGCTGGCGAATCGGCTTGGGCAACAGGCCGGCCAAGGTGATGTAGGCCACCATGTCACCTGCCGAAGCATCACCGCGAAGGTACAGAACCAGGAACATCAGCACCGCCATGGCGCTGTAGATCACCAGTTGCAGCGCCGGCGTGTAGATCGCGCCGGTACGGGTCATGCGCAGTTGCTTGTTGGTGTTGCTCAGGCTGGCCTTGAGGAAGCGCTTCTGCTCATACACCTCACCGCCGAAGCTGCGCACGACGCGGTAGCCCTGGATGGTTTCCGAGGCGACGTGGGTGACGTCACCCATGGCAACCTGGATCTTCTTGCTCTGCTTGCGGAATTTCTTGCTCGCGGTGCTGACCATCACTGCAATCAACGGCAGGATGGCAATCATCACCAAGGTCAGGCGCCAGTTCATATACAGCAGCGAGGCGAACAGGAAGATCACCGTCATGCCTTCGCGAATCACCACCTTGATGGCATCGGTCGCCGCACCGGTGACCATGGTCACGTTGAAGGTAATGCGGGAAATCAGGTGCCCGGAGTTGTGATTGTCGAAATAGCGATTCGGCAAGGTCAGCAAGTTGTTGAACAGTTGCACCCGCAGGTCATGCACCAGACCCAGGGAAACCTTGGCCAGCAGGTAGTTGCCCAGGAACGAGCCGAGGCCTTGCCACGCGGCGATCAGGATGATCAGCAGCGGCACGGCCTGCAGCAGTTGCAGGTCCCGCAGGACAGGCACCGTGGGGAACAACACCGCTTCAGGGTTGGACAGGCCGTCGACAAAGTACTTGAGGATGTACCCCAGCATTGGCTGGGTCGAAGCGAAAATCAGAAAGCCGACGATACTCAGCGCGAACAAGCCGGCATAGGGCTTAACGTAGCTGAGCAGACGGAAGTATATTTTCAAGCTCGAAGGGCTTGCGCTCGGACTAGAGTCGGTCATATCACGCGGCGGTTTTGAAAAAGGAGGCTGACTTTAGCACAGCTTCTCTGTTGTACTTGCACGCAGCACAACCGCGGCCCCGTTGGACCCAACGGGCGACATTGTATAGCCACTACTTTAGTATGGTCGGCTTTCTTTATTCTGGAACGGCTTTTCTGTATGCAATCCAAGCGCCTTACATATGGCTCAAACCGCGTTTTCGACTTCCTCTGTCTGTGGATTCTGCCCATTGGCTTGTTGCTGCTCCTGAGTGCGCTGTTCTTCGTTACCAATCGAAATGTGCTGCACAGGTTTTACTACCTGCTGTTCGCCGCGCCGACACTGTTGCTGCTGTGCCTGCGCCCGACGGAACTCAAGCAGGTATTGCGCGAGCCCCTGGCGATTGCCTTCGTGGTTTTCTCGGGCTGGGCGCTCATCAGCCTGTTCTGGAGCCCTGAGCCCACGATAGACTCCGACTTGTTCAAGCGGCCACCGAATACCTTCACGTTGTTTGCCGGTTTGGGACTGTTGCTGCATTACCGCAACGAGCTGTTCAAGCCGATCTTCTTCTGCGCCGCGCTGATTGCACTGATCTCCAGTGCCTGCAGCCTGGTGGCTTTTGCCCCCCACTTCGCGGAGGGCGCGCGAATGATCGGCGGGCGCGGGGCTCTTGATAATGCGCTACTGAGCTCTCATGTATTCGGATTCTTCTGCGTCTACTGGCTGTACGTATGCATGACCACCAAGCGTGCGCACGTACTCTGGTTCAGCGTTCCGGCACTGGCAATCATGGCCGCTGCAGTGCTGGCCACCGGCTCAAGAACGCCGCTGGTTGCCCTGGTCCTCGCCGTACTCTGGATGAGTTTCACCACTCGCAATCGGCGCGCGGCCCTGCTGATCGCCGGCATGGTGCTGAGCGCGGCGGCGTTATTGCTGTTCTATCCCGAGCTGATCACCAATCGCGGCAGTTCCTTCCGCTTCGAACTCTGGGGCATGTCGCTTGAGCGTATCGCCGAACACCCCTGGATCGGCCACAGCTACGACTCAGAGCTGTACCTGACGCTTGCCGACGGCTATCAACTGCGCGAACCCCACAGCTTTGCCCTTGGCGTGCTGTATTACGTCGGCATCATCGGCTTCATCCCATGGGCCTTCATGCTCGGCTGGGGCCTGTACAAAAGCCTCAAGGAACGTGCGCAGCCGTTGTTCATCCTGGCCTCCTCCCTGCTGGCCTACGGCATCGGTGCCGGCCTGACCGAAGGCGGCGGCATTCTCTCGCGGCCAAAAGAACACTGGTTCCTGCTATGGATCCCGCTGGCGCTGATCGCCGGCCTGAACATCGCCCAGCGTCGCCGCAGCCTGCTGCGCATGCCGGTTCAACGCCTGAAACCTCAAGACTTCGAACAGCTGTGCGCCAACGCCCACGTGATTGAAGCCGATGGCCTGGGGCCCAAGGTCCTGCGCCTGGAGGATGGCAGCTTCCTCAAGCTGTTCCGCCCTCGTCGCTGGTACACCTCCGGCAGCTTCAATCCCTATTCGGAGCGCTTTGCCAGCAACAGTGAGCAGCTGCGCGCATTGGGGATTCCATCACCGGTCATCCTCAATCTCTACCAGTTAAAGGATGCCAGCAGCGCCGTACGTTATCAGCCGCTGCCCGGCCTGACCCTGCGCCAGGCCCTGCAAAGCCTGGACAGCAGCCTGCGGGAATCGTTGATTGAGCGTTTCGGCCGGTTCATGGCCCAGCTTCACGAGCGCGGCGTGTACTTCCGCTCCCTGCATTTGGGCAACGTGCTGTTGATGGATGACGGCGAGTTCGGCCTGATTGACGTGGCCGACATGCGCATCTACCCGTCAGCCCTGCGCAACGCCCTGCGCCAGCGCAACCTGCGGCATATGCAGCGTTATCCCCAGGATCGCAACTGGCTGTTCGAAACCCATTTCGAGCAATTGGCCAAGGGCTATGCCTCGGTTGCCTCGCCAAGCGCCACGGCGAAGATTCGTGAACAGGTGCTGAAGCTCAACAGTCCGGCCGCGCAGGTCACGAGCCCGGCCAAGTGATGGTGTGAACCGCTGAGGTTCCAAGCCCCTGGCCATTGCGGTGTACGCACTGGCCAGGCCGAAGCCCTATGAGCTGCGCTGCGGCGCCAGATACAGCCGCACCAACCCACGCAAGGTCTTGCGACCCCAGAACTTCAAGGGAATCTGCTTGAGGATTTCCCGCGCCAGCGGGCGGTCGCGGTCGGCGGTCTTGAGGAACATCGAGTTCAGGAAGTTGTAGCGAACCTGATCGTAGGCCGGATGATCGCTGAACAACCCGTAAGTCTTGAGGATGTTCTGGATCATGTAGCGATGATTCTTGTACGTATTGGTCGCGTGCTGCCGATAGCGCGCCATCACCACGCTCAACACGTCGATGGTGTAGCCGGCGTGGGTGATCTTCAACTCGATCAACAAGTCTTCCAGCGGAATCAGTGGATCAAATCCGCCGACTTCTTCCAGCGGCTGCCGACGGATCATCAGGGTCGGTGCCGGCGGAAAAGGCTTGCGGTCCAGGAACAGGTCATCGAAGTCCAGGCTGCGAAACGGCAAATCGCGGCGCTGCTTCTTCTCCGGGTACGGCTTGCCGTCACCATCAATCAACTCGATATTGCCAGCACAGATGCCCACCTTCGGCTTGCCTTCCATGTAGGCAACCTGAGTGGCAATACGCTCGGGCAGCATGATGTCATCGGAACCGAATGGCACGATCAGGCTGCCTTTGGCGCGGGCGATGGCGCCGTTCAGAGTGTTGGTCAGGCCCTGGTTCTGCTGAACCTGGAAATCAAACCCGTGCTCGGCCTGCAAGCGCTGGATGCGCTCCACGCTGTCGTCCTTAGAACCGTCGTCCACCACCAGTAATTCGATGTTGGGGTAGGTCTGGCCGAGCACACTGAGGATACTCTGCTCGATATACGGGCCATGGTTGTAGGAGGCGATGATCACAGTGACCAGGGGTTGTTGCAGACTCATGCTTTACCTACTTCGCGCAGACCGGTTTCGATCAGGTTCAAATACTTGTGCCGGAACTCGTCCAGGGTGTGGTTTTCTTCCAGATAGCGGAACACTTGCTCGCCCTTGGCACGCAACTGCTCGTCGCTCAACGCCAGGTAAGTGTCCAGCGCCGCCGCCAGTTGCTCGACGCTGCCCGGGTCATGGGACAGCCCGCCTGCACCTTCCACCAACGGCAACATTGCCGGGCCGTTGGAGGCGATGACCGGCAAATGGCCGCTCATGCCTTCCAGCAGCGCCAGGCCCAGGCCTTCGAACAACGACGGCATGGTCCAAATATCAAAACCGCGCACGTACTTCATGCCATCTTCACGAAAGCCCAGCAGGTGCGCACGGCCGGTCAGGCCCAGGCGCTCGATGTCGGCGCGCAGGTCCGCTTCGGCGCGGCCAGAGCCGATGATGCCCACCTGAGCCTCAGGGTATTTGTCCTTGAGGGTGGCGAAGGCTTGCAGCAAATGAGTGTGGCCCTTGATCGGCACCAGCCGGCCCAAGGCGCCAATCATCCGCGCATCCAGCGGCAGGCCCAGGGCCTTGCGCGCTTCATCCCGCGGCAACTGCAAGGCCTCGGCCTGGGGGATGTCGATAGCATTGGTGACAAAGGTCGTGTTTTCACGGGTGAACCCACAGTTGAGGTCCACCAGGTAATCCCTGACCGCAGCCGACACCCCGACAAATCGCCACGCCGGGCTGACCCACTTCTGGGTCTGGCGCCGACGGTAGCCACGGGCGTACTCGCCAAAACCGTGGGAGATGCCGATGCACAGGGGAATCTTCAACCAGCGGTTGAGGGACAGCATCATGTTGACCGACTTGAAGCGGTTACAGATGACCACATCGAATTTCTGCTCGCGGCAATATTTGTAGATCTGCCACATGGCGCCGAAACGGATGCCTTTTAGGGACTTTTCCGGCAGCTCGAAGTAATGGGAGTGTTCAGCCACACTCAAGGGCTGGCCGGGCAGCGGACGGCCGCTGAGGAACCCGGATGTGACCTCGAAACGTTCAGCCGGCAAGGCCTTGACGATCTGCTCGCCGAGGTCGGCGAAGTCGTGGGTCTTGACGTTGTAGTCCGGCTGTAACTGCAAAACCTTGAAACGAGGTTTCATAACTCTCCATGCTGCAATCTGGCTGCGGGCACGCAGCCCGGCGAAAAAGGGGCGGCAGGCCCTGCAAGCCTGCCTTCAATAAGGTCTCAATCCTGCTTTAAAACCCAGAGCAATTCATGGCGGCGCACCGCCTTGCGGAAGAATTCATTCTCTCCGTAAGGCGATGGACTACGGCCCGCCAATAATTGCTGCAACCACCTGCGCACGCGGCGCTTGAACGGCGCCCGCGGCTGCAAGTCGTGCATCATGCCCAGGGCCATGGCCTTGTCTTGCTGCTGGTTCAGCGTGAGCGGCAAGCTGCAAGGCACCAGTTCAAGCGCAGCATCAAAACGCGGCGGCAAGGCCACGCCAGCGCCCGAGTCGCCCATGGGCCAACGATCATTATCATGCAGGTGGTTGGCGTAGCCGAGCAATGTACCCGGCTGCCACTCCAGGCCTTGCAAGGCTTCGAGGATCGCGGCGTGGGCGCAGATGTGATCCGGGTGCGGATCCAGCAGCGGTGTTGGCAACACGATCACCTGGGGGCGCGCCTTGAGCAGCAACGCCCGGAGGTCGGCAATCAGGTTGTTCCAGGTCGGGGCACCGTCCACATCCCCGGGCAAGGCCAGGGCATTGAACTGGCGAAACAGCCGCGTATCGTCCAACTGGGCTTCCCGGGAAGCCTGGGGCTGATCTGGCGCGGCCTGCATCGCCGGCAGTTGCATGCAGAAGTAGCCCAACTGCACGCACTGCGCCTCGGGTACGCCCGCCCAACGCGGCACGGTGACGCTATCCCAGGCACGCAGGCGGCCTTTTAGGCGTGCGGCATCGGCCTTGGGCATGCCCATTTGCTGATAGTGATCGGCTTCGATTTCGCCCGCTGTAAGGGTGACGATCCAGCTCTCATCGGCTTGGCTGTAGAGGCTGAAGGCGGCCAGCTCGGCATCGTCGGCATGGGGCGCAATGACCATCACGCGCTGGTGACGGTAATCCGGCTGGCGGAACAACCACAGCGTCGGCTGCCCCTTGATCCGGCAGAAACGCCCGCGCAAGCGCAGCTTACCTCCGGACAGCGCTTCGCCCATGCCTGTCAGGTTGAGATAGCGCCGCCCTGCGACACCTCGCTCGAAGACTTGCCGGTCTGGTGCATCCAGGCCCGACACCTCTACCGCAGGATCGAAAAAACGCCCCAGCCACGAGCTTTTGAGTTCAACCCCTACGATCAGGGTTTCATCGCCCACCAAGGGCACGTCCAACAGCAGGCGTCCTGCTTCAAGACGCAGCCCCGCGCACTCGCTCCCTTCAGGAAACGCGTACTCATAGTCGTCTTTAGGCGAGTAGAACAGATGGTCGGCAAACCAGGCTTCATGCGCGGCCCACAACACCACGGCCAGCAGCAGCGGCAACCACCAGGCCACCAGCACACCCACGGCCACCAGCAGCAACAGGCCCACCAACAACACAATACGCTTGTTGCGCCGATGCTGCTTGAGCAGTTGCTGTTTGCGACTCATACGCTGAACACCGGCACTGGATTACACCAGCGCTCCTTGTATTCACGATCGGAACGCCCGAAGGAGAAACGCAGCGGCTTGTCACTGGCCCGCGCTTGCTCCCAGGCACTTTGGGTATTCAGGAAGCTCAACACGCTGCCAGGACTGAATGCCTTGGTTTCCGGGTCGACACCGCCGTTGACGTACTCGGCGCTGACCCATTCCGGCGCCTGCACCTGATACACCAGTTGCACGGCAATCGCAGCGTCATTGAGAAACAGCACCGAGCCGAACAGGAACTCCTTGAGCAGCTCCAGCACTTCGGCCAGACGTTCGGCCCCTGCGGCCGGGAAACCCCAGCGCCGCTGGAACAGGTCGCAGTAAATCGCCGCCAGTTCGCTGCTGGAAAACTCGCTGACCGCCCGCACCACGCCGCCCGCCTCTTCCAGCAAACGCAGTTCGCGGCGCTGGTTGTAGCGAAACTTCTTCGACAGCTCTTCCGGTGTGCGCGCCATGGCCAACTGCTCGGCCTGGGGCTTGAGGGTGCTTACGCGCCCCTCATTCAGTGCAGAGAGATAACGCGCGCGATGGCGCAGCGGCAACTGCGCATCGGCGGCAATCGGCAGGATGATCTCGGCGTTACCCAGATCAAACAGGCCTTTTTTGCCTTTGCGCTTGAGCACGTCCTTGGACAGGGCCAGGTCGCGCCCCCAGGTAGCAATTGCACCTTTCAGCTCGCCGTCCTGCTCCCAGCCCAGGTAACGCACCGGAATCTGCGCCAGGTGCGCCAGCCGTTCGACGATCTGCGGATGGGTTGCCACGCTGCCACCAAAACGCTGCCAGGCCTGGGCGTAAACCTCGGCCTCGACAGGCGTCCAGCCACGTTCACGCCAGCCCTGGAAGCGGTTCAGCATTTAAACCACAGCGTCATAAGGGTCCACGCCGTCCTTGACCACCAGGATGTCTTCCATGATCAAGTACTGCAGGTCGGAACCGAAGAACATGTTCAGCGCATCAGTCGGCGAGCAGATCATCGCTTCACCACGACGGTTGAGCGAGGTGTTCAGCGACACGCCGTTGCCGGTCAGCACTTCCAGCTCTTTCATCATGTCGTAGTAGCGCGGGTTGTATTCGCGCTTGAGCACCTGGGCACGGGAGGTTCCATCTTCATGGACCACTTCCGGCACGCGGGTTTTCCACTCTTCCGACACCTCGAAGGTGAAGGTCATGAACGGCGCCGGGTGATCGACCTTGATCATCTGTGGCGCAACGGTGTCGAGCATCGACGGGCAGAATGGCCTCCAGCGCTCGCGGAACTTGATCTGGTGGTTGATCCGGTCAGCCACGCCGGTAGCGCTTGGGCAACCGATGATCGAACGACCGCCCAAGGCACGCGGGCCAAACTCCATGCGGCCCTGGAACCAGGCCACCGGGTTGCCGTCGACCATGATCTTGGCGATGCGCTTGGGCATGTTTTCGATCTTGCGCCAGACCGGCTTGCTCTCGTGCTTGGCGCACGCGGCGATCACGTCTTCGTTGCTGTAGGACGGGCCGAGATAGACGTGTTCCATCTTCTCCACCGGTACACCACGGGCGTGGGACACGTAGGCTGCCGCACCGACCGCGGTGCCGGCATCGCCGGACGCCGGCTGTACAAACAGCTCCTTGACGTCGTCACGGGCAATGATCTTCTGGTTCAGCTTGACGTTCAGTGCACAGCCGCCGGCGAAGGCCAGCTTGCCGGTGTCTTTGAGGATGTCGCCCAGGTAATGGTCGATCATCTGCAACGCCAGCTTCTCGAACAGTGCCTGCATGCTGGCCGCGTAGTGGATGTACGGCTCGTCGGCGATATCGCCTTCGCGCTTCGGACCCAGCCACTCGATCAGCTTCGGCGAGAAGTAGAACCCCTTGCCCTTCTCTTTGTAGCGGCGCAGGCCGATGACGTTGGCGTAGTCGGTGTTGATCACCAGCTCGCCGTTTTCAAAGGAGGCCAGGCGCGAGAAATCGTACTTGCTGGCATCGCCATACGGCGCCATGCCCATGACCTTGAACTCACCGTCGAGCATCTCGAAACCGAGGAACTCGGTGATCGCGCCATACAGGCCGCCGAGGGAGTCCGGATCGTAGAATTCCTTGATCTTGTGGATCTTGCCGTTTTCGCCGTAGCCGAAGAAGGTGGTGGCGTACTCGCCCTTGCCGTCGATCCCGAGAATCGCGGTCTTCTCCTGGAAACCCGAGCAGTGGTAGGCGCTGGAAGCGTGGGCCAGGTGGTGTTCAACCGGTTCGATCTTGATTTTCTTCGGATCGAAGCCCAGTTGCTCCAGGCACCAGACGATCTTGTTGCGATAGCGCTTGTAGCGACGGTTGCCCATCAGGATCGCATCGAGGGCGCGGTCCGGGGCGTACCAGTAACGCTTGGCATAGTGCCAGCGGGCCTCGCCGAACAGGCTGATGGGGGCGAACGGAATCGCGACCACGTCAACGTCGGAAGGCTTGATACCGGCTTGTTCCAGGCAGAACTTCGCCGACTCGTAGGGCATGCGGTTCTTTGCATGTTTGTCGCGTACGAAGCGCTCTTCTTCGGCGGCAGCGATCAGCTTGCCGTCGATATACAAGGCTGCGGAAGGATCATGGCTAAGGGCGCCGGACAGGCCAAGAATCGTCAATGCCACAGGGGTCTAGCCTCTTTTAGTCTGCATGCAGGCGCGTCACGCCTGAAAAAAGTGTGCTTCTCGCCTGGGCGAGAAACAGCTAAAGGGCGGGATTATAGCGTAAACACGGCGCGGGATGATCTAGGGATTGTGGCGACCGGTTGTCACTGCAGACCTAGCGGAATATCTCGATGCTGCCGTCCCTGTTCTGGCGGTAAACCGTGTAGGGCAGCACGAGGGTGTCGAGCAAGCCGGAGCCCACGAGCTCGGCGGCGAAGATCGGCAGGGAGCCGGAGGCATCGCGGGTGTGCTCTTTGGTGGTGTCGGGGGCGCCGTTCAGTGTGCAAAAACCGTAGATCACCCCACTGTAGATACGCGGCACGTTTTCACAATAACTGCGCGATTCCTTGAGGTTCTGGCTGGCAACGGCGTCCGGGCGAAACACCGTGTTGATGGTGCCGCAACCGGTGGTGGATACCAGTACAGCGGCGAGAAGACATTTGGTTGCAAGACTCACGGACAACTCCATTTGGCATAAGTGTGGGCGTTCATCCCTGGCCCATATAACCCTACTGGATCCGTTTATGAACCCGGGCGCCAATAAATACTGATGTTGCCATCGGTACCTTGGCGATAAACCGTGTAGGGCAGGGCTACTGTATCAACAATGCCCGAGACCGTTATATCCAATAGAACGAACGGCACCAGTATTCCAGTAGGGTCCGGCACGGCATGCAGCAGGCAGAAATCGAAGGCGACGCCACTGTAGACACGAGGAATCGACTGGCAATAGGTTTTTTGCTTTCTGAGTTCACGTGCCGCTGCCGCATCCTCGCGCAATACCGTATTGGCCGTTCCACAGCCGCTCAACACAAGGATTCCAATGCTTAGCGCAGCAGTCATTTTTAGTGTCATGGCCAGCCCTCTGAATGGTCAGCAACGCTAACATTGGCCCTGTTCGTGCCCCAGACCCCGTGCACCGCCGCGCCATGTAGGAGGATTCCGAAATGGTAAAAGCTGGCTGAATCGTTAAACTCGCGCACTTTTGTGCGTCATGGATGCTGGTTTACTCATGAAAGTTGCTGCCCCCAAACGCTTCGCCCTGTTGCTTCCCGGCCTTCTGGGACTGTGTAACGGCGCCCTGGCCGACGAGGCTCCGCTGGTCCTCGACCCCAGCGTGGTCACCGGCTCGCGTAGCGCTAGCCCGTCGTTTGACCTGCCTTATTCCGTGGACAGCATCAGCCGTGAGCAAATCAGCGACGGCCAACTGGGCATCAATGCCTCCGAAGCCTTGTCCCGCGTGCCTGGCCTGGTGGTTCAAAACCGCCAGAACTACGCCCAGGACTTGCAGATTTCCTCCCGTGGCTTCGGTGCCCGCTCGGCGTTTGGGGTGCGCGGTATCAAGCTGATCGCCGACGGCATCCCTGCCAGCACCCCGGACGGCCAGGGCCAGGCCGCCACGTTCAACCTCGACACCGCCGAGCGCATCGAAGTCCTGCGCGGCCCGGCCGCTACGCTCTATGGCAGCAATGCGGGCGGCGTAATCCAGATGTTTTCCCGCAACGGCGAAGGCCCACCGCGCATCGGCGCCGAGACGCTGGTGGGCAGTGACGGCCTGAGCAAGAACCATCTGACCGCCGAAGGCGCGGCAGACGGCGCAGGTTTTGTGCTGGACGCCTCGCGCATGGACACCGATGGCTATCGCGACCACAGCAGCGCCCGCCGCGACCAGACCTTTGCCAAGCTGAATTTCGAGCCCGATGAAGACAGCAAGCTGGCGCTGATCTACAGCAGCCTGGAGCAAAACGGCACCCAGGATCCGCTTGGGCAGGCGTGGGATGCATACAAGGCTGACCCGCGCTCGGTCAGCAGCGCCGCCGAGCTGTACAACACCCGCAAGAGCATTGACCACCAGCAAGTGGGGATGAATTACGAGCGGTACTTTGGTGAGGCAACGCTGCAGGTGAATGCCTATACCGGGCGGCGGAGTGTGATTCAGTATTTGTCGATTCCCAAGGGAACGCCCGCCAACGAACGCGGCGGCGGCGTGGTGCAGTTCGACCGCAAGTTCTACGGCGGCTCCGTGCGCTGGATGCAGCCAATCGACAGCGTGCCGGGCGAGCTGATGATCATCACCGGCCTGGATTTCGACCAGAGCGAAGACAGCCGCCACGGCTACCAGAACTACAGCGGCAACACCCTTGGCGTAAAAGGCCAGCTACGCCGGGATGAAATCGACACCGCCCGCAGCCTCGACCCCTACATCCAGGCCAACTGGGCCATCGACCGCTGGACCCTGCAAGCCGGAGTCCGCCACAGCACCATGGAACTGGACGTCGACGACCAGTTCCTGAGTAACGGCGACTCCAGCGGCAACAAGACCTACCAGAAGAACACGCCGTCCGTCAGCGTGATGTACGCCTTCACGCCCGACCTGCACGGCTACATCAGTGCCGGCAAGGGTTTCGAGACGCCGACTCAGGCGGAGTTGGCCTATGCGCCAGGCAATATCGAAGGGTTCAACTTCGGCCTGAAGCCGTCTGAAAGCACGCAATATGAAGTGGGCTTGAAGGCACAGCTGAGCGACACCCGGATCAACGCCGCTGTCTTCCAGATCACCACCGAGGACGAGTTGGTGGTGGATCAATCGATCGGCGGCCGCACCAGCTACCAGAACGCCGGCCGCACCCTGCGCCGCGGCTTCGAACTGGGCATCGAAAGCCAGCTCAGCGAACAGTGGAGCACCAACATCGCCTACACCCGCCTGCAAGCCACCTACGACAGCGACTTCATCGGCGGCGGCAAACCGGTGGACAAAGGCAACTACCTCCCCGGCGTCCCGCAAACCACGTTATTCGCCGAACTGAACTGGAAACCCCGGGACTGGGTCAGCACCGCCCTGGAAGGCATGTACCGCAGCAAGGTCTACGTCGAAGACACCAACCAGCAACACGCGGCACCGGGCTACAGCGTATTCAACTGGCGCGCACGGTTTGAGCAGAAGGTGGAGCACTGGACGTTTCACCAAACCCTGCGCTTGGATAACCTGCTGGATCGCCAGTACGTAGGGTCGGTGATTGTCGGAGACGGCAATGGCCGCTATTACGAAGCAGCGCCGGGACGCTCGTGGTACGCCGGCGCAGGCGCCGAGTACACCTTTTAGAAACTGACATCGAACTTGTGGCGAGGGAGCTTGCTCCCGTTGGGCCGCGCAGCGGCCCCAAAACCCCTACCCCACTGCCTTTGGCAACCGCTGGTCAATCACCCGATACAACGCACTGCTCTCAGGCCAGTTACGCATAAACCTTGCCCGATCCCTGGCATATGCCGGAGCGAAGCTGCTCAAGGACGTGTGCTGACACATCGAATCAAGGTCGATAAGCGCCCAGCGATCCGTGTGCCAGAACAGGTTGTGCCCCTTGAAATCCCCATGGCTGATGCGCTCGCGGATCAACTCTGCAAACAAGTAATCCAGGGCCTGCAATTCGGCCTCGGGCGCCTCGCCACTTTCAACGTACGGCGCAAACCGCTCGATGATGTCCGGCCCCGGCAGGTACTCGGTCACCAGGTACGCCCGGCTGCGCAGCCACAGGAAACGCTTTTCCAGCAACGCCAGCGGCTTGGGCGTGGCGATACCGAGGAACGCCAGGCGATTGCCTTCGCGCCACGAATGCCAGGCCCGGCTCGGCCGCCAGAAACGCTTGAGCCAATGGGCAAAACCCTTGATGTTGTAGCGTTTGATCACGAGGGGCCGACCGCCCACCTCGACCTTGGCGACACTGGCTGCACCACCGGTCTTATACAGGTGGCCCTGATCCAGCAGCGCGTCGGCCTGCTCCAGCACCGGCAGCATCGACGCTTCTTCCTCACGACGGGTCGCGCGCAACGCGAATGGCCCGCGCACCACACTGAACAACGTGCACTCACGGCCAACCTTGCTCAGGAAATCCTTCAAGCGCCAGGCACTGACTTTACGTACCTGCTTTTGCAGCGCTTCCAGCGGCAAGGCATGCTCGCCATTGCTCAGCAGATAATGCACCAGCAGCTCTTCGGTAAATGGCTCGAGGTTTTTCGGCAACTGTGCGAAAAACACCCCGAGGTTTTCCAGCACCCGGTTGCGCGACAGCGGCTTGCCCGCCTCTTCGACACAGATCCCGGCACCATCGATCAGATACAGCTTGCCGTCCTGGCGCAGCAGGTTGTCCAGGTGCAGGTCTTCCTGCCACAAGCCTTTGGCGTGCATCTGCGCAATCGCACCCAGCGCTTCGGCCAGCACCGCCTGCTGCTCGTCAGCCAGCGGCGGCAAGGCTTCGACGGCATGCCAGGCATCGGCCAGGCTGTCGGCGCCTTCCAGAAACTCGAACAGCAGCCAACCGCCCTCACCTTCTTGCAGACCATCGGCCAGCAACAGCGGCGTGGTCAGGCCTTGCTCAGCCAACAACCGCACGCCCCTGAGTTCACGCTGAAAATGCCGCGCCGCCTTGCTGCCCACCAGCAGTTTGGCCAGCACCGGGCGCCCGCGCCACACGGCTGCGCCGACATAGCGCTGGCCCGGCAATACCCGCAGCAAACTGAGCAATTGCAACTGCCCAGGCCCGGCAGCGTCCGCCAGCTCGATGCTCAAGGGCAGGCTGGGTGTACGGCCGGCATTTTTCAGTTCGGACAAACGCATCAGCGCTTCTCCTTGTGAGTACGACGGGCTGCCAGGCGCTGATGCCAAGTGGCGACCAACGCGCTGCTCTCAGGCTGATCCAGATACGCCGCCAACAGCTGGCGCACCTGATCGTCCGACCATTGCGGCGCACGGCGCAACAGCGGTTCCAGGTCCTTGACCCGATCACGCCAGCCAAACAGCAGCGGGCGGGTTTTCTCCAGGTCGATCAATTGTGCCGCATACCCGTCGCCGGTGGCCTGCAGGAAAATATGCTTGGGATAAAAACAGCCATGCACCTGGCCCACGCTGTGCAACTGACGAGCAAGCTGACCGCAGGCCAGCAGGATTGCCCGCTGCTGCACGTCGCTCAACTCAGACCATTGCTCCAGCAATGAATCCAGATCATTCCAACCATCCAGCGCCCGGGTCAGCAACATCGCCCGATGCTCTCCGGCCACTTTGCGCTCACCGAAAAACGCCGCCTGCAACGCCGGAATACCCAACTGCCGATAGCGGCTGATGTTACGAAACTCGCGGGCAAAACTCGGCTCGCCAAACGGGCGGTGCAAGGTGCGCGTCAGGTAGTTGCTCTGGCGCTTGAGGTAGTAGCCCTGGCCTTCGAGTTCGAGGCGAAACACGCTGCTCCAGCCGCCGCGGCTGGTATTGGGCTCGTCCACGGCATCCAGTTGCTTGGCCCACAGCGCGTCGAAAGTGCCGAGGCCGTTGCGCTCAAGCAATGCTCGATCTTCGGCCGCCAGGAAATCACTCATTCTCGCCCCTCGAAAAACTTCACCACGTGGCGAATTCGCTGTTTGTCCGCCGCGCTCAGGTGCTTGCGCTGACGGTATTGCATGTAGAAGCGCAGGCGCTGGGTGGCCGACAAGTGATACTTGGCGACCTTGTCCAGGCAGGCCAGGTCCTTGGTGATACGGTATTTGAGCCAGAACCCGCGCCAGAAATCGCCGTTGGGGCAATCGATCAGGTACAGGGTTTGCTGGTCGTCCACCAACAAGTTGCGCCACTTCAAATCGTTATGGGTAAACCGGTGGTCGTGCATGGTCCGCGTGTATTCAGCGAGCTGGCGACTGATCTTGTTGACCCACACCGGGTCGGACAGTTGCGGGTCATTGCGCTCGGCCAATGCCGACAAATCTTCGGTCTTGGGCAGCTCGCGCGTGATCATCGCCCCACGGTGATAAGCCAGGCCTTTGCGTTCCAGGCCCCAGGCGATCACGTCGGCGGTGGGAATGCCCCACTTGGCGAAGCGCTTGAGGTTCTGCCATTCAGACTTGACCCGTGGCTTGCCCAGGTAGCGGCGCAACCCCTTGCCCGCGCCGACGTAGCGCTTGACGTAATAGTTGACCCCACCGCGCTCCACGCGAATCACTTCGGATAGTGGATCGCGGGTCAGCCGCTCGCCTTGCAGGGCGAACACGGCTTCCAGGCTACCAAAGTCATCCGCCAGGGCGGCGTAAGCGGGTTCCAGGTTCCAACCCGCCATCAGAGCGCATCCCCGTAGCGTTGCTTGCGGTCGTAGAGCTTGGCCGCCTTGCGTTCCAGCCATCCCAGCAAGGCGGCTTCTTCAGCGAGAATCTGGCGCAGTGGCTGCTGGAAGTAACCCTTGAGGAAGCGCAGTTTGTCGCGGCGGGTCAGGCCGATGTCCAGGGCCGAGAAGTACAGCGCGGCCAGGTCCTTGTTGCGCCAGCGCAACGGAATCTTCGAACGTACCTGGGCACGGTGCAGGTCGATCACCGACAGCTTGAAATCATCGGCTACCAGCGGCTTGTCGGTGTGCAGCAGGAAATGGCAGATGTAGCAGTCACGGTGGTTGACCCCGGCGCGGTGCATCATGCCGGTCATGCGCGCCACTTCGGCGATCAGCGCATGCTTGATCACAGGCGCCGGCGGCTGCTTGACCCAGTCCATGCTCAGGTCTTCGAGGCTGACGGTCGGCGCCAGTTCTTCGGTGACGATGAATGAGTGCTGGTCCGCCGGGTTGCTGCCCTTTTCGCCGTAAGCGACGGCGGTCATGGTCGGTACGCCCACTTCCTGCAAACGCTGGATCGCCAGCCATTCCTGGCCCGCGCCCAACACCGGCAACTTGGCGGTGATCAGGTTCTTGAGGATTTCGGCCCAGCCGATCCCCCGGTGGATCTTCACGAAAAAGCCGTGGCCGTCCACTTCCGTACGCAAGGTACGGCGGGCATCCAGTTCACGGTACACCTGACCGTCCAGCTTCTCGACTTCGGCGAACGCATCGCGTCCGGCCCACAGGGTCTTGAACGGTTCGGCAAGAATCAACTTCATCGGTTTGGCTCCGCCAGAATCAGGTCCGCAGCGTACTGCGGCATGCTATAGAGGTCGGCCGTCTCAGCGAAGGCCAGACCATTGCGGCTCCAGGCCGCGCGCGCTTGTGGATCGTCGAGCATGTCGACCAGGTACTGATTGAGTTGGGCCTGCTCGAACGGTTCGTCCAATACCCGGCCATTCTGGGCCTTGTCGATGTAAAACGCGTAACCGCAGACCTTGCTCACCAGTACCGGGAGGCCGGCGACCACCGCTTCGATCAGCACCATGCCGGCCGCCTCGTTGTACGCGGGGTGGATCAACAGGTCCGCGCCCAGCAGAAAGCGCGGGATATCGCTGCGCCCCTTGAAGAACTGCACCTGATCGCCCAGGCCCAGCGCAGCACTCTGCAATTGGAATACTTTGGGGTCGTCCTGGCCGATTACAAATAGCCGGGTGCGTTTCTTCAGGTTCGACGGCAGCGCGGCCACGGCTTTGAGGCTGCGATCGACGCCCTTGGTCTTGAAGCCCGAGCCGATCTGCACCAGCAGCAAATCATCTTCGGCCAGGCCGAATTCGCGACGAAACTCAGCGCGGATCTCGGCAGCGTTGGGCGGCGCGCGGCGGTCGCGGGCGATACCCGGCGGCAACAAGTGAAAACGCTCGGCCTGGGTGCCGTAATACTGGGTGAACAGCTGCTGCTGGTGCTCGGACAGCACCATGATCTGCGTCTTGGCGTCCTTGTCGAACACCGCACGCTCGTATTCGGCAAAGTGCTTGTATCGGCCAAACCAGCGGTACATCGGGTTGCGCAGGGTCTGCGCCTTGTCTTCGAACACACCGTCGGCGGCGAAGTACAGGTCCAACCCCGGCATCTTGTTGAAGCCCACCACGCGGTCCACCGGGCGCTTGGCCAGGTCGGCCTGGATCCAGGCGTAGAGCTTTTCATTGCGCCGATGGTTGACCAACGCCTTGACCGGCGCCACCAGCACTTCGAAGCCCGGCGGCACGTCACCTTCCCAGATCAGCGTGTAGACGCGGATCTTGTGGCCGCGCTTCTGGCACTCCAGGGCAATGCGCATGAAGTCGCGCTGCAGGCCACCAAAGGGGAAATACTTGTAGAGGACAAAAGCCAGTTGCATCAGTGTTCCTCAGCCAATAACAACGTGCTTAATCGCGTTGCGACACGCTCAGGGTTCAGGCGAGTGAAGCACAGGGGCCACTCGCGCTTGAGATCAAACCGGCGCTGGTCTTCAGCGGTCGGTTGATAGGTGCATTTCTTTTGCAGGCACGGCGCACACGGAAAATCGCTGGCCAGGTGGACCTGCGCCTTGCCGTAGGCGCCGGTCAGGCCTGGATTGGTGGGGCCGAACAGGGAAATCGTCGGCACATCCAGCGCGGCCGCCAAGTGACCAAGACCGGTGTCGACTGCGACACACGCCTTGGCACTCGCCAGCACTCGCGCCACGCCCGCCAGGTTCAGCTTGGGCAGCACTTCAGCGTTCTTCAGGCCGCTGGCCAAGCGTTCAGCCCGAGCCTTTTCGGCGGCATTGCCCCACGGCAACTTCACGTCCACGCCGAAGCGGTCCATGCGTTCGGCCAGGTCGCGCCAGTAGGCTTCCGGCCAGTGCTTGGTGTCCCAGGTGGTGCCGTGCAGCAGCAGTACAAACGGTTTTTTCGGCGGCAGGCCCAGCAGCTTGTCGACGCTGAGGCCGTAGTCGCCCAAGCCCTTGGGAAGGTCGTAGCCCAGTGCGACGGCAAACAGCTGGCGCAAACGCTCCACCGCATGCTGCCCACGGGCCACGGCCAAACGCCGGGAATAGAAGTGCGCCGCCAACGGTTCGCGAGCCGACTGCTTGTCGAAGCCGGCAACGGGAGCACGTACGTAGCGGGTCAGCCAGGCGCTTTTCAACAGGCCCTGAGCATCGATCACCAAGTCGTATTTGGTCGACTGCACGCTCTTTTTGAAGCGCCGCCATTCGCCACTCTTGAAGGTCTGCCAGAGGTTCTTGCGCCAGCGGCGGATCGCCACCGGGATCACCTTGTCCACCGCCGGGTGCCAGGTGGGAATCTCGGCGAAGCCTTCTTCCACCACCCAGTCAAACCGGATGCCCGGGATCGCCCGCGCCGCGTCGGTCAACGCCGGCAAGGCATGAATCACGTCGCCCAGGGATGAGGTCTTGATTACCAGAACCCGCAACTTAACGGACCTCGACCACAGTGCCCTGCAACCGCTGCAACGCGTCGCTGACAGGTTGCGGCAGCAACTGGCGCAGGCAGTTGTAGTGGCCGAAGCGGCAGGTGCGATCAAAACACGGGCTGCAATCCAGGCCCAGGCGCACCACTTCGACCTTGTCGGCCAACGGTGGGGTAAACCCGGGAGATGTAGAGCCGTACACCGCTACCAGCGGGCGGTTCAGCGCCGCGGCCACGTGCATCAGGCCAGAGTCGTTGGACACCACCGAATCGGCGCAGGACAGCAAGTCGATGGCCTCGGCCAGGGACGTGTCGCCGCTGAGGTTGACGGCTTCTTCCCGCAGGCCCGGGATCAGACGCTGGCGAATGTCCTCGCCCACCGAATGATCGTTTTTCGAGCCAAACAACCAGACTTGCCAGCCCTCGCGAATCTTCATCTCCGCGACCTTGGCGTAATGCTCCGACGGCCAGCGCTTGGACTCGCCAAACTCGGCGCCAGGGCACAGCGCCAGCACCGGACGGTCCAGCTCCAGGCCGAACTTGGCCAGGGCTGCGTCGCGGGTAACCGGGTCGATTTGCAGGCTCGGGCGCGGATACGGTGCAAGCAGCTCGGCACCCGGCGCGTAGGCCAGGGCCATGAAGCGCTCGATCATCAGCGGGTAGCGGGCCTTGTCGAGCTTGCGCACATCATTGAGCAGGCCATAGCGAAACTCGCCACGCCAGCCGGTGCGCTTGGGAATACCGGCGAAGAACGGCACCAGCGCCGATTTCATCGAGTTGGGCAACAGTATCGCCTGATCGTACTGGCCAGCCAGGGACTTGCCGATACGTCGACGGGTCGCCAGTTCCAGCGCGCCATGGCCGAGCGGGAAGCTCAAAGCCTGACGCACCTCGGGCATACGCTCAAGAATCGGCCGGCTCCACTCGGGGGCGAGCACGTCGATTTGGCAGTCGGGATGGCGTTGTTTCAGGCACTGGAACAGTGTCTGTGCCATCACCATGTCACCGACCCAACTGGGCCCAACGATCAGAATATTCATGTAGTTTCCACAAACGATACGGGGAGGCTCATGCCTCCCCGCCTTATATAGTGTTTCAGCTTAACCCCAGTTCATGCCAGATTCGCTGCACCTGGCGCCGTTCGTCAGCGAACTGATCCCCGGCAACGGTCCCGGCCTCGTTCTGCAAGGCCTGGCGGTGAGCGGCGGAACGGTAGGCTTTATACACCTCGCGCAGCAAATGGGCATCGGCAGCGGGCATCAGCCCGACCTGCTCCAGCCCTTCCAGAATGCGGATATTGTCGGTGTAGCGCGGCAACGATGGATGTTGCGCAGACCACGCCAAAGCCGCGTATTGCACCATAAATTCAATATCGACGATACCTCCGGCGTCCTGCTTGAGGTCGAACGCCACCGTGGGTTCGAAGGCATTCGCCGCCGTTCCCGCCGCCGTGGACTTGGTACCGAGGTTGTCGCGCATCTTGGCGCGCATCTCGCTGACCTCCTGGCGCAGCTTGTCCAGGTCCTGTGCACGGCCGAGCACTTGCGCCCGCACCTGCTCGAAAGCACGCCCCACATCCTGACTGCCCACCAGCACCCGCGCACGTACCAAAGCCTGGTGCTCCCAGGTCCAGGCTTCGTTTTCCTGATAGCGCGCAAAGGCGCCCAGGGAACTCACCAGCAAACCGGATGCGCCCGAAGGCCGCAGGCGCATGTCCACCTCATACAATTGCCCGGAGTTGGTCTGGGTGGTCAGCAAGTGAATGATCCGCTGGCCCAGTCGGGTAAAGAACTGCGCGCCGTCGATCGGCTTCGCCCCGTCTGTTTCGGCTTGCGGGTCACCGTCATGAATAAACACCAGGTCCAGGTCCGAACCATGCCCCAATTCGATGCCGCCGACTTTCCCATAACCGACAATGATGAAGCCAGGATCGCACAAGGTGCCGTCCACCCGTTGCGGCGAGCCGTGACGGGCGACGGTCTGGCGCCAGGCCAGGGCCAGCACTTGCTCGAGGATGGCTTCGGCGAGCCAGGTCAGGTAGTCGCTGACTTTCATCAGCGGCAGGCTGCCGGCGATTTCCGAAGCGGCCACCCGCAGGCGGTGGGCCAGTTTGAAGTGACGCAGGGCTTCCATCTGCTGCTCAAGGTCATCTTCGGGGATACGTGTCAGGCGCTCGCGCAATTCGGCGGCCAGTTCCGGCGCCAGCGGCGGCTTGAACAGGCGTCCTTCGTTGAGCAATTCGTCCAGCAGCAGCGGGAAGCGGGTGATCTGTTCGGCAATCCACGGGCTGGCGGCGCACAGGGTCAGGAGGCGACGCAGGGCGTCGGGGTTTTCCGTCAGCAGCACCAGATAAGCGGAACGCCGGGCGACGGCTTCGACCAAGGGCAGGACGCGCTCCAGCACCAGATCCGGGTTGGCGTGCTCGACAGCCTGGGCCAGCAGACGTGGGATAAACGCATCCAGGCGCTCGCGACCCAATCGCTGCATGGCACGCAGTTGTGGACTGCTGCGCAGGCCGGCCAAGGCTTTCAAGGCCTTGGGCGCGTCGGCAAAACCACCCTCCTGCAACTGTCGGCAAGCCGCTTCTTCGTCCTGGGACTCCTCCCACAACGGCAACCACTCACCGCCCACCACCAGCTCGCGCTCTTCGCCCTCTTCTTCATCCGGGTCGGCAATCACCTGGCGGAAATGCCAGTCCACCCGGCCACGCCAGTACATCAGGCGCTCATGGAACGCAGCCCAGTCCGGGAACCCCATCATGAAGGCAATCCGCGCCTGGTCTTCGGTGCCGTCCGGGAGCATCTGCGTCTGGCGATCGGCAATCGCCTGGATCGCGTGCTCGGTGTAGCGCAGGAATTCATAGCCATCGCGCAGCTCAGCAATCACCGCCGGTGGCAGGTAGCCCTGGCCTTCCAGGGTGCCCAGCACTTTTAACAGCGGGCGTTGTTGCAGGCTCAGGTCGCGGCCGCCGTGGATCAGTTGGAACGCCTGGGCGATAAATTCGACTTCACGAATGCCGCCCGAGCCCAGCTTGATGTTCTCGGCCATGCCCTTGCGCCGCACTTCCTGCTGGATCAACTGCTTCATGGTGCGCAGCGCTTCGATGGCGGAGAAGTCCAGGTAACGCCGGTAGACAAACGGTCGCAGCATGTCGAGCAGTTGTGCGCCAGCCACCTGGTCACCCGCCACCACCCGCGCCTTGATCATGGCGTAGCGTTCCCAGTCGCGGCCCTGATCCTGGTAGTACTGCTCCAGCGCGTTGAAGCTGAGCACTAGCGCCCCGGCTGAACCGTAGGGCCGCAGGCGCATGTCGACGCGGAACACAAAGCCGTCGACGGTCATCGGGTCCAGGGCCTTGATCAGTTTTTGACCAAGACGGATGAAGAATTCCTGGTTATCCAGAGAGCGCTTCACGCCGACCGTGTCGCCGCCTTCGGGGTAGGCAAAGATCAGGTCGATATCGGACGACAGGTTCAGCTCCACGGCACCGAGCTTGCCCATGCCGAGGATGACCATGTGCTGCGGTTCACCGCTGCGACGACCAGTGGGGGTGCCGAACAAGGCGCAGTGGCGCTGGTACAACCATTGATACGCCTGGTCGATGCTGGCGTCAGCCATGTCCGATAGATCGCGGCAGGTTTGCACCAGGTCCGCCTGTCGGGTCAGGTCGCGCCAGATGATCCGCACTTGCTGGCGCGTGCGCTGGCGTCGCAGAACGCGGCCCAGCTCGTCTTCTGTCTGGGCTTGCTGCACGGCAACCGCAATCTGCCCGCACAGCTCGCCGGGGGCAAAGCCGCGGTCCAGCTCGCCCCAGGCCACCAGTTCCAGCAACATCAAAGGGTCACGAACACTCTGTTCAATGACGAAATCACTGGCGGCGCACACACGGGCGAAGTCAGCCCAACGTTGCGGCGTCCACTCAGAAAGGCCATTATCGCCGTCCAATCCGGCCACGGCGTCACGAAATGACTGCTCGGCCCGCTTGGCAAATGGAAGCAGGATGGCCGGTAGTTCGGCCTGCATTGGAAGGCTCATGGTCTATCCTTGATCGGCGCGTAAAGGGCTTGTAGCTGTGAACGCAAGAACCACGCTCGGTGAAGGACTGTCGAACAAAGGTTAGAAATAGCTGAAAATTTTTCTTTTTTGGCAGTCAACATCAATTCTCTACCCTTTCTTGTTCGCAAAAGATCAACAATAACGATTATGCTCGCCAGCTAGACCGAGCAATCCGCTCAGTCTTGTGTAGTTTTACTACTCGTATATACATTCGAAAGGCTGAAATGGCCGACGATTTGTAGTAAAACTACAGGACGCCGAAGCAACCTTCGGCCATCCAAGAATTTATGTCGTCTGCCCACAAGGCCAGTCGCAAACTTCAGGCAACCGATTCTGGTAGCCTTTCCGCCCTGGAGCAAGCCATGCAAGACCTCGATCCCGTCGAAACCCAGGAATGGCTGGACGCCCTGGAATCGGTTCTCGACAAAGAAGGCGAAGACCGTGCTCACTACCTGATGACCCGTATGGGCGAACTCGCGACCCGCAGCGGCTCGCAACTGCCCTACGCCATCACCACGCCGTACCGCAACACCATCCCGGTAACCCACGAAGCACGCATGCCTGGCGACCTGTTCATGGAACGCCGCATTCGCTCGTTGGTACGCTGGAACGCCATGGCGATGGTAATGCGCACGAACTTGAAAGATTCTGACCTGGGCGGTCACATCTCCAGCTTCGCTTCCAGCGCAACCCTGTATGACATTGGCTTCAACTACTTCTTCCAGGCCCCGACCGAAGAACACGGCGGCGACCTGATCTACTTCCAGGGTCACACCTCGCCAGGCGTCTACGCCCGTGCGTTCATGGAAGGCCGCATCACCGAAGAGCAAATGAACAACTTCCGCCAGGAAGTCGACGGCCAGGGCCTCTCGTCCTATCCGCACCCTTGGCTGATGCCTGATTTCTGGCAGTTCCCGACGGTATCCATGGGCTTGGGCCCGATCCAGGCGATCTACCAGGCACGCTTCATGAAGTACCTGGAAGCCCGTGGCTTCATCCCTGAAGGCAAGCAGAAAGTCTGGTGCTTCCTGGGCGACGGCGAGTGTGACGAGCCGGAATCCCTAGGCGCCATCTCCCTGGCTGGCCGCGAGAAGCTGGACAACCTGATCTTCGTCATCAACTGCAACCTGCAGCGCCTCGACGGCCCGGTTCGCGGCAACGGCAAGATCATCCAGGAACTCGAAGGCGTGTTCCGCGGTGCTCAATGGAACGTGACCAAAGTCATCTGGGGCCGTTTCTGGGACCCACTGCTGGCCAAAGACGTCGACGGTATCCTGCAACGTCGCATGGACGAAGTCATCGACGGCGAGTACCAGAACTACAAAGCCAAAGACGGCGCGTTCGTACGTGAACACTTCTTCAACTCGCCAGAGCTCAAGGCGATGGTTGCTGATCTGTCCGACGACGAGATCTGGAAACTCAACCGTGGCGGCCACGACCCGTACAAGGTCTACGCGGCGTACCACGAAGCGGTCAACCACAAAGAGCAACCAACCGTCATTCTGGCCAAGACCATCAAAGGTTATGGCACCGGTGCCGGCGAAGCGAAGAACACCGCGCACAACACCAAGAAAGTCGATGTCGACAGCCTGAAGTTGTTCCGCGACCGCTTCGACATCCCGGTCAAGGACGAAGAGCTGGAGAACCTGCCGTTCTTCAAGCCAGAGCCAAACAGCGCCGAAGCCCGCTACCTCAGCGAGCGTCGCACTGCACTGGGCGGTTTCGTGCCACAGCGCCGCGCCAAGAGCTTCAACATCCCGACTCCGCCACTGGATACCCTCAAGGCTATCCTGGACGGTTCGGGCGACCGTGAAATCTCCACCACCATGGCCTTCGTGCGGATCCTCGCGCAGCTGGTCAAGGACAAGGAAATCGGCTCGCGTATCGTGCCGATCATCCCGGACGAAGCCCGTACCTTCGGTATGGAAGGCATGTTCCGTCAGTTGGGCATCTACTCCTCCGTCGGCCAGCTCTACGAGCCAGTCGATAAAGACCAGGTGATGTTCTACAAGGAAGACAAGAAGGGCCAGATCCTCGAAGAAGGCATCAACGAAGCGGGCGCCATGAGCTCCTTCATCGCTGCCGGTACGTCGTACTCCAGCCACAACCAGCCGATGCTGCCGTTCTACATCTTCTACTCGATGTTCGGTTTCCAGCGTATTGGCGACCTGGCTTGGGCAGCAGGCGACAGCCGTACCCGTGGCTTCCTGATCGGCGGTACTGCCGGCCGGACCACGCTGAACGGCGAAGGCCTGCAACACGAAGACGGCCACAGCCACATCCTGGCGGGCACCATCCCGAACTGCCGCACCTTTGATCCAACCTACGGCTATGAGCTGGCGGTGATCATCCAGGACGGCATGAAGAAGATGACCGAAGAACAGCAGGACGTTTTCTACTACATCACCGTGATGAACGAGTCCTACCAGCAACCAGCCATGCCGGCCGGTGTCGAGGAAGGCATCATCAAGGGCATGTACCTGCTCGAAGAAGACACCAAGGAAGCTGCTCACCACGTGCAACTGATGGGCTCCGGCACCATCCTGCGCGAAGTGCGTGAAGCGGCAAAAATCCTGCGTGAAGAGTTCAACGTCGGCGCTGACGTATGGAGCGTTACCAGCTTCAACGAACTGCGTCGCGACGGCCTGGCCGTAGAGCGCAGCAACCGCCTGCACCCGGGCCAGAAGCCTGCGCGCACCTACGTTGAAGAGTGCCTGGCTGGCCGTAAGGGTCCGGTTATCGCCTCTACCGACTACATGAAGCTGTTTGCTGAACAAATTCGTCAGTGGGTACCGTCCAAGGAATTCAAAGTCCTGGGCACCGACGGTTTCGGCCGTAGTGACAGCCGCAAGAAGCTGCGTCACTTCTTCGAAGTCGACCGTCACTTCGTGGTGTTGGCAGCCCTGGAAGCCTTGGCTGACCGTGGTGAAATCGAACCTAAGGTGGTAGCTGACGCTATCGTCAAGTTCGGGATCAACCCGGAAAAACGCAACCCACTGGACTGCTGAGGAGACTTTCTGTGAGCGAACTCATTCGCGTACCTGACATCGGCAGCGGTGAAGGTGAAGTAATTGAACTGTTTGTGAAGGTCGGCGACACCGTCGAAGCCGACCAGAGCATCCTGACCCTGGAGTCGGACAAGGCGAGCATGGAAATTCCTGCTCCCAAGGCCGGCGTGGTCAAGAGCCTGAAAGTGAAGCTGGGCGATCGCCTGAAAGAAGGCGACGAACTGCTTGAGCTGGAAATCGAAGGTGCCGCTGATGCGGCCCCTGCGGCGGCCGCTCCTGCTGCGGCCCCTGCTGCCGCTGAAAAACCTGCCGCTGCTGCCGAGGCCCCTGCGGCCCCGGCTGCTGCACCGGCAGCGCCTGCCGCCGCTACTGTCCAGGACATTCATGTTCCGGACATCGGTTCGTCGGGCAAGGCCAAGATCATCGAGCTGCTGGTTAAAGTCGGCGACACCGTCGAAGCCGACCAGTCGCTGATCACCCTGGAGTCCGACAAAGCCTCCATGGAAATCCCTTCGCCGGCTGCCGGCGTGGTGGAAAGCATTGCCGTGAAGCTGGAAGACGAAGTCGGCACTGGTGACTTCATCCTCAAACTGAAAGTCGCGGGCGCTTCGGCTCCTGCTGCTGCCGCTCCAGCCGCCGCTGCTCCGGCCGCCAAGGCTGAAGCTGCACCTGCTGCCGCCCCTGCGCCTGCTGCAAAAGCCGAGGCCGCACCGGCTCCGGCGGCTGCACCTGCGCCAAGCGGTGCCAAGGTTCATGCCGGCCCTGCCGTGCGCCAACTGGCCCGTGAATTCGGCGTCGAGCTGAGCGCTGTGTCGGCCACTGGCCCACACGGCCGCGTGCTGAAGGAAGACGTGCAGGTTTACGTCAAATCCATGATGCAGAAGGCCAAGGAAGCTCCGGCAGCCGGTGGCGCTACCGGTGGTTCGGGCATTCCGCCGATCCGCACCGTCGACTTCAGCCGCTTTGGCGAAATCGAAGAAGTGCCGATGACCCGCCTGATGCAAATCGGCGCGGCAGGCCTGCACGCCAGCTGGCTGAACATCCCGCACGTGACCCAGTTCGACCAGGCCGACATCACCGACCTGGAAGCTTTCCGCGTTGCGCAGAAAGCCGTGGCCGAGAAGGCCGGCGTGAAGCTGACCGTGCTGCCCCTGCTGCTCAAGGCTTGCGCACACCTGCTCAAGGAACTGCCGGACTTCAACAGTTCGCTGGCACCTAGCGGCAAGGCGATCATTCGCAAGAAGTACGTGCACATCGGCTTTGCAGTCGACACTCCGGATGGCCTGCTGGTACCGGTCATCAAGAACGTCGACCAGAAGAGCCTGCTGCAGCTTGCCGCTGAGGCCGCTGCACTGGCTGCCAAGGCCCGCGACAAGAAGCTCACCCCGGACGATATGCAGGGCGCGTGCTTCACCATCTCCAGCCTCGGCCACATTGGCGGTACTGGCTTCACGCCAATCGTCAACGCGCCGGAAGTGGCGATCCTGGGTGTTTCCAAGGCCACTATCCAGCCTGTATGGGACGGTAAAGCGTTCCAGCCGAAGCTGATGCTGCCACTGTCGCTGTCCTACGATCACCGTGTGATCAACGGCGCGGCTGCCGCACGCTTCACCCAGCGCCTGAGCCAGTTGCTGAACGACATCCGCACCATCCTGCTTTAAGCCACAACAGGTCTTCTGCCCATGCAGGAGACCTGGCTTCACCGATTTCCGAGCGCCACGCTCGTACCTCAACCCCGCCAATTGGCGGGGCTTTTTTTGCCTGCTTTCCAGGCAAAACCTGGACACGGAAATCGAGGTTGTACACCGCCCATCACCCCGGTTGTAGAAAACCGTTCGCTGGCCGATAACCCACTTATAGCACTTAGCCTTCATCCTCTCTTGTCAGCCCGTGCCGCATGATGCAACCTTGCCGCAGGCAACAGTAAAGAGGGCGTGAGCCCGGCGCGAAGCGCATTTTTCCAAGCGAGTTTCCCCATGAAAAGCCAACCCGATGTCGCCCGTACGGCGGCCGAGGTAGTGACGCAATTACCGGTGCCTTCGCGCCTCGGTATGCTGCGTTTCGAGCGGCTTAATGAGGCAAGCTGGGCCCTGCTGTACCTCGACCCCAATTGCGAACGCCAATTCGGCCTGCCCGCCGTCGAACTGTGCGCCCTGGTCGGCTCCCCCTACGCCAGCCTGATGGAACCCCAAGCGCGTTATCAGCTGCATGACGCGATCCAGGAACAGCTGACCATCAGCCCCCATTACCTGGTGCGTTACACCCTGCACACCCATGACGGCCCATTGAGCCTGCTGGAGCTGGGTGAGGCCTACAAACAACACAACCGTCACCTGCTGCGTGGCTACCTGATGGTGGTCGATGGCCTGTTCAGTGATATTTCACTGGCCCCTGCCGTGGATCTCGAAAGCCAGAACAGCCGCTTGCAGATCGCCCTGGAACTCAACCAGCGCGCCCAGCAGGAACAGCTGCAACACCTTGAGCGAGTGCGCGCCCAGCAGGAACTGATCCTGCTGCTGGCCCGCCAGCGCTACAGCACCAACAACTCGCTGCAAGAAGCCGCCGAACTGATCACCCGCAGTGCCTGCGATATCTACCAAATCGACTGCGCCAGCATCTGGAACCTCGAGAACCAGCACCTGGTGCCGATTTCCGCCTATCACCGCGCCGATCAGCAGCACCACCTGCCCGAGCCTATCGATGCCAGTGGCTTCCCGGACTACCTGGAAGCCCTGCAAACCAGCCGCGCCATCGATGCCAACAACGCCCTTCGCGACCCACGCACCCGGGAAATGGTCGAGAGCCTGCGCCCGCGTGACATCCACGCCATGCTCGACGCCAGCATCCGGGTCGATGGCAATGTGGTCGGGGTGTTGTGCCTGGAGCAAAGTGGCAGCACCCGCGTCTGGCAGTCCGACGAGATCGCCTTTGCCGGCGAGCTGGCCGACCAGTTCGCCCAGGTGATCAACAACCACAACCGCCGTACCGCCACCAGCGCGCTGCACTTGTTCCAGCGGGCCGTGGAGCAAAGCGCCAACGCGTTCCTGCTGGTCAATTGCGACGGCGTGGTGGAATACGTCAACCCCAGTTTTACCGCGATCACCCAGTACAGCACCGAAGAAGTCCACGGCCACCAGCTGTCGGAACTGCCGGCGCTGGAGAACCTCAGCGAGCTGCTGTTCGACGCGCCTTCCAGCCTGGCCAAGAGCAACAGCTGGCAAGGCGAGTTCAAGAGCCGACGCAAGAACCTCGAACCCTACTGGGGCCAGCTGTCGATCTCCAAGGTCTATGGCGACAACCGTGAGCTGACGCACTACATCGGCATCTACGAAGACATCACCCAGACCAAGCTGGCCCAGCAGCGCATCGAGCGCTTGGCCTATACCGACAACCTGACCAACCTGGGCAACCGTCCGGCGTTCATCCGTAACCTGGACGAACGCTTTGCCCGGGACAGCGACAGCCCTATCAGCCTGTTGCTGGTGGACATCGACAACTTCAAGCGGATCAACGACAGCCTCGGCCACCAGACCGGCGACAAACTGCTGATCAGCCTGGCCCGGCGCCTGCGCAACAGCCTGACGGCCAGCGGTAGCCTGGCGCGGTTTGCCAGTAACGAGTTTGCCGTGCTGCTGGACGATACCGACCTTGAAACCGGCCAGCAGGTCGCCAGCCAGTTGCTGGCCACCCTCGACAAGCCGATGTTCGTCGACAACCAGTTGATCAGCGTCACCGGCTCCGTGGGCCTCGCCTGCGCGCCGCTGCATGGCCGCGACCCGCAAACCCTGATGCGTAACGCAGGCCTGGCGCTGCACAAGGCCAAGGCCAACGGCAAACACCAGGTACAGGTATTTACCGAGGCGCTGAACGCCGAGGCCAGCTACAAGCTGTTCGTGGAAAACAACCTGCGCCGCGCCCTGACCCAGAACGAACTCGACGTGTTCTACCAACCCAAGCTGTGCCTGCGCAGCGGTCGCCTGCTGGGGATGGAAGCGTTGTTGCGCTGGAACCATCCGGAAAAGGGCATGATCCGCCCTGACCAATTCATCAGCGTGGCTGAAGAGACCGGGCTGATCATCCCTATCGGCAAATGGATCGCCCGTCAGGCCTGCCGCATGAGCCGACAGCTGACCGCTGCGGGCCTGGGCAAGCTGCAAGTGGCAATCAACCTGTCGCCCAAGCAGTTTTCCGACCCGGACCTGGTGGCCTCGATTGCCACGATCCTCAAGGAAGAACAGCTGCCCGCCAACCTGCTGGAACTGGAGCTGACCGAAGGCCTGCTGCTGGAAGCCACCGAAGACACCCGCCTGCAACTCGACCAACTGAAGAGTTTTGGCCTGACCCTGGCCATGGATGACTTCGGTACGGGTTACTCGTCACTTAGCTACCTGAAAAAATTCCCGATCGACATCATCAAGATCGATCGCAGCTTTATTCATGAAATCCCGGACAACCAGGACGACATGGAAATCACCTCGGCGGTGATCGCCATGGCTCACAACCTCAAGCTCAAGGTGGTGGCCGAAGGCATCGAGACCGCCGAACAGCTGGCGTTCCTGCGCCGTCACCGTTGCGACGTCGGCCAGGGCTACCTGTTCGACCGGCCAATCCCGGGTTCCGAGTTGATCGAGAAGCTTAAACGCTATCCTCGCGGGCCAATCGCCTGACAGCGCGGTAACACTCGGGCAAACTGGCAGTCTGAATTCTTACCTGTAACTCAATCTGACTGAGAGGACTGATCATGGTCTTGCGCTCGGAAATTCTGGTGAACAAAAACGTGCTTCCTACTCAAGAACAAGCTTTGCCTGGCCGTGAAACCCCGATGTCCCTGCCCGAGACTCACTTCGTCAACGGCAACCCGCTGCTCGGCCCGTTTGTCGACAACGTAGAGTTTGCGATCTTTGGCCTGGGTTGCTTCTGGGGCGCAGAGCGCCGCTTCTGGCAGCGCGAAGGCATCGTCAGCACCGTGGTGGGTTATGCCGGTGGCTACACGCCAAACCCGACCTATGAAGAAGTCTGCTCGGGCCTGACCGGCCACAGCGAAGTGGTGCTGGTGGTGTTTGACCAGGACAAGATCAGCTACGAAGAACTGCTGAAGATGTTCTGGGAACTGCACAACCCAACCCAGGGCATGCGCCAGGGCAATGACATCGGCAGCCAGTACCGGTCGGTGATCTATGCGGTCAAGCCGGAGCACCTGGAGGCGGCGAAGGCCAGCGCGCAGGCTTATCAGAATGAACTGACCAAGGCCGGCCTGGGCACCATCACCACTGAAATCGAAGAAGCGCCGACGGTGTATTTCGCCGAGGCGTATCACCAGCAGTACCTGGCGAAGAATCCGCAGGGTTACTGCGGGATTGGCGGCACCGGCGTGACCTGCCCGATCTGATTGCACAAGATCGTTCCCACGCTCTGCGTGGGAATGCCGCTCTGGACGCTCCGCGTCTGCTCTGAAATTCGTGACGCAGAGCGTCACAGGATGCATTCCCACGCAGAGCGTGGGAACGATCAGTTACTCGGCGATAAGCCAATCCATCTGCCACCCACCCTGGGTTTGCCCAAGCTGCTTGGACAACCACGGCAGCAGCTCACGCAATTCTTCCTCCAAGCCCCACGGCGGATTGGCAATCGCCAGACCCGAACCGGTCAGGGTGTTCGGCGTGTCCAGCGGATGCACCAACAACTCCACCCGCAGCAACTTCGGTGCACCGGTACCGGCCAGGTCCTGGTAGAAACGACGCAACATGCGCTGGTCCTTCACCGGGTACCAGATCGCAGCCACTGTCTGGCGCATCCGGCTCACGGCTTCCTTGAGGGACGCGGCGCAGCGCTGCATCTCGTCGAGCTTTTCAAACGGCGGATCAATCAGCATCAGTGCACGCTTTTCCGGCACCGGCAGCAATGCCCGTGGCACGTGCCAGCCTTCGCCAAGGTGCACTTTCACCCGACGGTCGCCCTTCATGTTGTCCTTGAGCAGCAGGCCGTCTTCCGGGTGCTTCTCATTGAGCAACACGCGATCCTGAGGGCGAGTCAGACGTCGCGCCAGCTCCGGTGAGCCCGGGTAGTAGCGCAACTCGCCATCCGGGTTCATCTCGTGCAGCACACGCATGTAGTCGGCGGTCAGCGGCGGCAGGTCGGTCTGGCCCCACAGGCGGGCGATGCCTTCCAGGTATTCACCGGTACGGTTCGCCTGGTCGCCCTGCAGGTCGTACAGACCAATACCGGCGTGGGTGTCGAGATAGGCAAACGGCTGTTCCTTGCGCGACATCAGGGCGATGAGGCGGGTCAGGGTCAGGTGTTTGAAGACATCGGCGTGGTTGCCGGCGTGAAAGGCGTGACGATAATTCATGGTTGCTCCTGCGCAGGGGGCGAAGTTTACCTTTTACGCAGGCAAAGGTGCAGGGCTGCGCGTCAGGTGGTGCTTATGCCGCAAACACAGGGGCGCCGCCGAAAATAGTCTAATCGCCGGCGCGAAAGCGGATTTATTGTGGCGAGCAATTATCCATGGAGGTCATAACAACTCATGAAAGACGCCACCATCGCCCTGCACCACGGCTTCAAGTCGGACCCGACCACCAAGGCCGTCGCCGTGCCGATCTACCAGAACGTCGCTTTCGAATTCGATAACGCCCAGCACGGCGCCGACCTGTTCAACCTCGACGTACCCGGCAATATCTACACGCGCATCATGAACCCCACCAACGACGTGCTGGAGCAACGCATCGCGGCGCTGGAAGACGGCATCGCGGCCCTGGCGGTGTCAGCCGGCAGCGCGGCGATTCACTATGCAATCCAGACCTTGACCCGTGCCGGTGACAACATCGTCACCACCCCGCAGCTGTACGGTGGCACCTACACCCTGTTCGCCCATTTGCTGCCGAGTTTCGGCGTCGACGTGCGCTTCGCCCGTGACGACTCTGCCGCAGCCATCGCCGAGCTGATCGATGACAACACCAAGCTGGTGTACTGCGAAAGCATCGGCAACCCGGCAGGCAATATCATCGACATCGAAGCCCTCGCCGACGTCGCCCACGCCCGAGGTGTGCCGCTGATGGTGGACAACACCGTGGCCACGCCGATCCTGTGCAAGCCGATCCAGTTCGGCGCGGACATCGTCGTGCATTCGGTGACCAAGTACGTCGGCGGTCACGGCAACTCGCTGGGTGGCGTGATCGTCGACAGCGGCACCTTTCCCTGGACTCAATACCCGGAGAAATTCCCCGGCCTCAACCAGCCCGAGCCGGCGTATCACGGCGTGGTCTACACCGAAAAATTCGGCCCAGCGGCGTTCATCGCCCGCGCCCGCACCGTCCCCCTGCGCAACACCGGCGCAGCCTTGGCCCCGATGAATGCATTCCTGCTGCTGCAAGGCCTGGAAACCCTGGCCCTGCGCATGGAGCGCCACACCGAAAACGCCTTGAAGATTGCCCACTTCCTGCAAGACCACGCGCTGGTGGAGTGGGTCAGCTACGCCGGCCTGCCGGATCACCCACACCACCATCTGGCGCAGAAATACATGCAGGGCAAGCCGTCGGCGATTCTGTCCTTCGGCCTGAAGGGCGGTTATGAGGCCGGCGTACGTTTCTATGACTCACTGCAAATCTTCAAGCGCTTGGTGAACATCGGCGATGCCAAGTCCCTGGCCTGCCATCCGGCGTCCACCACCCACCGTCAAATGAATGAACAGGAGCAGGCGAAAGCCGGGGTGAAGCCGGAGATGATTCGCCTGTCAGTCGGCATTGAGGCGATTGAGGACCTGATCGAGGACTTGCAGCAGTCTTTGGCTTCAACCCAACTCTGAGCCCAGCCAGGCAGCCAGCGCCTGATGACTGACATCCGGCCGGTGCACGAAGTGAGCGACCTTGTGCTTCAAGGTCGCCGGCGCAAAGGCACCGTGCAGGTCCGGGCGTTGTTCTTCCAGCCATTGCAGCAGATTGTCCACCAGCGTGACTCTCGATTGCTCACTCAAGTGCTGGAGAACCTGCGGCGGCACTTGCCACCACGGGCTTGGCTTTGCCGCTCCCACCGTTGTGACTGCTACCTCAAGCTGGTGACCATTGATCCAGTAGCGACTGAACACCGGGAGCAACGCCTTTGCCTGCGGCCCCAGTGCCTGCAAAACAGGCAGTACATAGGCGCCGTCCCAGAAGCGAAAGAACACCGCCTGCCCTTCCGGCAACATTACCTTGGTCAGGCTGCGCAGATGCTCGACGACGGTTTGCACAGGACAGGACGATACAGCCAACCATCCCCAGTCAGTACCTTCGCATTCGCCGGCCCATTTCAGAAAAGCACTTTCAACGGCAACCACCGCAACGTAGGGCATGACTTCATCCCATGCCGCATATTCGCTTCCCGCCCAGATTGGACTGAGCGAGCCACCACTGGTACGACGCCAGGCTTCAAGCGGCTTGCAGTCGCTGGCATTGCCCAACACTGCAAACAACTGCTCGCCCTCTTGCAAGGGTGCAGCCTCAAGCCACTGCCCGGGGGCAATCATGGCGCACCTCCGGGGAGGGATGCGCTGCGATGTAGAGGCGTATCACACACACCATTCCTGCAGCGCTCACACTCTTCGCAAAAGGGCGCACTGCGTTTCAGGCTGGACACCTGCACAGCACTCAACGGTGCCGCTATGACAGCCAGCACCTTTTCCTGCAGCCCCGGCGTCAGCAGCGCTCCGGCCGATGCCGGTGAACCGCCAAGCTGGACCTCGGTGCTGCTGAAAATCCCGTCCGCTGAAACATTAATCCAGTGCCCGCCAGCCTGAAGGGTCACGCTGGCGCCTGCATCGATAACAATACGTTGCCCGGCGCCGATGTGAACGGTGAACCCGGCACGCACCTGCTGGGAGCCGGCGATCATGAGGTGATCGTCCTGCTTGAGTTCGGTCAGTCGGTTGCCGTGGGTGGTGCGCAGTTCTTCGCCCTGAAGCTCGTGACGATCCAGGCCTTTGACGATTACGTTGCGCTGGTTGTCGACCTGCATGTGCTGGTCGTGTAGCACATGCTGGGTCCAGTTGCGCTGGGCACGCAGGTAGATTTCCTCGGCACCCTTGCGGTCCTCGATGCGCAGCTCGTTGTAGCCACCGCCACCGGGGCTGGTCTGGCTGCGGAAGATGCTGCGGGTCTTGTCCGCCGGCAGGTCCAACGGCACAGGCGTCGCCGCATTGGCCAGGCAGCCGACCACCAGCGGCGTGTCGGCGTCGCCATCGACAAAGCCCACCAGCACCTCCATGCCTACCCGCGGGATCAACACCGCGCCGTAATGCTCATGGGCCCAGCCACTGGCCACTCGCAACCAGCAGCTGGAATGCTCATTGTTTTCTCCGACGCGATCCCAGGCCAGTTGCACCTTGACCCGGCCGTATTCATCACAATGGATTTCACTGTCGACGGGGCCGGTGACCACCGCGTTCTGGTAACCGGAAATGCGAGTGCGTAGCGGCGGCAGCGTGGGCCGAAACGCCGTGTCCCATGGCGTGGCGACGAAGGTGTTGCTGTATCCCTGGAGCGCCCCACTACCCACAGACTCCTCAAGTACTTGAGGCTGACTACCGAAGTGAACGACCCGAGTCACCAGCCACAGATCATTCCACTCCTCACGCGGGTGCGCTGCCAGCCTGAAAAACTGACCACTGACCAACGACGGTTGATCACCACTGCCGTGGGCCTGGCGATAGTCGCCGCGCCGTCGCTCAAGAGCACGTTGTGCCAAGTGCTTGCCGTGAGTGAGCCCTATCAGTGAAGTGTCCGGGGTATTCGTGATCTTCCAGGGACGGAAGCTGCTCGCCGAGTACTTCACTTTCCAGCTGCAGTCGCGGCTTGCGGAAATCGTAGTCCCGCAAATTGACACCCGTCGTCCGGGCCTCCAGGCGGACCGAAAAGCGCTTGATCACGGGCGTATCGGCGACCATTCCGGTGCCAGGCGCATAGTCGGTTGGGTGCTCGTCCTGAGCGAATACCGCCTGGTCATCACCAAACACCAACAGGTGCCCGTCGGGGTTGTGATGGAAATGGTAGTGAATCCCCAACTCGGCACACAGCCGCTGGATAAACCCCAAATCGCTCTCACCAAACTGCACGCAGTACTCACGCTCGGGATACACACCACCCAATCTGAATTCGAAAGCATCGCCGTGGATGCCCTGCCCCTCCAGCACCTGCTTGATGATCTGCGGCACGCTCTGGTGCTGGAAAATACGCTGGTGGCTGCTGTGTTGCAGGTACGCCAGGCGTGGTACCAGGCTGATCTGGTAGCGGGTCAGGCGCCTGCCGGAATCGCCCTGGGCAACGCGGTAGATTTGGCCGTGAATGCCATGCCCCTGGGCATCAAAGCTCAAGAAGGCCTGGCGGTGCAGCAGGCTTTCAAGGTCAAGGTCCGGCTGGTCGCTGACCAGTTCAAGGTCAAAGCGATAAGGCTCGCTGATGGCTTCGTTGCCCTTGAACTCAAAAACCTTGAGATCACTGGGCACGCCGTCGAGGGTCAGGGTAAAAGCACTTTGATTGGCAGGAGCGAACATCCGGTGTTTCTCTGCGAGTAGTGGGTGGCCGATTCTGCACCAGCCGTTTGCCGAGCTGAGTGTGCTGCAGGCAAATCAGTAAATCCCTACGCCGTGAGCACCCTGGTCCTATCCGTTCCCCTTGAATCCCGCCCATAAAAAACGGCCCGTCATCCATGGGATGCGGGCCGCTTTTTATGGGCGGGCATTCAAGCCCCCGCCGATTACTTGTTTAGGTTGTAATCCGCCTCGGCCGCGTCAAACCGCTGAAGCATGCCAGTCGTCGGAGCACCCAGCTTGCTCACGAAGTAGATCGCCAGGCTCGCGAAGATGAAGCCCGGGATGATTTCGTACAGGCCAAACAGGCTGAAGTGCTTCCACACGATCACAGTGATCGCACCCACCAGGATGCCGGCCAGTGCGCCATTACGCGTCATGCCTTTCCACAGGACGGAGATCAGCACCACGGGACCGAACGCAGCACCGAAACCAGCCCAGGCGTAGCTCACCAGGCCGAGTACGCGGTTTTCCGGGTTGGCGGCCATGGCGATGGCGATCAGCGCCACCAGCAGCACCATGGCGCGACCGACCCACACCAACTCAACCTGGGAGGCGTTTTTGCGCAGGAAGGTTTTGTAGAAGTCTTCGGTCAGGGCGCTGGAGCACACCAGCAACTGGCAGCTCAGGGTGCTCATCACGGCAGCCAGGATGGCCGACAGCAGCACACCGGCAATCCATGGGTTGAACAGCAACTTGGCCAGCTCGATGAACACACGCTCGTGGTTCTCGGTCACGGGACCAGCGACTTCCGGGTGCGCCGAGAAGTAGGCGATACCGAAGAAGCCCACGGCCACGGTACCGCCCAGACACAGGATCATCCAGGTCATGGAGATGCGACGCGCCTTGGCAATCGACTTCACCGAATCCGCCGCCATGAAGCGCGCGAGGATGTGCGGCTGGCCGAAGTAACCCAGGCCCCAGCCCATCAGCGAGATGATGCCGATGAAGGTGGTGTTTTTCAGCATGTTGAAGTTGTCAGGGTTCTGCGCTTCGATCGCCAGGAAGGTGGTGTCGACGCCACCGGTGGCCAGCAGCACGATGATCGGCGTGAGCAACAGGGCGAAGATCATCAGCGTGGCTTGTACGGTGTCAGTCCAGCTCACCGCCAGGAAACCACCCACGAAGGTGTAGGCAATGGTCGCCGCAGCACCGGCCCACAGCGCGGTCTCGTAGGACATGCCGAAGGTGCTTTCAAACAGGCGGGCGCCGGCAACGATGCCGGAAGCGCAGTAAATGGTGAAGAACACCAGGATCACCACCGCAGAGATGATCCGCAGCAGGCCGCTTTTATCTTCGAAACGGCTGGAGAAATAATCCGGCAGGGTCAGGGCGTCGCCGTTGTGCTCGGTCTGCACCCGCAGGCGGCCGGCTACAAACAGCCAGTTCAGGTAGGCACCGACGATCAGGCCGATGGCGATCCAGCTTTCCGACAGGCCAGACATGTAGATCGCGCCGGGCAGGCCCATCAGCAACCAGCCGCTCATGTCCGAGGCGCCGGCCGAGAGCGCGGTGACCACGCTGCCGAGGCTGCGACCGCCGAGGATGTAGTCGGAAAGGTTGTTGGTGGAGCGATAGGCCATGAAGCCGATCAGCACCATGGCAGCGATATAGATCACAAATGTGATCAGGGTAGGATTACTTACGCTCATTGAGTTACGCCCTGGCTTTGTTTTTATGTAGCGGCGGTCTGTCCGGACGGCCACCCACTTGGCTAGTGGATAGACGAAGCCTGACGCCGCGCATTTATGACTGACGTTTCCCCAGGAAAGCCATCAGCCGATGAACCGTCCGTAAGAGGTTGCACCTTGGGCGCGAATGCTATTCAACAAAGCAAATAAGGTGCAACCAGTTTCTTGAGAATAAGTTGCACCTTGATGTGTTTTACGGAAAACACCGTGTTTTTGCTCCTTTTCGGAGCAAGCGCAGCCAAAGTCAGAAGTAAATGCACCAAGGCGCAGCCGATTCGGCTGCGCCGATATTTTTTCCCGATCAACATCAAAAATTTCATGGATAAAAAAGGTTGCACCCGGTTGCACCTCTCTCGGCGCAAAGCTAATCTTGCCGCCAGCTGATGCCACGCAGTAGTGGCACCCATGAGGATAAAAAGATGGCTACGACCACCCTTGGGGTCAAACTTGACGACCCGACCCGCGAGCGCCTGAAGGCGGCCGCGACCTCCATTGATCGCACGCCGCACTGGCTGATCAAGCAGGCGATTTTCAATTACCTGGAGAAACTCGAGGGTGGTGCAACCCTGGCCGAGCTCAACGGCCTGGCCAGCAAGGACGCAGAAGAAGCCGGCGAGGTCCAGACCGACCACGCCCACCAGTGCTTCCTGGAGTTCGCCGAGAGCATCCTGCCGCAATCGGTGCTGCGCGCGTCGATCACCGCCGCTTACCGTCGCCCGGAACCGGAAGTGGTACCGATGCTGATTGAGCAGGCGCGTCTGCCTGCGGCAATGGCCGAAGCCACCAACAAGCTCGCCTCTTCGATCGCCGAGAAACTGCGCAATCAGAAAAGCGCCGGCGGCCGTGCAGGCATCGTCCAGGGCTTGCTGCAGGAATTTTCCCTGTCGTCCCAGGAAGGCGTAGCGCTGATGTGCCTCGCCGAAGCGCTGCTGCGCATCCCGGACAAGGGCACCCGCGACGCGCTGATCCGCGACAAGATCAGCACCGGCAACTGGCACCCACACCTGGGCAACAGCCCGTCGCTGTTCGTCAACGCCGCCACCTGGGGCCTGCTGCTGACCGGCAAACTGGTCGCCACCCACAACGAAGCCGGCCTGACGTCGTCCCTGAGCCGCATCATCGGCAAAAGCGGCGAGCCGATGATCCGCAAGGGCGTCGACATGGCGATGCGCCTGATGGGCGAGCAGTTCGTCACCGGCGAAACCATCGCTGAAGCCCTGGCCAACGCGAGCAAGTTCGAAGCCAAGGGTTTCCGCTATTCCTACGACATGCTCGGTGAAGCCGCACTCACCGAACACGACGCCCAGAAATACCTGGCCTCGTACGAACAAGCCATCCACTCGATCGGCAAAGCGTCCCACGGCCGTGGGATTTATGAAGGCCCGGGCATCTCCATCAAACTCTCGGCCCTGCACCCGCGATACAGCCGTGCGCAGTACGAGCGTGTGATGGACGAGCTGTACCCGCGCCTGCTATCGCTGACCCTGCTGGCCAAGCAATACGACATCGGTTTGAACATCGACGCCGAAGAAGCCGATCGCCTGGAGCTGTCCCTCGACCTGCTGGAACGCCTGTGCTTCGAGCCGCAACTGACCGGCTGGAACGGTATCGGTTTTGTGATCCAGGCTTACCAGAAGCGTTGCCCGTATGTGATCGACTACGTGATCGACCTGGCACGCCGCAGCCGCCATCGCCTGATGATCCGCCTGGTGAAAGGCGCGTACTGGGACAGCGAAATCAAGCGCGCCCAGGTCGAAGGCCTGGAAGGCTATCCGGTCTACACCCGCAAGGTGTACACCGACGTTTCCTACATTGCCTGTGCACGCAAACTGCTCTCGGTCCCGGAAGTTATCTACCCGCAGTTCGCCACCCACAACGCCCATACCTTGTCGGCGATCTACCACATCGCCGGCCAGAACTATTACCCCGGCCAGTACGAGTTCCAATGCCTGCACGGCATGGGCGAACCACTGTACGAGCAGGTTGTAGGCAAGGTCTCCGAAGGCAAGCTGAACCGTCCGTGCCGCGTGTACGCACCGGTCGGCACCCACGAGACATTGCTGGCTTACCTGGTGCGTCGCCTGCTGGAAAACGGCGCCAACACTTCGTTCGTCAACCGCATCGCCGACCAATCCATCTCGATCCAGGAGTTGGTGGCCGATCCAGTGGCCAGCATCGAGCAGATGGCGACGCTGGAAGGCGGCTTCGGCCTGCCGCACCCGCGTATCCCGCTGCCCCGCGACCTGTATGGTGCCGAGCGCGCCAACTCCGCCGGTATCGACCTGGCCAACGAACACCGTTTGGCGTCGCTGTCCTGCGCCTTGCTGGCCACCGCCCACAACAACTGGAAAGCCGCGCCGATGCTCGGTTGCACCTCCAGCAATGAAGCCGCTGCGCCGGTGTTGAACCCGTCGGATCTGCGTGACGTGGTCGGCCACGTACAGGAAGCGACTGTTGAAGACGTCGACAACGCCATCCAGTGCGCCCTGAAAGCCGGGCCCATCTGGCAGGCCACCCCGCCCGCCGAACGCGCCGCGATTCTCGAACGCGCCGCTGACCTGATGGAAGGCGAGATCCAGCCACTGATGGGCCTGCTGGCCCGTGAAGCCGGCAAGACCTTCGCCAACGCCATCGCCGAAGTGCGTGAAGCCGTGGACTTCCTGCGTTACTACGCGGTGCAGGCCCGTAACGATTTCACCAACGACGCCCACCGCCCACTGGGCCCAGTGGTGTGCATCAGCCCGTGGAACTTCCCGCTGGCGATCTTCAGTGGCCAGGTCGCCGCCGCACTGGCCGCCGGTAACCCGGTGCTGGCCAAGCCTGCCGAGCAAACACCACTGGTGGCCGCACAAGCCGTGCGCCTGTTGCTGGAAGCCGGGATTCCGGAAGGCGTGCTGCAACTGCTGCCGGGCCAGGGCGAAACCGTCGGTGCCCGCCTGGTGGGTGATGAGCGCGTCAAGGGCGTGATGTTCACCGGCTCAACCGAAGTCGCGCGTCTGCTGCAACGCAACGTCGCCGGCCGCCTGGATGCACAGGGTCGTCCGATCCCGCTGATCGCCGAAACCGGTGGCCAGAACGCGATGATCGTCGATTCCTCGGCGCTCACCGAACAAGTGGTGATCGACGTAGTGTCCTCGGCCTTCGACAGTGCCGGGCAACGCTGCTCGGCCCTGCGCGTGCTGTGCTTGCAGGAAGATTCCGCTGATCGCGTCATCGAAATGCTTAAAGGTGCCATGGCTGAATGCCGCCTCGGCAACCCGGAGCGCCTGTCGGTGGACATTGGCCCGGTGATCGACGCCGAAGCCAAGGCCGGCATCGAGAAACACATCCAGGCCATGCGCGACAAAGGTCGCAACGTTTACCAGGTCGCCATTGCCGATAGCGAAGAGATCAAGCGCGGCACCTTCGTGATGCCAACCCTGATCGAACTGGAAAGCTTCGACGAGCTGCAACGGGAGATCTTCGGCCCGGTGCTGCACGTGGTGCGCTACAAGCGCAAAGAGATCGACCAGCTTATCGGCCAGATCAATGCCTCCGGCTACGGCCTGACCCTGGGCGTGCACACCCGCATCGACGAGACCATCGCCAAGGTGATCGACAACGTCCATGCCGGTAACGTCTACGTTAACCGCAACATCGTGGGTGCCGTGGTCGGCGTGCAGCCGTTCGGCGGCGAAGGTTTGTCGGGTACCGGTCCTAAAGCCGGCGGTCCGCTGTACCTGTACCGTCTGCTGTCGACCCGTCCTACCGATGCCATCGAGCAATCCTTCGTTCGCGGTGATGCCGTGACAGCACCGGATGTTCGCCTGCGGGATGCCATGAGCAAGCCGCTGACCGCCCTGCGAGCCTGGGCCGACAGCAACAAGCTCAGCGACTTGAGCGCCCTGTGCGTGCAGTTCGCCGCGCAATCCCAAAGCGGCATCACCCGCCAATTGGCCGGCCCGACCGGCGAGCGCAACAGCTACGCCATCCTGCCCCGCGAGCACGTGTTGTGCCTGGCGGAAGTGGAAGGCGACCTGCTCACGCAACTGGCAGCGGTACTCGCAGTCGGCGGCTCGGCGGTATGGCCGGAGACTGAATTGACCAAGGCCGTGTTCGCACGTTTGCCGAAGGAGCTTCAGGCGAAGGTCAAGCTGGTGGCTGACTGGACCAAGGATGAAACCGTATTTGATGCCGTGCTGCATCACGGCGATTCCGACCAACTGCGCGGGGTTTGCCAGCAAGTGGCCAAGCGTGGCGGGGCGATTGTCGGGGTTCACGGGTTGTCTTCGGGCGAAACCGGGATTGCCCTGGAGCGCCTGGTGATCGAGCGAGCGTTGAGCGTCAACACCGCTGCGGCGGGCGGTAACGCCAGCCTGATGACCATCGGCTAACTGACGGAACGCGGTCAAAATGTGGGAGCTGGCTTGCCTGCGATGGCATCACCTCGGTGTATCTGACACATCGAGGTGCCTGCATCGCGGGCAAGCCCGGCTCCCACAAAAGCTCCCACATTGACCGCGTTCCACCTTCCGGCCGCGTTTTGCCCCTCCATCACCCAGATCAATCTTGCTATCCAGCCTCTATTTGCGCACTTAGACTCAGGCCCATTCCCACACAGGTAAGCCGCCATGTCCGAGACGCTGCTCAGTTCCCGCAATCTGGCTTTCGAGCTGTACGAAGTCCTCGATGCCGAGGGCCTGACCCAGCGCGAGCGGTTTGCCGAACATAACCGCGAGACCTTCGACGCCGCCATCGGCACCGCCCGCAGCATTGCCGAGAAGTTCTTCGCCCCCCACAACCGCAAGGGTGACGAGAACGAACCGCGCTACGAGAACGGTCAGGCGATTCTGATTCCTGAAGTGAAACCGGCAGTGGATGCCTTCCTCGAAGCCGGCTTTCTCAATGCGGCCCGCAGCTTCGAAGCCGGCGGCATGCAATTGCCTACCCTGCTGTCCCAGGCCTGTTTTGCACACTTCCAGTCGGCCAACGCCGCTTCCACGTCCTACCCGTTCCTGACCATGGGCGCCGCCAACCTGATCGAGAGCTTCGGCACCGAGGAGCAGAAACAACGCTTCCTGCAACCGATGATCGAAGGCCGTTTCTTCGGCACCATGGCCTTGACCGAGCCCCACGCCGGTTCGTCGCTGTCGGACATTCGTACTCGCGCAGAGCCGGCGGCTGACGGCAGCTATCACCTCAAGGGCAACAAGATCTTCATCTCCGGCGGCGATCACCCGCTGTCGGAAAACATCGTGCACATGGTGCTGGCCAAGCTGCCGGACGCGCCCGCCGGGGTGAAGGGCATTTCGCTGTTTATCGTGCCCAAATTCCTGGTCAACGACGACGGCAGCCTGGGCAAACGCAATGATGTGCTGCTGGCCGGGCTGTTTCACAAGATGGGTTGGCGCGGCACTACCTCGACCGCGCTGAATTTCGGCGATAACGGCGAGTGTGTCGGCTACCTGGTGGGCAAGCCGCATCAGGGCCTGAGTTGCATGTTCCAGATGATGAACGAAGCGCGGATCGGCGTGGGCATGGGCGCGGTGATGCTCGGTTACGCCGGCTACCTGTACTCCCTGGAATACGCCCGCGAGCGTCCGCAAGGCCGCCTGCCCGACAGCAAGGACCCGAACACTGCGCCGGTGTCGATCATTCAGCACGCGGACATCAAGCGCATGCTGTTGACCCAAAAAGCCTACGTGGAAGGTGCCTTCGACCTTGGCCTGTACGCCGCGCGCCTGTTCGACGACACCACCACCCTGGAAACGGAAGCTGGGCGCAAACAGGCCCACGAACTGCTGGACCTGCTGACGCCTATCGTCAAATCCTGGCCGTCGGAGTTTTGCCTTAAAGCCAACGAACTGGCGATCCAGATCCTCGGCGGCCATGGCTACACCCGCGAATACCCGGTCGAACAGTACTACCGCGACAATCGCCTGAATCCGATCCATGAAGGCACCCACGGTATTCAGTCGCTGGATTTGCTCGGGCGCAAGCTGGCGCAGAACGGCGGTGCGGGCTTGAAGCAACTGATCCGCCTGATCGCCGAGACCGGCGCGCGGGCACAGGTATACCCGTCACTGACTGCCTTACGGGAACCGCTGGAACAGCTGGTAACGCGCCTGCAAGAGGTCACCCTCGGCCTGCTGACGGATCTCGCCCAGGGCAAGGTCAACAGCAGCCTGGCGAACTCGGCGCTGTACCTGAAAGTGTTCGGGCATACGGTGATTGGCTGGCGCTGGCTGGAACAGGCGATTCGCGCCGAGGAAGGGCTGGCCAAGGGCAATGCTGCCGATGTCGCCTTCTATAAGGGCAAGCTCCAGGCCGCCCGGTACTTCCTGACGTGGGAAATACCGGGCTGCCATCATGAACTGGCGATTCTAGAGGCACGTGATGACACGTGCCTGGGGATGCAGGATGAGTGGTTCTAAGGCTGTCCGATCGCCTTGGAAATCACTTCGACCGTGGCGCTGACTTGCTCTTGGTAACGGTCGAGTTCCTGCTGATGGTGCTTTTGCATTTCGATCTGCTCGGCGCACAGGTTCAGCGCCGCCAGCACCAATAGCTTGTCACCGATCAGCGTCGGATACTTTTTCTTGGTGGTGGCCAGGGATGCCTTGAGCATCGTCACGGCGCTCATGAGGGTGTTGTCTTCCCCTTCCGGTGCCTTGATCGAGTAATCCTCACCGAGAATCGAAACGACCTTTATCCCTTCATTCATGCGCTGACAGGACCTGCGCTCACACGCTCAACCAACGCCTGGATACGGGCAGCGGTGGCGCCCTGCTTTTCTTCCTGCTCCATCAGGTTCAGCTGCAAGCTGTCGTTTTCATCCTTGGCGCGAGCCAGTTCGGCCTTGAGGGATTCGTTGGTGCCCAGCAGATCCTGGTTCTGCTGTACCAGGTCACTGACCAGTTGTTCCAATTGGCTGAGGGATGCTTCTAACATTTTGATTTCTCGGGCTTTTTCAAAGGGCGGTGACGATAAAGAAAAATCACCTCGGATGCCAGGGTTATCCCTGGCGCGGGGCCTTGATTTTACAGGGCAGGCCACGCTTTCGAGCCTTAGTGACTGCATTTATGGCATCTGGTTCCTGAATCCCGTCGGACCGTCCCGCACTGCGACAAAAGCGCGCACCCCCTCAAGACTTTAGTCGTATGACCGATAGGTCATGGACACCCCGCCCAAAACCTCGCATGGATCGCGCTTCTCCCCAGGATCACAGCATGTCTCTTCGTAATATGAATATCGCGCCGCGGGCCTTCCTCGGCTTCGCGTTGATTGGCGCGCTGATGTTGTTTCTCGGCGTGTTCGCGTTGAACCAGATGAGCAAGATTCGCGCGGCGACGGAAGACATCACCCTCAGCAGCGTGCCGAGCATTCGCGCCCTGGACGAGTTCACCCAGCTGACCCTGCGCCTGCGGGTGCTGTCCTATCGCCTGCTGACCAACCGCGAGCCCGACGTCCAGCAAAAGACCCTCGAAGCGTTTGATGTGCGCAATCAACAGATTCGTACCGCGCAGGCGGTCTACGAGAAGCTGATCGACAGCAGCGAAGAGCGCGCCGCCTATGACGAGTACGTGCGTCTTTTGGGCCAGTACCACCAGATCGAAGAACGCATGAAGAGCCTGTCCCGGGCCAATCAGGTGGACGAACTGCGTACCCTGCTGAACACCGAGCTGCTGAACAACTCGGAACAGGTCAACGCCGTACTGAACCGCCTGCTGGACATCAATAACAAGATGGCCACCGCCACCAACCAGCAAGCCGCCGACCAATACGACATGGCCTTTGAGCTGGTGGTGATCCTGCTGATCCTGGCCACGGCGCTGACCATGCTGTTCGCCTGGTTGCTGACCCGCAGCATCACCCTGCCGATCGCCCAGGCCCTGGACGCCGCTGAGGAAATTGCCGAAGGCAACCTGACGCGCCCGATCAAGGTCGAAGGCAACGACGAAGCCGGCCGACTGCTGTTGGCGATGGCCAAGATGCAGGACAAGTTGAAGGACACCTTGCAGCGCATCGCCGGCTCGGCCACCCAGCTGGCTTCCGCGGCAGAAGAACTGAACGCCGTGACCGACGAAAGCGCCCGCGGCCTGACTCAGCAAAACAATGAAATCGAACAAGCCGCCACGGCCGTCAACGAGATGACCAGTGCGGTTGAAGAAGTGGCCCGCAACGCGGTCAGCACCTCCGAAGCTTCGAAAAACGCGACCTCCTCGGCCGGCGATGGCCGTGACCTGGTGCAGGAAACCGTCGGCGCCATCGAGCGCATGAGCAGTGACGTACAAGCCACTGCGACCCTGATCGGCAACCTGGCGGAAGAATCCCGGGACATCGGTAAGGTGCTGGACGTGATTCGTGGCCTGGCCGACCAGACCAACCTGCTGGCCCTGAACGCAGCGATTGAAGCGGCGCGTGCCGGTGAAGCCGGGCGTGGTTTTGCGGTGGTGGCGGATGAAGTGCGGGCCCTGGCCCATCGCACCCAGCAGTCCACCAGCGAGATCGAGCGGATGATCGGCAGCATCCAGGCCGGTACCGAGCATGCGGTGGATTCGATGCGTAACAGCACCGAGCGTGCGGAGTCGACGCTGAATATCGCCAAGGGTGCGGGGATGTCGCTGGATACCATCAACACCGCCATCGTTGAAATCAACGAGCGCAACCTGGTGATCGCCAGCGCCGCTGAAGAGCAGGCTCAGGTGGCGCGGGAAGTGGATCGCAACCTGGTGAACATTCGTGACTTGTCGGTGCAGTCGGCAACCGGCGCCAGCCAGACCAGTGCGGCGAGCAGCGAGCTGTCGCGTTTGGCGGTGGATTTGAACGGGATGGTGGGGCGGTTCAGGCTTTAACTGACACAGGCGATACTTTGTGGGAGCTGGCTTGCCTGCGATAGCAATCTGACAGTCACGATCTCCAGTGACTGACACACCGCAATCGCAGGCAAGCCAGCTCCCACATTTGACCTGTGTACATCCCCAACACCTTTTTTGACAGCACAGCAATTCAACAGGTTAGAATCGCTGGCACGCAGACTGCATGGTCAGTTTGCGCCTCGTCTTTCCTGCTCATGGAGTACTGCCTTTGAATGCGACGACCATCAACAGCCTGTTCTTGATCGGCGCGTTGCTGGTAGGTGCGAGCATTCTGGTGAGTTCTCTTTCGTCCCGCCTGGGGATTCCGATCCTGGTAATCATCCTGGCCGTGGGCATGATCGCCGGCGTCGACGGCGGCGGCATCATCTTCGATAACTACCCGACTGCCTACCTCGTGGGCAACCTCGCCCTGGCCGTGATCCTGCTCGATGGCGGCTTGCGAACACGGGTGGCGAGTTTTCGCGTAGCGCTCTGGCCCGCGCTGTCCCTGGCGACGGTCGGGGTACTGATTACCACCGGCCTCACCGGCATGGCAGCCGCTTGGCTGTTCAACCTCAACATCATTCAAGGCCTGCTGATCGGCGCCATCGTCGGCTCCACGGACGCTGCGGCGGTGTTCTCGCTGCTGGGCGGCAAGGGCTTGAACGAACGGGTCACCGCCAGCCTGGAAATCGAATCCGGCAGCAACGACCCGATGGCGGTGTTCCTCACCGTCACCCTGATCGACATGCTTGCCAGCGGCCAGACCGGCCTGCACTGGAGCCTGCTGGGCCACCTGATCCGTGAGTTCGGTATCGGCGGCATCATCGGCCTGGGCGGCGGCTGGCTGATGCTGCAGATGGTCAACCGGATCAACCTGGCCAACGGCCTGTACCCGATCCTGGTAATTTCCGGCGGCCTGGTGGTGTTCGCCCTGACCAACGCCTTGCACGGCAGCGGCTTCCTCGCGGTGTACCTGTGCGGCCTGGTGATCGGCAATCGTCCGGTGCGCAGCCGCCATGGCATCTTGCATATGCTCGACGGCATGGCCTGGCTGGCACAGATCGGCATGTTTCTGGTGCTCGGCCTGCTGGTCACGCCCCATGATCTTCTGCCCATCGCGCTGCCGGCCCTGGGCCTGGCGCTGTGGATGATTCTCTTCGCACGGCCACTGTCGGTGATCGTCGGCCTGCTGCCGTTCAAGGCCTTCCACGGTCGAGAGAAAGCGTTTATCGCCTGGGTAGGCCTGCGCGGCGCGGTCCCGATCATTCTGGCGGTGTTCCCGCTGATGGCCGGCCTGCCCCACGCGCAGCTGTACTTCAACCTGGCGTTCTTCATCGTGCTGGTGTCGTTGCTGGTGCAAGGCACGAGCCTGCCCTGGGTAGCCAAACTGTTGAAAGTGACGGTACCGCCCGAGCCCGCGCCGATTTCCCGCGCCGCCCTGGAAGTGCACGTCACCAGCGAGTGGGAGCTGTTCGTCTACCGCCTGGGCGCCGAGAAATGGTGCATCGGCGCCGCTCTGCGGGAACTGAAAATGCCCGAAGGCACGCGGATCGCCGCGCTGTTTCGTGGCCAGCAACTGCTCCATCCGTCGGGTAGTACGGTGCTGGAAGTCGATGATTTGTTGTGTGTGATCGGCCATGAACACAACTTGCCGGCCCTCGGCAAACTGTTCAGCCAGGCACCACAACGGGGCCTCGACCTGCGCTTCTTCGGCGACTTCGTACTGGAAGGCGACGCCCAGCTGGGCGCGGTTTCGGCGCTGTACGGGCTCAAGCTCGAGGGCATCGACCCGGACATGCCACTGAGCCGCTTCATCACCCAGAAAGTCGGTGGTGCGCCGGTGGTCGGCGACCAGGTGGAATGGAACAACACCATCTGGACCGTTGCGGTCATGGACGGGAACAAGATCGGCAAAGTTGGCGTCAGATTCCCCGAAGGAAGTCGCCCGGGCCCCGGACTCTTCCTCTAAACTGCGGGGCGACGGCGCGCCAGTCGATGTCAGGACGCCCCCTATTTATCACCTTGCTCGACCGGTCTCTATGACAACCCTGCGCACTTTTCTCGCCACTGCCCTGCTGGGCCTGACTCTCTGCGTCGGCACCGTACACGCTGCCGATCCGCCCAGCATCGACTCCGTCCAGCAAACCCTGGACAAGCTGCCGGACCGCAAACTGCCCGACGCCGACATGAAGGCGCTGCAAACCATCCTGCAGCAGACCCTCACCTTCCTGGGCAACCAGCAGGACTATCAGCAGCGCCTGGTAGACCTCAAGCGCCAGCTGGAAGACGCCCCGCGCCAGACCGTCGAAAACCAGCGCGAACTGACCCGACTCAAGGCCACCAAGGTGATTCCGGTCGCCCAGCGCTACGCCACCTTGCCTGTGCCGCAACTTGAACAACTGCTGGTGCAGCGCACCACCCAGCAAGGCGATCTGCAAAAGGAGCTGGCCGACGCCAACAGCCTGACCATTGCCGCCCAGACCCGTCCGGAACGCGCCCAGACTGAAATCAGCAGCAGCCAGACGCGTATCCAGCAGATCAACTCGACGCTCAAGGCCGGCAAAGACAACGGCAAGACTCTCAGCGGTGACCAGCGCAACCAGCTGAACGCCGAGTTGGCCGCCCTCAACGCACTGATTCCTTTGCGCCGCCAGGAACTGGCCGGCAACAGCCAACTGCAAGACCTGGGCAACAGCCAGCACGACCTGGTGCTGGAAAAAACCGGACGCCTGGAGCAGGAAATCCAGGACCTGCAAACCCTGATCAACCAGAAGCGCCTGGCCCAATCCCAGGAAACCGTGACCCAGCAGTCCATCGAAGCCCAGAAAGCCGGTGGCAGCAGCCTGCTTGCCACGGAAAGCGCGGCCAACCTGAAACTGTCCGACTACCTGCTCAAAAGTACCGACCGGCTCAATGAACTGACCCAGAAAAACCTGCAAACCAAGCAGCAACTGGACAGCGTGACCCAAAGCGACTCAGCGCTGGACGAGCAGATCAACGTGCTCAAGGGCAGCCTGTTGCTGTCCAAGATCCTCTACAAACAGAAGCAGGCCTTGCCGCGCCTGACCGTGGACCGCGACCTGGCGGACGACATCGCCAACATTCGCCTGTACCAGTTCGAGGTCAACCAACAACGCGAACTGATCAGCACCCCGAGCACCTATGTCGACAGTCTGCTAGCCACCCAGCCCGCCGACCAGGTCACACCCCAACTGCGCCGCACCCTGCTGGAACTGGCGATCACCCGCAGCGACCTGCTGGAGCGCCTGAGCCGGGAGCTGAGCGCGCTGCTCAACGAATCCATCACCCTGCAACTGAATCAGAAACAACTGCTGAGCACCGCCAGCACATTACGGGCGACCCTCGACGAGCAGATGTTCTGGATTCCCAGCAACAAGCCGCTGGACACCGAATGGCTGGAAACCGTACCGGCGCACCTGAGCAAACAGGTCACCACCTTGCCGTGGGCGTCCAGCGTCAGCGAGCTGTATGACGGCCTGACCCAGCGCCCGCTGCTGTTCCTGCCGTTGCTGTTGTTGATCGGCGCGCTGCTGTGGCGTCGCAGCTACCTGTATGCCCGGCTGAAAAAAATCCATATGGACATCGGCCACTTCAAGCGCGACAGCCAGTGGCACACGCCGGTGGCGATCCTGGTGAACATCGCCCTGGCGATGCCGGTGGCCCTGGGCCTAGCGCTGTGCGGCTATGCCTTGCAGATCGATGCCCGTGGGCAAAACGCCAACCTTGGCGCCGCCTTGCTGCAGATCGCCCAGGCATGGCTGGTGTTCTACACCGCCTATCGGATCCTCGCGCCCGGCGGCGTCGCCGAGCTGCACTTTCGCTGGGAAAAACCCCAGGTCGAATTCCTCCAGGGCTGGATCCGCAAGCTCGGGCTGGTGGTGCTGGCGTTGGTGGCCGTGGTGGCCATCGCCGAGCATCAACCGGCGGCGCTGGCGGACGACGTATTGGGCATCGGCGTGGTACTGACCTGCTACGCCTTGATGGCCTGGTTGCTCAGCCGCCTGCTGCTCAATAGCCCGACCCACGAAAAAGCCTCGCTGTTTCGCAAAGCCGTCGGCCTGATGTTTACCGCGCTACCGGTCGCACTGTTTATTGCCGTGTGCTTTGGTTACTACTACACCGCTCTCAAGCTCAGTGACCGGCTGATCAACACCCTTTACCTGCTGATGTTCTGGCTGGTAATCGAAGCCACCTTCGTCCGTGGCCTGGGGGTTGCTGCACGGCGCCTGGCCTATGCGCGGGCCTTGGCCAAACGCCAGGCCGCCAAGGAAGCGGGTGATGGTGAAGCGGTGATCGAAGAGCCGACCCTGGACATCGAACAGGTCAACGAACAGTCGATGCGACTGATTCGCCTGGCCCTACTCGGCGGCTTTATCGCCGCCCTGTATTGGGTGTGGTCTGACTTGATCTCGGTGTTTTCCTACCTGGACAACGTTACCCTCTACGAATACACCAGCGGCACCGGCGCCAATATCAGCATGGTGCCCATCAGCATCGGCGACTTGCTGGGGGCGCTGATTATCATCGGCATCACCTTTGCCCTGGCGCGCAACCTGCCCGGGTTATTGGAAGTATTGGTGTTGTCGAAACTGGACCTGGCCCAGGGCAGCGCCTACGCCACCACCACCTTGCTGTCCTACGTGATTGCCGGTGTCGGCTTTGTTTCCACCCTGTCGACCCTCGGCGTGAGCTGGGACAAGTTGCAATGGCTGGTGGCTGCGCTGTCGGTGGGCTTGGGCTTCGGGATGCAGGAGATCTTCGCCAACTTCATCTCCGGCATCATGATCCTGTTTGAGCGCCCGGTACGGATCGGCGACACCATCACCATCGGCAACCTGTCTGGGACGGTGAGCAAGATCCGCATCCGCGCCACCACCATCACCGACTTCGACCGCAAGGACATCATTGTCCCGAACAAGACCTTCATCACCGGGCAACTGATCAACTGGTCGCTGACCGACACCATCACCCGGGTCACCCTGAAACTGGGCGTGGATTACGGCTCGGACCTGGACCTGGTGAAGGAACTGTTGCTCAAGGCCGCCTCCGAAAACCCGCGCGTCCTGAAAGACCCGGCACCCCATGTGTACTTCCTCAACTTCGGTGAAAGTACCCTCGACCACGAACTGCGCATGCATGTGCGGGATCTGGGCGACCGTAACCCGGTGATCGATGAGGTCAACCGCTTCATCAACCGCGAGTTCAAGAACCACCACATCAACATCTCGTTCCGGCAGATGGAGGTTTACCTGAAAAACCTGCATGGCCAGGAATACAAGCTGGTACCGGTGGAAGAAGAAAACCGGACCATCCTGCCGCCCGCCCAGGACCAGGACCTGCCCGAGCCGCCGCCCGCCAAACTCGACTAAACGCGCTATCCCCAGCAGAATGGTCGGACATTCTGCTGGGAGATGGCCGTTGAAAGCCCTCGACGAACTGACCTTCGACAACCGCTTCGCCCGCCTGGGCGACGGCTTCTCAACCCATGTGCTGCCCGAACCCATCGACGAACCGCGTTTAGTGGTAGCGAGTGAAGCGGCCATGGCGCTGCTGGATCTCGACCCTGCCGTGGCCGAAACACCGGTATTTGCCGAGCTGTTCGGCGGGCACAAGCTGTGGGCCGAGGCCGAGCCGCGAGCGATGATCTATTCCGGGCATCAGTTTGGCTCGTACAACCCGCAGTTGGGTGACGGGCGCGGACTGCTGCTGGGCGAGGTTTACAACGAAGCGGGCGAGCATTGGGACCTGCACCTCAAGGGCGCCGGGCAAACCCCGTACTCGCGCATGGGCGATGGTCGTGCGGTGTTGCGCTCGTCGATCCGGGAGTTTCTGGCGTCGGAAGCACTGCATGCGCTGGGCATTCCAAGCAGTCGTGCACTGTGTGTGATCGGTTCCACCACACCAGTGTGGCGCGAGAAACAGGAGCGCGCCGCCATGGTGCTGCGCCTGGCCCACAGCCACGTGCGCTTTGGGCATTTCGAATATTTCTACTACACCAAGAAGCCTGAATTGCAGAAGCAATTGGCGGAGCACGTGTTGTCCCTGCACTTCCCGGAATGCATGGAACAGCCGGAGCCGTATTTGGCGATGTTCCGTGAAATCGTCGAACGTAATGCGGAGCTGATCGCCAAGTGGCAGGCCTATGGGTTCTGCCACGGAGTGATGAACACCGACAACATGTCGATCCTCGGCATCACCTTCGACTTCGGGCCGTTTGCGTTCCTGGATGATTTTGACGCGCAGTTCATCTGCAACCACTCGGATCATGAAGGGCGCTATTCCTTCAGCAACCAGGTGCCGATCGGGCAGTGGAACCTGAGCGCACTGGCCCAGGCGTTGACGCCGTTTATCAGCGTCGAGGCGCTGCGGGAAACGCTGGGGCTGTATCTGCCGTTGTTCCAGGCCCACTACCTGGACCTGATGCGCCGCCGGTTGGGCCTCACCACCGCCGAAGATGACGATCAAAAACTGGTGGAGCGCCTGCTGCAACTGATGCAGAACAGCGGCGTCGACTACACCCTGTTCTTCCGCCGGCTGGGGGATGAATCAGCCGCGTTGGCCGTGGCGCGGTTGCGCGACGACTTTCTCGACCTCAAGGGGTTTGATGAATGGGCGGACCTGTACAAAGCCCGTGTGGAGCGTGACGCCAGCGGCACAGAAGAACAGCGACGTGAGCGGATGCATGGGGTGAATCCGCTTTATATCCTGCGCAATTACCTGGCGCAGAACGCCATCCAGGCGGCAGAGCTGGGGGATTACAGCGAAGTGCGCCGGCTGCATGAAGTGCTGACCAAACCGTTTGAAGAGCAGCCGGGGATGGAGCAATACGCCCAGCGGCCGCCGGATTGGGGGAAGCATTTGGAGATTAGTTGTTCGTCGTAAGCGAGCTAAATGAAGGTTTCCACTGAAACGCCAAAACGCTCCGCCAGCCAACGAATCTGACGCAAGTTGAGCTGGCGCTTACCGCTCAGCACTTCCGAAACGACTGATTGCGTACCAACGCCTGGCAGATCACTTTGGTTCAAGCCGTGCTCCCGCATCATTGACCGCAATACATCAACCCCACTGGCGACGGGCATCGGGCGGTGTTCAAGGTCGTAGGCCTCGATCCAGTCACTGAGGATGTCCACCAGGCTCATGAGCGGGCTGGATTCATCTTCGCCTATCAGGTCGAGCAATTCGTCGAGGGCGCTGACCAAGGTATCGTAGTCCGCCTCGTTTCTTGGCTTGCGCAGCAATGGCGAAACAAATTGCCAGTGTTCGGCAGCCTGCCTGATGAGTGCGCTCATCTGATTTTCTCCTTCCATTTACCTTGCTCATATTCACGGTGATCGAACAGGTACTTGATATAAATTCGTTGTACTTGGTAATGCACGAAGGCAATCAACCTCAGCTTATTGCCCCCGATGTCAAACACATGGAACTGCCCGACTTTGTCTGTTGCAGGGAACATTCCTTTCATCGACGCAAAGTCGGCGGGACTGTTGCGTTTCATTCTGCGATACCACTCATCCAGTGCTGTGGCTGAATGCGGCCATCTTTCTTTCGCTTCCCATATCCTTTTTTCGCTGATCACTCGCATGCAACATCCTTATCGCATCTTGCTATGAAGGTTAGTCTTGCCGAAAAAATATCGCAATATGCGATATTCTTTGGCGGACCAGTGGCGCAATTCCAAGCGCTCTTCAACAGCCTAGATACGCCGCGATAGAAGACACCATCAAAAATGTGAACGCGTACGTCACTAGCGTCGAACCTTGATAAACACCCTTCCCGGCTCCAAATAGAACCCATTGGCCACTTTCACGGAGCCCAGCATGCCCGACTCTCTAGTAATTCCCTGCCCCCACTGCAACGGTCTTAACCGCATCCCCAACGAACGCCTGGGCGATGCACCAAAGTGCGGGCGCTGTAAGCAGCCGGTGCTGCTGAGCAAATCCTTTGAGTTGAAGCAAGGCGACTACACCAGCCAGATCAAGGGCGACCTGCCGTTGCTGGTGGATGTGTGGGCCGAATGGTGCGGGCCGTGCAAGTCGTTTGCGCCGGTGTTTGAGCAGGCCGCCGGGCAGTTGGCCGGGAAGTGCCGATTGGCCAAGCTCGATAGCGAGGCCAATCAGCAGTTATCCGCTCAGTTGGGGATTCGCTCGATTCCCAGCCTGATCCTGTTCAAGAATGGCCGGGAAGTGGCGCGTCAGAGCGGAGCTTTTCCGTTGCCGCAGTTGATGAGCTGGCTGCGCAGTCAGGGCGTTTGAGGTAACGGGACACCCCGGTCCATCACTTGCCCCATCAGCAATACGCCCAATTCGCTCAATTGATGAATGGCCAACGCGACATCGCGCTGCTTGCCGGTGAGGTCGTCGGAAAGATCGAGCAAGAGGGTGGTGACTGAGGAGAAGGTTTCGTAGGAGTTGAGGATCAGGGTTTCGGTGGCTTGGCCGGGGCTGACTGTAAAAAGGTACGACGGGGGATTTGGAGTAGTTTTAAACATGGTCGACATTCCTGATTGGAGCCGCCATCTGATCGCTACTAAACGAATTAGGGTGGCAGCTGTACGCAGGTTAGTAGACCGGGAAATGTCGAAGCCGGCGCGCCCGAAGACGCCCTACGCACAGCTACCATCAAGCACAGACTCAGCGCCTGAAAGATGAAGCTTATGCACTTAACGACAAACACTCGGGCTACTAAACCCGATCACTGAGAAATCAGCGACCGAGCAACCTTAGAGACGCCCATCCAGACGCACAAGCCGGCGGATTCTGGCGTAACTGTAGGCAACGGCGCAAGACGACGATTTCCCTGTAGGAACAGAGACCAATGTGGGAGCTGGCTTGCCTGCGATAGCATCACCTCGGTGTAACTGACAAACCGAGTTGACTGCATCGCGGGCAAGCCCGGCTCCCACACAAGCAGGCTCCCACATGGGTGATGTGTTGCCTGCTAAATCACGCGTTTTCCAGCAGGTTATGCAACTCCACAAACTGCTGTGTCAGCTTGTGCCGTGGGTCCAGGTGGATCAGCGGCATGTTCGCCTGGTGCGATTCACGCATGCGCACCGAGCTGGTCAGGTACACCGGCAGTACCGGCAACCCTTCGGCAATCAATTCATCCAGCATCTGCTGCGGCAGGCTCGCCCGGGCCTGGAACTGGTTGACCACGATCCCTTCCACTTCCAGCCCTTCGTTGTGGTCTTCCTTCAATTCTTCAATCTCTGCCAACAGGCCATACAGCGCCTGGCGGGAGAAACTGTCGCAATCGAAGGGGATCAACACACGATCAGCGGCAATCAGCGCTGAAACAGCATAGAAGTTCAGCGCCGGCGGCGTATCCAGGTAGATCCGGTCGTAGTCCTCGCTCAATTCATCCAGCAGCTTTCGCAGCTTGTTGATCTTGTGCTTGGCTTCGAGCTTGGGCTGCAAGTCCGCCAGTTCCGCGGTAGCGGTGATGACGTGCAGGTTGTCGAACGGGGTTTCGTAGATATCCACCTGGTTCTTCTTCGAAAACGGCCCGGAAGACAGGGTTTGCTTGAAGAAGTCGGCGATTCCCATGGGGATATCGTCGCCGGTCAGCCCGGTGAGGTACTGGGTTGAATTGGCCTGGGCATCGAGGTCCACCAACAGGGTTCGATAGCCTTCGCTGGCGCTGACCGCCGCCAGGTTGCAGGCAATGCTGGACTTGCCAACACCGCCTTTTTGGTTGAACACCACGCGCCGCATGGAAAAACCTCCGTGTATCAATGAATGACCGAGTGTAGAGGGCAAAAGCGCCGGTTTGCTACCTCGTTCGCTTCTGTACTACAGCATCAGAGGCTCTATCTCGCACAACAATTTCCCACCAACCTGACAAAGTAGGAAATACCTGACACCCGGTGCCCCACTCCCACGACGGACAATCAGTAATTCATTTCAACGATTTTGTAATCAGTCGTGAACAATTCTTTACCAAAGTTTGCTAGAACCCCGCAGCACCGGGATAATGCGCGCCATTCGGCGATTGCACCCTGTCCCCGTATTCGGGGCCAATGGCCGCACAAGGAAGCCCGCAGGGGCGGGATAACTTCTCAGTGATCAATTTCAACATCGCCCAATGGCGTGCCTGGGCTCCCGGGCTCGAAAGCGCGGACGACTGGCGTGCATGGTGCCAGCAGCCAACAGTGCCCGCCCGCAGCGACGTGGCTCCCGACGTATCGTTCCTGCCGGCCATGCAGCGCCGACGCCTGAGCCGCCTGGCGCGCATGGCCTTCAGCGTGGGCTGGCCACTGGCCGAAGGCCTGCAACAACTTCCGCTGGTATTTGTCTCCCGTCACGGCGAAACCCCGCGCACCCTCGATATTCTCAGCGACCTGGCCAACGACGAGCCGCTGTCGCCGACCCAGTTCAGCCTGTCGGTGCATAACGCGGTGATTGGCCTGTGGTCGATCCTGCGCAATGAAACCAGTGAAATGACTGCCCTCGCCGCCGCCGGCGACGGCCTGGAACACGGCATGCTCGAAGCCGCCGCCCTTTTGAATGAAGGCGCACCGGCTGTATTGCTGATCATTACCGAGGAACAACCGCCCGAAGCCTATGCTCGCTGGATCGACGACGTGCCCTTCCCCTACGCCCTCGGCCTGCTGCTGACACCGGGCGACGAGTGGCAACTGGAACTGAATACGGCCGCTGTCCAACCCACCACCAAAGCCCAGTGGCCCCATGCCCTGAACCTGCTGCGCACCCTGCTGAACGAAGAGGGCGCCTGCCAACATGCCTGGAAGAACCGAGTATGGAACTGGCAACGCAAGTCCTGACCGAAAAGCCTCGGAAGGCCTACTACTGGCGCCTGTTCGCCACTGCCGCTGCCTTCGCCCTGTTTGGCCTCGGCGGCCTGTGCCTGCGCGTGCTGGTATTTCCGCTGCTCAGTTGCCTGCCGGGTAACGCTAAACAGCATCAACGACGTGCGCGCCACACCATCAGCTGCCTGTTCTGGCTGTTTATTCGCATGATGTATCGCCTGGGCATCCTGACCTACAGCGTCGAAGGCGCAGAAAAGCTCGGCCGCCCGGGCCAGATGATCATCGCTAACCACCCATCTCTGGTGGACGTGGTGTTCCTGATCGCCCAGATGCGCCAGACCAACTGCGTGGTCAAGCAGAGCCTGTGGCAGAACCCGTTTACTCGCGGGCCGGTGCGCGACGCAGGCTACATCAGCAACGATGGCAGCGCCGACATGCTCGATGCCGCTGCCGATGCCCTGCGAGACGGCCAGACCCTGATCATTTTCCCGGAAGGCACCCGCTCCTCACCGGGCCAGGCACCGACCTTTCATCGCGGCGCCGCCGCCATTGCCCTGCGCGGTGCGAGCATCATTACGCCGGTGGTGATCAAGGTCAGCCCCACCACCCTGACCAAGGCCGAACCCTGGTATCGCATCCCGAATCGTCGCTTTCACTTCAGTTTGCGCGTGGGTGCCGATATAGAACCACAGGCGTTTGCCGCACAAGGGCCCGCGCCCCAGGCTTCACGCAAGCTCAACGATTACCTGCACCAGTATTTTATTAAGGAGCTCGCCGAAGATGAGCAACCCACACAGCCTTGAGCACGACATAAAAACGCTGATCATCGAGGCCCTGGGCCTGGAAGACATCAGCGAGAGCGACATCGGCAACGAGCAAACCCTGTTCGGCGAAGGCCTTGGCCTGGATTCAGTCGACGCCCTGGAATTGGGCCTGGCGATCCAGAAAAAGTACGGCATCAAGATCGATGCCGACGCCAAGGACACCCGTAATCACTTCACCAACGTGGCCAGCCTCGCGGCGTTCGTCACGGCCCGACAGGCAGTTTGAGACCGTACCATGCAAACTCGTGACGATATTTTCAACACCTTGCGCGACGCCTTGGTGGAACTGTTTGAACTGGAACCTGAACGCGTCACGCTCGACGCCAACCTGTACCAGGACTTGGAAATCGACAGCATTGATGCGGTGGACTTGATCGACCACATCAAGCGCCAGACCGGCAAGAAAATCGCTGCCGAAGAGTTCAAGGCCGTGCGCACCGTGAACGACGTGGTCGAGGCGGTCTACCGTCTGGTTCAACCGGCCGCATGAGCCGGCTGATCGGCCTTGGCCTGTTGCTGGCGGGGCTGCTGTACCCTTTTGCGGTGTATTACGGCACGGAACATTTTGCTCCGTGGCAATTTGGCCTGCTGCTGGGCAGCCTGTGGCTGTTGCGCGCCCTGACCGGCGCCAGGCGCCCGGGCAGCCGCTGGATGGCGGCGGCGATCATCGTCTTTTGCCTGTTGCTCGCCTGGTTCGACAACCCGCAGATGCTGCGCTGGTACCCGAGCCTGGTCAGCGCGTTCATGCTGGCGCTGTTCGGCCTGAGCCTGAAATACGGGCCGCCGATGGTCGAGCGCCTGGCACGCATGACCGAGCCGCAACTGCCCGAAAAAGCGATTGTGTACACGCGCCAGGTCACCGTGGTGTGGAGTGTGTTTTTTCTGTGTAACGGCCTGCTCGCCGCCGCCCTCACCCTGTGGGCGCCGTTGAGCTGGTGGACGTTGTACAACGGCATGATCGCCTACGGGCTGATGGGGCTGTTGTTTGCCGTGGAATGGCTGGTACGACAAAGGGTTCGAGGCCGCGTATGAATTGGTTGAATCTTGAGCACTTGCTGCTTGAGCCTGTAGAGCAGCGTTGGGTGACCACCGAACCTGCCCTGGATCACCAACAGTTGTGGGAGAAGTCCCTGAGCCTGGCCACCGGGTTGCAAGCCCGGGGCATCCAGCGCCTGGCGGTGCACCTTGAGGATGCCGGCGTGCTGGCGATCGCCCTGTTGGGCGCGTGGCGTGCTGGCGTCAGCGTGTTGTTGCCCGCTGACCTGCAACCACAAACGCGCCAACGCTGGGACGATGCCGTCGACGCCTGGCTGACCGAAGCCGGCGACCTGGATGCGCTGTATCAAGCGCCATTAAGCGCCGCGGCCCTGGACTTGGACACCAGCTGCCTGAGCCTGTGCACCTCCGGCTCCAGCGGCGAGCCCAAGCGCATCGACAAAACCCTGCGGCAGATGGCCAACGAGGTCCAGGCGCTGGAAACCCTGTGGGGCGCCGACCTGGGCGAGGCGTGCATCATCGGCAGCGTCGCCACCCAGCATATCTATGGCTTGTTGTTCCGGGTGCTGTGGCCGTTGTGTGCCGGGCGCACCTTTGTGCGCCAGCAGTTGGCATTCCCCGAAGACTTGCAGCGCGCCAGCCGTGAGCATTCGCAGTTCGCCTGGGTCGCCAGCCCGGCGTTGCTCAAGCGCATGGGCGACAACCTCGACTGGCCAGCGCTCACGCCGGTCAAACGGGTGTTCTCCTCCGGCGGCGCCCTGCCCCTTGAAGCCGCCAGCAGCCTGCATCAGCGCCTGCAACAGTGGCCGACGGAAATCCTTGGCAGCTCGGAAACCGGTGGCATCGCCTGGCGCCAGGGCGAACAACCGTGGCAGCCGTTTGCCGACGTGCACCTGAGCCAGGACGCCGACGGAGCGCTGCGCATCGCCTCGCCGTACTTGCCCGCCGGCCATGTCGAACAGACCGCAGACGCCGCCAACATCCACGCTGACGGCCGCTTCGAATTGCTGGGCCGGCTGGACCGCATCGTCAAACTGGAAGAAAAACGCATCTCCCTGCCGATGCTCGAACAAGCGCTGATGAACCATGCCTGGGTCGCCGAAACCCGCCTCGGCGTGGTGCAGGAAAACCGCGCTTCCCTCGGCGCCCTCGTGGTGCTCAGTGCTGAAGGTATGCACGCCCTGCGCAACCAGGGCCGGCGCACCGTCACCCAAACCCTGCGCCAGCACTTGAGCCAACACTGCGAAGCCCTGGCCCTGCCCCGCCGCTGGCGCCTGCTGCGCCAATTGCCGCTGAACACCCAAGGCAAGCTACCCCAGGCTGACGTCGAAACCCTGCTGCTGGCGCCCCGGCCGAAAGCGCCGGAAGTGTTGGGACAAGTCGAAACCAACGGAGAATGGACCCTGCAACTGGCGATCCCGCCGGACCTCGCCTACTTCAGCGGCCACTTCCCGCAAACCCCGGTGCTGCCGGGCGTGGTGCAAGTGGATTGGGCGCTGAACCTGGGCCAGCAACTGCTCAACCTGCCGGGGCAGTTTGCCGGGATGGAGGTGCTCAAGTTCCAGCAACTGGTGCGCCCGGATGACCGGATCGAACTGCACCTGCGGTTCGACCAGGAGCGCGGCAAGCTGTACTTCGCCTACCGCAATGAGGCGGCGGCCTGCTCCAGTGGGCGCATTCTTTTGGAGCTGGCGAGTGAATAAGCTTCTGTTGTGGCGAGGGGGTGCCTGTTATGCATAACCCTTGCGCCCTGATCCCGGTCTACAACCACGAAGCCGCTGTGCCCGCCGTGGTCCGTACCGTGCTGGACAGCGGCCTGCCGTGCCTGCTGGTGGACGACGGCAGCAGCGCCGCCTGCGCCGCCGTGCTGACGCAACTGGCAACCCTCGACAACGTGTCCCTGCTGACCCTGCCCACCAACCAGGGCAAAGGCGCGGCCGTCATGGCCGGCTTTCGCGAAGCCGCGCGCCTGGGCTTCACCCATGCCCTGCAAGTGGACGCCGACGGCCAGCACGACCTGCGGGAAGTCAGCACCTTCCTCGATGCCTCCCGCGCCCACCCGAATGCAGTGATCTGTGGCTATCCGGAATACGACGACAGCGTGCCCAAGGGTCGCCTTTACGCGCGCTACCTGACCCACGTGTGGGTGTGGATCAATACCTTGTCGCTGCAAATTCGCGACTCCATGTGCGGCTTTCGCGTGTACCCGCTGCCACCGACCCTGGCCTTGATGGACTCGGCCAACATCGGCAAACGCATGGATTTCGACTCCGACATTCTGGTGCGCCTGGCCTGGCGCAACCAGCCGATGCGCTGGCTGCCGACCAAGGTGCACTACCCCGCCGACGGCCTGTCGCACTTTCGCCTGTTCCACGACAACGCGCTGATTTCCTCGATGCACACCCGGCTGTTCTTCGGCATGTTGGTGCGCGCGCCGATGATCCTCTGGCGCCGGTGGCAGGCATGACCCAGGACACCAAGCACTGGGCCGACCGCGAAGAACGCGGCAGCTTCTGGCTGATGAAATTCACCGCCTTCGCCGCCAAGGTCCTCGGGCGCCGGCTGCTGAGCCCACTGCTCTACGGCATCGTTTTCTACTTCTTTCTGTTCGGCCGCACGGCCCGCCAAAGCGCCTGGCAGTACCAGCAGCGCCTGGCCGACTGGAGCCAGCGCGACGACCTGCGCCCGACCCACCGAAGGGTCTTCGGCCAGTTCATGGCGTTCGCCGACGCCCTACTGGACAAGCTCGACGTATGGAACGGCAAGTTGCGCCTGGAGCAGATCGAAATCATCGACCCAGCTCAACTGCGTGGCCAGTTGCGCAGCGAGCGCGGGCAGATGCTGGTGGGCGCGCACCTGGGCAACCTTGAAGTGTGCCGCGCCCTCGCCGAGCTCGGCGAAAAGGTCACCATGAACGTGCTGGTGCACACCAAGCACGCCGAACGCTTCAACCGCATATTGGGCGAAGCCGGGGCGACCAATTTGCGCCTGATTCAAGTGAGCGAACTCGACCCGGCGGTAATGATGATGCTCAGCCAGCGCCTGGACGACGGCGAGTGGCTGGCAATTGCCGGCGACCGCGTACCGCTGCATGGCGGGCGTACGGTGCGCGTGGATTTTCTCGGCCATGACGCCGCCTTCCCCCAAGGCCCATGGCTGCTGGCCGGCCTGCTGAAATGCCCGGTCAACCTGCTGATGTGCTTGAAGCATCAAGGCCGTTATCGCCTGATCATCGAGCCGTTCGCCCGGTTGATCGAATGGAAACGCAGCGATCGCCAGCAGGTGATCGCGCAATGGACCGCCCGCTACGCCGAGCGCCTGGGCCAGTTCTGCCTGGAAGCGCCCCAACAATGGTTCAACTTTTACCCTTTCTGGAAGACCGATGACGACGCATCTTGAGCCGGTAACCTTCGGCGAACTCCCCCTGCGCATCGAAGACGTGCTGGCCCTGGCCAACCGTCAGGCGCCGACTCAATTGCAAGACGATGCCAAGTACCGCCAGCGTATCGCCAAGGGCGCGCAGTTCCTCGATTCGTTGCTGGACAAGGAAGGCGTGATCTACGGCGTCACCACCGGCTATGGCGACTCGTGCGTGGTGGCGGTGCCGCTGGAGCACGTCGAAGCGCTGCCCCGCCACCTCTACACGTTCCACGGCTGCGGACTGGGCAAGTTGCTGGACGCGCAAGCCACCCGCGCGGTGCTGGCGGCGCGGTTGCAGTCGCTGTGCCACGGCGTTTCTGGCGTGCGCGTGGAGTTGCTGGAACGTCTGCATGCGTTCCTGGAATTCGACGTACTGCCGCTGATTCCGGAAGAAGGCTCGGTGGGCGCCAGCGGTGATTTGACGCCGCTGTCCTACGTGGCCGCGACCTTGTCCGGCGAGCGCGAAGTGCTGTTCCGTGGCGAACGTCGCCAGGCCGCCGACGTACACCGCGAGCTGGGTTGGGACCCGCTGGTATTGCGCCCGAAAGAAGCCCTCGCATTGATGAACGGCACCGCCGTGATGACTGGCCTCGCCTGCCTGGCCTTCGCCCGTGCCGACTACCTGCTGCAACTGGCCACGCGCATCACCGCGCTGAACGTGGTGGCGCTGCAAGGCAACCCGGAGCATTTCGACGAGCGCCTGTTTGCCGCCAAGCCGCACCCGGGGCAGATGCAAGTTGCCGCCTGGCTGCGCAAGGACCTGGCCATCGACGCCCCCACCGCACCGCTGCATCGCCTGCAAGACCGTTACTCGCTGCGCTGCGCGCCCCACGTCTTGGGCGTGTTGGCCGACAGCCTGAACTGGCTGCGTTCGTTCATCGAGATCGAACTCAACAGCGCCAACGACAACCCGATCATCGACGCTGAAGAAGAGCGCGTGCTGCACGGCGGCCACTTCTACGGCGGCCACATCGCCTTCGCCATGGACAGCCTCAAGACCTTGGTGGCCAACGTCGCCGATCTGCTGGACCGCCAGCTCGCCCTGCTGGTGGACGTGCGCTACAACCACGGCCTGCCGAGCAATTTGTCCGGTGCGCCAGCCGAGCGGGCGATGATCAACCACGGCTTCAAGGCCGTGCAGATCGGCACCAGCGCCTGGACCGCCGAAGCGCTGAAAAACACCATGCCGGCCAGCGTGTTCTCGCGCTCCACCGAGTGCCACAACCAGGACAAGGTGAGCATGGGCACCATCGCCGCCCGCGATGCGATTCGTGTGCTGGAACTGACCGAACAAGTCGCCGCCGCCACCTTGCTCGCCGCCAACCAGGGCGTATGGCTGCGGGCCCAGGTTGAAGACGCGCGCCCGCTGCCCCCAGCGCTGGCCGCCATGCACATCGAGCTGGCCAAAGACTTCCCGCCGGTCATCGAAGACCGCGCCCTGGAAGGCGAACTGCGCCTGTGCCTCAAGCGTATTGCCGAGCAACACTGGAGGCTGCATGCGTAGCCCCGGCGTGTTGCACTGCGACACTGAAATCCTCGTGCCGTTTTTCGACATCGACACCATGAACGTGGTGTGGCACGGGCACTACGTGAAGTACCTGGAAGTCGCCCGCTGCGCCCTGCTGGACAAGCTCGGCCACAACTACACGGCGATGCTGGAAGCGGGTTATGCCTGGCCGGTGATCGACATGCAGCTGCGCTATGTGCGCGGCGCAACCTTCGGCCAGACCATCAACGTACGCGCCAGCCTGGTGGAGTGGGAGAACCGCTTGAAGGTCAATTACCTGATCAGCGACAAGGCCACCGGTGAGCGTCTGACTCGCGCCAGCACCGTGCAGGTGGCGGTGGAAATTGCCAGTCGCGAAATGCAGTTGGCATCGCCGAAAGTATTTGTCGACGCAGTCGAGAGGGCGCTGTCATGACACACAACCCTGTGGGAGCGGGCTTGCCCGCGATGGTCGTCAACGATAACGCGAGACGCCTGACACTTCTCGGCGCCCTCAGGTTCTTCGCGAGCAAGCTCGCTCCCACAAGGACCGCGCTAATCCTGTTGTTGGGCATTCCAGGCCTGGCCCACGCCTTCGACCTGCAACAACTCAGCGATCAGCTTGCAAAGCCAACGGTGATCCACGGCAACTTCATCCAGGAAAAACACTTGCGCGCCCTGCCGCAGCCGCTGACCAGCAAGGGCACCTTCGTCCTGGCCAAGGACCACGGCTTGCTCTGGCTGCTGAAAACCCCGCTGCAACAGGACTACCGCATCAGCGCCACCGGCATCGCCCGGCGTGACGCCAACGGCTGGCAATTGCTGCCGAACAAGAGCGCCGGTGCCGAGCAGAACCGTTTGTTCCTCGCCGTGTTGCAGGGCGACAGCAGCGGCTTGCAGCGTGACTTCGAACTGCAGCTGCAAGGCGAAGCCACGCAGTGGAAACTCACGTTGATCCCGCGCTCGCTGCTGCTCAAGCAGGTGTTCACCCAGATCAATATCGACGGCGGCGAGCTGGTGCAAAAAATCGAGCTGCTGGAAACCCAGGGCGACAGCACCGTACTGCGCATGCAGGACAGCACCAGCAGCCAACCCTTGAGCGACGCGGAGCAACACGACTTTGCCGAGTGAACGCTGGTTGCCGCGACTGTTCCTGATCCTGCTGGTGGCCGTGTTGGCCCTGGCGGGTTGGCAATGGCGCCATGGCGCACCGCTGTCGGCGAACCTGATGGAACTGGTGCCCGGCACCGCACCGGATGCGCTGGAACTGCGCGCCGAACAGCGCATGCAGGAACCACTGAACCGCGAAATGCTGGTGCTGGTGGGGCATGCCGATCGGCAACAAGCCGTGGCCATGGCGACGCAATTGGGCGAAGCCTGGCAAGCCAGCGGCCTGTTTGAAAAGGTTCAGTGGAACCTGCAAGCCGACCTGCCGGCCCTGCGTCAGCAACTGCTGCAAGGCCGGCTGGCGATGCTCTCGGCCAAGGACCGCGAGCAACTGATCGACGAGCCCCAGGCGTTTATCCAGCAACGGGTGCAGGCGCTGTTCGACCCGTTCACCGGCTTCAGCCTGGTGCCGAGCCAGGACGATTGGTTGGGTCTCACCGGGCGTATCCAGAACAGCCAGCCGCAGCACGGTTCGGTGCAGCTGGATATCGGCAGCGGCGCGTTGATCGCCGATGCCGACGGCAAAAGCTGGGTGCTGCTGCGGGCCCGCACCACGGGTAATGCCTTCGACATGAAACTGCCGCTGCAAGTGGCTGATCTACTCAAGGCCAGCCGCGAGCAGGCCGACCAGCAAGGTGCGCAATTGCTCGCGGCCAGCGGCCTGCTGTACGCGGCTAATGGTCAGCAGCAGGCGACGCGGGAAATCACCTGGGTCGGCGGCGGCGCGACTGCCGGGATCCTGTTATTGCTGCTGTTGGCATTCCGCCGCTGGCGTGTGCTGTTGGCGTTTGTGCCGGTGCTGGTGGGCATGTTGTTTGGTGCGGTGGCCTGTGTGGCGCTGTTCGGGCATATGCATGTGATCACGCTGGTATTGGGTTCGAGCCTGATCGGCGTGGCGGTGGATTACCCGCTGCATTACCTGTCCAAGAGCTGGAGCATGAGCCCTTGGCGCAGCTGGCCGGCCTTGCGCCTGACCTTGCCGGGCTTGAGCCTGAGCCTGGCCACCAGTTGCATCGGTTACTTGGCGCTGGCGTGGACGCCGTTCCCGGCGCTGACGCAAATCGCGGTGTTCTCGGCGGCGGGCCTCGTGGGCGCCTATCTGTCCGCCGTATGCCTGCTGCCGGCCTTGCTCAAGGGCGTAGAACTGCGTCCGGCCCAATGGCCGCTGCGCATTGCCGAGTTTCTGCTGAGCGTGCGCGAGTCGCTGCTCAAGCGCCTGCCCAGTCCGGTGTTATTGGTACTGGTGTTGGTGTTTTGCGCAGGCGGCCTATGGCACCTGAACAGCAAAAACGATATCCGCCAGTGGATCGGTGCGCCGCCGCAGTTGCTGCAGGAAGCCCAGGCCGTTGCGCGGATTACCGGGTTCCAGCCCACCAGCCAGTTCTTTCTGGTACGGGCGGACAATCAACCGCAATTGCTGGAGCGCCAGGCCGCGCTGAGTCAGCGTCTGGATCAGCTGGTGAACATGGACAAGCTCCAGGGTTACCTCGCGCTCAACCAGTTGGTCAGCCCGCCGGCTGAGCAACAACAGCTGCGTGAAGCCTTGAACCAACTGCCGCAGTACTGGCAGCCATTGCTGGACCTCGGCGTACCGGCCGCCGCGCTGCAAGCCGAGTTGGCCCAGTTGCAGTCACTGCCCACCGAAGACATCGACGCAGCGCTGGTCGGCCCGCTGGCTGAGCCGTGGCGCACGCTGTGGCTGGGGAATGTCGACGGTGGTGTGGCAGCGATGGTGAGCCTGCAAGGGTTGAACAATCCGGCCTTGCTGCGGGTACAGGCCCTGGATCTGCCCGGCGTGCAGTTGGTGGACCGCCTGGGCGACTTGAACCAGGTGTTTGCCGCGACGCAAATCAGCGCCGCCGAATTGAAGTTGATGTCGTGCGTGTTGATCGTACTGTTGCTGATCCTGCCGTTTGGCTTCGGCGGCGCCTTGCGCATTGTTGCCCTGCCGTTGCTGGCCGCGTTGTGCAGCCTGGCCAGCCTGGGCTGGCTGGGGCAGCCGCTGACGTTGTTCAGCCTGTTCGGCCTGCTGTTGGTAACCGCCATCAGCGTCGACTACGCGATCCTGATGCGTGAACAAATTGGCGGCACCGCCGTGAGCCTGTTGGGCACACTGTTGGCGGCCGTGACTACTTGGCTATCGTTCGGCCTGCTGGCCATTTCCAGCACGCCGGCGGTGAGTAATTTTGGGCTATCGGTGAGCTTGGGGCTGGCATTCAGCTTCATGCTGGCACCGTGGGCCGCCCCGTCCGGGACAAGGAAGAAACGATGAGCAGCCAATACCTCAGCAAGAACTACGTCGAAGAAACCAAATTCGGCTTCTGGTTCCTGCGTAGCCATACCTGGCAGCACCATGTGCTACGCGTGGCAATCAACGACCTGCGTAGCCTGTTCAGCGACCCGCTGCCGGTTGCCCCGGTGCTGCTGGACGCTGGCTGCGGCCAGGGCAAGTCGTTCCAGTACTTGCAGCAGGTGTTCGCCCCCGAGCGCCTGATCGGCCTCGACGCCGACCCACACAGCCTGGACCTGAGCCGCGCCGAAGCCGCGCGCCAGGGCATCGCCATCGAGTTGATCGGCAGCGACTGCGCGACCCTCGACGTGGCCGACGCCAGCGTCGACGTGCTGTTCTGTCACCAGACTTTCCACCACCTGGTAGAACAACATCGCGCCCTGAAAGAGTTCTATCGGGTGCTCAAGCCGGGCGGCTACCTGCTGTTTGCCGAGTCCACCGAGGCCTATATCGACACCTGGGTCATTCGCTGGCTGTTTCGTCACCCGATGCATGTGCAGAAAAGCGCCGAGGAGTACCTTGAGATGATTCGCGAGCAGGGCTTTGAGTTCGGCCCGCAGAACGTCTCGTACCCGTACCTGTGGTGGAGCCGCGCCACCGACTTCGGCCTGCTTGAGCGCTGGGGCCTGCGCCAGCCAAAACCGGCCGGCCAGCGCGAAGAAACCTTGGTCAACGTGGTTGCCCGTAAACCTCTGGCGAGCACTGAAACATGATCCGAATGCTGTTGATCGGCTGCTTGTTGCTGCTGAGCGCCTGCGCCAGCCAGCCGCCGTTGCCGTCGAAAACCCCGGTGCTGAGCCTGCCGTTGCAACTGCATGTGCAGCGCGAACAGGATGGCCAACGCCAGGACTGGCTGCTGGTGATGCAACGCGAAGCCGGCGGGATTCGCTGGTCGATGATGGACCCGCTGGGCATTCCCCAGGCTCGGCAGAAGTTGATCAACGGCGCCTGGCAGGCCGACGGTCTGCTGCCGCCCAATCCCCAGGCACGAGAGTTGTTTGCCGCGCTGTTGTTCGCCCTCACCTCGGCGGATGAGGTCTCCAAGCTGTACCCCGGCACCCAGGAAATGGACTTGATCCGCACCCTGCCGTCCCGCTGGAAGATCACCTATCACTCCTCCCTGGTGTTTCGCGTGGACGTGATTGGGCAGCCGTTGACCTACCGCATCTCGCCGCTTGAGGCCACACGATGACCGCCTACCTCAATGCCCTCGGCGTGATCTGTGCCCTGGGCCGTGGCAAGCGCGAAGTCAGCCGCAACCTGTTCGCCGGCGACTGCTCCGGCATGCGCGCCGAAAGCGGCTGGGTGCCGGAGCGTGTGTTGCCGGTGGCGGGCGTACACGGTGAACTCGCGGCGATCCCGCCCGGGCTGGAATCGCACCACAGCCGTAATAATCAGTTGCTGCTGGAAGCGGCATTGCAGATTGACGACGAGATCCGACAAGCGATTCAGACGTTCGGTGCGTCGCGCATTGGCATCGTGCTCGGCACCAGCACCTCGGGCATCGATGAAGCCAGTCGTGGCATCGCCCACTACCTGCGGGAAAAAAACTTCCCCGGCGACTACGATTACCTGCAACAGGAACTCGGCGCCCCGGCCAATTTCCTCGCCGACTGGCTGCAACTGAGCGGCCCGGCCTACGTGATTTCCACCGCCTGCACCTCCAGTGCGCGGGCGCTGATGAGTGCCCAACGCCTGTTGGACCTGGGTGTGTGCGATGCGGTGATCTGCGGTGGCGTCGACACGCTGTGCAAGCTGACCCTCAATGGTTTTTCGTCGCTGGAGGCGGTTTCGGCACAGCGCTGCAATCCGTTTTCGGTGAACCGCAACGGCATCAATATCGGCGAAGCCGCCGTGCTGTTCCTGATGAGCAAAACCCCCGCACCGGTTGCACTGCTGGGCAGCGGCGCCAGTTGCGACGCTCACCATATTTCCGCGCCCGAGCCCACCGGCAAGGGTGCGTTGCAGGCGATGCGCAAGGCCCTGACCAGCGCAAAACTGACACCCGGGCAGATCGGTTACCTGAACCTGCATGGCACCGCCACGCAGCACAATGACGCCATGGAAAGCCTGGCGGTCGCGGCCCTGTTCCCGGACGGCGTAACCTGCTCGTCGACCAAACCCATGACCGGCCACACCCTGGGCGCTGCCGGCGCGCTGGAAGCGGCGTTCTGCTGGCTGAGCCTGGCGGAAGGCGTAGTGCCGCCCCATGTCTGGGATGGCCAGGCCGACCCCGACCTGCCCGTACTGAAGTGGGCGTCGCCCGGCGACGCCCTGGAAAAACGCTGCCTGATGAGCAACTCGTTTGCCTTCGGCGGCAACAACGTCAGCCTGATTATCGGAGACGCCCCATGACTGATTGGCCGCTCGCCGAACTGCTGCCCCACGCCAGCGACATGATCCTGATCGATCAGGTCCTGAGCTTTGATGAAGAACAGATCCAGACCCGCCTGACGGTCAAGCCCGGCGGTCTTTTCAACCGCGCCGACGGCAGCCTGCCCGCGTGGGTCGGCATTGAGTTGATGGCCCAAAGTGTCGCCGCCTATGCCGGTTGCCGTGCGCGCCAGAAAGGTGAGGCCGTGGAGTTGGGCTTCCTGCTGGGCACGCGCAAATTCGAGTGCAACGTCGAGCACTTTCCCGCAGGCACCGAGCTGACCATCCACGGCCTGCGCTCCCTGGAAGACGACAACGGCATGGGTGTGTTCGAATGCCACCTCACCGGCGACGGTATCCAGGCGAGTGCACGCTTGAACGTATTTCGACCGCCCCAGGCGGCCAACTATTTAGATGAATCGAAGGACACCACGCCATGACTGAATCCGTATTGGTGACCGGCTCCAGCCGTGGCATCGGCCGCGCTATCGCATTGCGCCTGGCCCAGGCCGGGCACGACATCGTGCTGCATTGCCGCAGCGGGCGCGCCGAGGCGGATGCGGTGCAGGTCGAAATCGAAGCCCTGGGGCGCAAGGCTCGGGTGTTGCAATTCGATGTGGCGGATCGCGCCAGCTGCAAGGAGATCCTTGAAGCCGACGTGGAAGCAAATGGCGCGTATTACGGCGTGGTGCTCAATGCAGGCCTGACGCGCGATGGCGCGTTTCCAGCGCTGTCGGAAGACGATTGGGACGTGGTGATGCGTACCAACCTGGACGGGTTCTACAACGTATTGCACCCGGTGATGATGCCGATGATTCGTCGTCGCGCCGCCGGGCGAATCGTGTGCATCACGTCAGTGTCCGGGCTGATCGGCAACCGTGGCCAGGTCAACTACAGCGCGTCCAAAGCTGGTTTGATCGGCGCCGCCAAGGCCCTGGCCATCGAGCTCGGCAAGCGCAAGATCACCGTCAACTGCGTGGCTCCCGGGCTGATCGACACTGCGATGCTCGATGAAAACGTACCGGTGGAAGAATTGATGAAAATGATCCCGGCCCAACGCATGGGCACTCCGGAGGAGGTCGCCGGGGCCGTGAATTTCCTGATGTCGGCGGAAGCCGGCTACATCACCCGCCAAGTGCTGGCCGTGAATGGAGGCCTGTGCTGATGAAACGCGTGGTGGTCACCGGCATGGCCGGCGTTACGTCCCTGGGCAGCGATTGGGCAACCATCGCCGCCAACTTCCGCGCCAACCGCAGCGGCATCCGGCGCATGGACGAGTGGGAGCGCTTCACCGAACTGAACACACGGCTGGCCGGGCCGATTGATGATTTCGTGGTGCCCGCCCACTGGACCCGCAAGCAACTGCGCAGCATGGGCCGGGTGTCCCGGCTGGCGGTATGGGCGGCGGAACAGGCTCTGAAAGACGCCGGTTTGCTGGGCGACGAGTCGATCAAGGACGGGCGCATGGGCGTGGCCTGTGGCTCGTCCACCGGCAGCACCGACGAGATCAAGGCCTTCGGCAATATGCTGCTGAACTCGGTGGCCGAGGGGCTGAACGCCAACTCCTACGTGCGCATGATGCCCCACACCACGGCAGCGAACATCAGCATCTTCTTTGGCCTCACCGGCCGGCTGATCCCCACATCCAGCGCCTGCACCAGCGGCAGCCAGGGCATCGGCTACGCCTATGAGGCCATCAAGTTCGGCCGCCTGCCGCTGATGTTGGCGGGTGGCGCGGAAGAGCTGTGCCCTACCGAAGCCATGGTGTTCGATGCGCTGTACGCCACCAGCCTGAAAAACGATGCACCGCAAACCAGCCCGCGCCCCTACGACAGTGGCCGCGACGGCCTGGTGATCGGCGAAGGCGGCGGCATCCTGGTGCTCGAAGAGCTGGAACATGCACTGGCCCGCGGCGCGCACATCCACGCGGAGATCGTCGGTTTCGGCAGCAACGCCGACGGCCAGCACACCACTCGCCCGGAGCAGGCCACCATGCGCCGCGCCATGGAGTTGGCCCTGGAAGATGCCGGGCTTTCGCCCGACGCCATCGGCTATGTGAACGGCCATGGCACCGCCACCGACCAGGGCGACATCGCCGAAACCCTGGCCACCAACAGCCTGTTCGGTAGCCGCATGCCCATCAGTTCGCAGAAGAGTTTCCTTGGGCATACCCTGGGCGCATGCGGCGCGTTGGAGTCGTGGTTCAGCATCGAAATGATGAACAGCGACCGATACGTGCACACCTTCAACCTCGACGAGGTCGACCCGCGCTGCGGTGAGCTGGATTACCTGCAAGGTGAGTTCCGCGAACTGCACAACGACTACGTGATGAACAACAATTTTGCCTTTGGCGGCGTCAACACTTCGCTGATTTTCCGCCGCTGGGTGTAAGTTTTTTTACTGACTGGAGAAATGGAATGTCTTCCCTGCTACGCGCAACACTGGTCGCTTTGGCCCTGCTCACCACCGCTGGCTGCACCAATAAACCGGTGCTCAACACCCAGCACGACTTGCCGGCAAACCCGCAGGTCAACGAAGAAAAAATGAAGCAGACCATTATCGCGGCCTTGAACAAACGCGAATGGGTCGTACAGCGCCTGAGCCCGCAGCTGGTACAGGCCGAGATCAACGTGCGCAACAAATTCCACGCTGAAATCGACATCCGCTACACCGCCACCCGCTACGCCATCACCTACCGCGACAGCCGCGACCTGGGCTACAAGGACGGCAAGATCCACCGCAACTACAACCGCTGGGTGAGCATGCTGGACCGGGACATCCTGGCGGCGTTGCGCACCAATGGTGTGAGTGACAACGGGTCGGCCGCGCAGTTGTTCCAGCAGACCGGGACTTCGAAGCAGAACTGACAGGCCAGAAACGACAAAGTGTGGGAGCTGTCGAGCTTTAGCGAGGCTGCGATAGCGGCAGGTCAGGCAACACATTGCTGACAGTGCCGACGCCATCGCAGCCTCGCTAAAGCTCGACAGCTCCGACACTTCGCTCGGCTTGGCCTACTGCCCCCTCGCCACAAGCAACTCGACAAACGCCTTGGCCATCGGCGTTTGCTGGCCCTTACGCTGCACCAGCCACACCGCCGTCACCGCTTCCTGATCCAACAGCGTGCGATACACCACGCCATCAATGCGTATCCGCTGATACGACGCCGGCAACACCGAGACACCCAACCCCGCCGCCACCAGGCCGATGATGGTCATTGCCTCCCCGGCCTCCTGGGCGAAGTGCGGGCTGAAGCCGGCATCGCGCGCCAGGTTCAGCAACTGGGCATACAAGCCACTGCCATAAGTCCGCGGGAAAAATACAAACGGCTCTTCAGCCAATTGCACCAGGTGTAAACCACGCTCACTGCCCTCCACCAACGGATGCCCGGCGTTCAGCACGGCCACCAAGGGCTCGCGCATCAGTTCCACGACGCTCAGCGAATCAGCCAACGGTAGTGGCCGCATCAACCCCACCTGTATCGACTCATCCACCAGCGACTCGGCAACTTCCGTGCTGCTCATCTCCTGCAAATTCAGATGCACCGCCGGGAACGCCTGGCGAAACGCGAAGATCGCCTGTGGGATGCTGGAGTTGAACGGCGCGGAAGAAGTGAAGCCAATCTTCAACTCCCCCAGCTCCCCCAACTGCGCCCGACGCGCCACATCCGCCGCTTTATCCACCTGCGCCAGCACCAACCGCGCCTCTTGCAGGAACAACCGGCCCGCCTCGCTCAGCTCGACCCGACGATTGGTACGCTCGAACAACCGCGCCCCAATCTCCTGCTCCAGCGCCTGGATCTGCTGGCTCAGCGGCGGCTGGGAGATGCCCAGCACTTGCGCGGCGCGGCCAAAGTGCAGCTCTTCAGCCACGGCGATGAAGTAACGCAGGTGGCGCAATTCCATGAAAACCTCATTAGGTCGTAAAAGCTCTTAAACAGGTCGAACAATATATTGGAAAGAATCATTAGCGAGCTATATTCTTTTTTGCATTGCCAGCCCTGGCAGTCTTTCCTCCCCGAGGTCCCGCGTGAAATCTGCTGTCGCTCCGCTTGCTCAAGAAGTACCGCCTACCGCCCTCGATGAAGTGGTGGCACAGCTCAACGAGCAGTACATCGAAAAAGGCACCCCGATGTTCATGCGCACGGTGCTGGCGCTGTTTTCCGGCGGTTTCGCCACCTTTGCCTTGCTCTACTGCGTACAGCCGATGATGCCGGCGCTGTCCCACGAATTTTCCATCAATGCCGCACAAAGCAGCCTGATCCTCTCGGTGGCCACCGGCATGCTCGCCATTGGCCTGCTGATCACCGGGCCGATTTCCGACACCTTTGGGCGCAAGCCGGTCATGGTTGCCGCGCTGTTCTGCGCCGCACTGTGCACCATCGCCAGCGGCCTGATGCCGACCTGGGAAGGCATCCTGCTGATGCGCGCACTGGTGGGCCTGTCCCTCAGCGGCCTGGCGGCGGTGGCCATGACCTACCTGAGCGAAGAGATCCACCCGCAACACATCGGCCTCGCCATGGGCCTGTATATCGGCGGTAACGCCATCGGTGGCATGAGCGGGCGCTTGATCATCGGCGTGCTGATCGACTTCGTCAGCTGGCACACGGCGATGCTGATCATCGGCGCCCTGGCACTGATCGCGGCCACGGTGTTCTGGAAGATCCTCCCCGAATCGCGCAACTTCCGCGCCAGCACCCTGCACCCGCGCAGCCTGGTGGACGGCTTCACCATGCACTTCAAGGACGCCGGCCTGCCGTGGCTGTTCCTCGAAGCCTTCGTGCTGATGGGCGCCTTTGTGACGATGTTCAACTACATCGGCTACCGCTTGCTGGCTGACCCGTACGATTTGAGCCAGGCTGTGGTAGGCCTGCTGTCGCTGGTCTACCTCTCGGGTATCTACAGCTCGGCGAAAATCGGCTCCCTGGCCGACCGCCTGGGCCGTCGCCGCGTGCTCTGGGGCACCATCGTGCTGATGCTCGGCGGCATCGCCCTGACGCTGTTTACCCCGCTGTGGCTGGTAGTGCCAGGCATGCTGATCTTCACCTTCGGCTTCTTTGGCGCCCACTCGGTGGCCAGCAGCTGGATCGGCCGCCGCGCACTGAAAGCCAAGGGCCAGGCGTCGTCGCTGTACCTGTTCAGTTATTACGTCGGGTCGAGTATTGCGGGGACGGCGGGTGGTTTCTTCTGGCACTACGCCGGGTGGAACGGAATTGGCGGGTTTATCGTTGCACTGTTGATCGTCGCGTTGCTGGTGGCGTTGAAGCTGGCGAAGTTGCCACCGTTGCAGGAAGCTAAGGCTTAACCACCGCTCACAAAAAAGCCCGGCATCTGCCGGGCTTTTTCATTGCCGCGCGATCACTCGTGATACTGCGCCGACAACTCGTGAACCGCCCGCAGGAACGCGCCTGCGTGCTCTGGATCAACTTCCGGGGTGATGCCATGGCCGAGGTTGAATACGTGACCGCTGCCTTTGCCGTAGCTGGCGAGGATGCGGCCCACTTCAGTACGGATGGCTTCCGGCTTGGCGTACAGCACGGTGGGGTCCATGTTGCCTTGCAGCGCGACCTTGCTGCCCACGCGGCGACGGGCTTCGCCGATGTCGCAGGTCCAGTCCAGGCCGAGCGCGTCGGCGCCGGCGTCGGCGATGCTTTCCAGCCACAGGCCGCCGCCCTTGGTGAACAGGATGACCGGCACTTTGCGGCCTTCGTGTTCGCGGATCAGGCCGCTGACGATTTTGCGCATGTAGGCCAGGGAGAATTCCTGATACGCCGCCGCCGACAGGTTGCCGCCCCAGGTGTCGAAAATCTGCACCGCTTGGGCGCCGGCCATGATCTGGCCGTTGAGGTAGGAGGTAACCGACTGCGCCAGCTTGTCCAGCAGCAGGTGCATGGCTTGCGGGTTGTCGTAGAGCATGGCCTTGGTCTTGCGGAAGTCTTTCGACGAGCCGCCTTCGACCATGTAGGTGGCCAGGGTCCACGGGCTGCCGGAGAAGCCGATCAGCGGCACGCGGCCGTTCAGCTCGCGGCGGATAGTGCTGACCGCGTCCATGACGTAGCCCAGGTCCTTGTGGGGATCGGGGATCGGCAGGGCTTCGATATCGGCCAGGGTGCTGACGACTTTCTTGAAACGCGGGCCTTCGCCGGTTTCGAAGTACAGGCCTTGGCCCATGGCGTCAGGGATGGTCAGGATATCGGAGAACAGGATGGCCGCATCCAGCTGTGGATAGCGGTCCAGCGGTTGCATCGTGACTTCGCAGGCGAACTCCGGGTTCATGCACAGGCTCATGAAGTCGCCGGCGTGGGCGCGACTGGCGCGGTATTCCGGCAGGTAGCGACCGGCCTGGCGCATCATCCACACAGGGGTGACGTCCACGGGTTGCTTGAGCAGGGCACGAAGGAAACGGTCGTTCTTGAGGGCAGTCATGTCGGCATCCGCAAAAAAAGTGCGGGCATTTTCTCAGAGCGCGACGCAAAAGGCACGGCAAGAGCCCTGCCTTTTGTCTATCGGGTCAATTTGTCGCAATGAGTGGCGACACAAACCTCAATGTGAAATGAGGTTTGTGTGGGAGCTGGCTTGCCTGCGATAGCATCAACCGGGTCTGGTTGACAGACCGAGTTGCCTGCATCGCAGGCAAACCAACTCCCACATTTGATCGCATTTCAAACTGAAATTTGATCAGACCTGCAGGTAATCCAGGATCCCTTCGGCGGCGTTGCGCCCTTCGAAGATGGCCGTCACTACCAGGTCAGAACCGCGCACCATGTCGCCACCGGCGAAGATTTTCGGGTTGCTGGTCTGGTGTTTGTACTGGCCTTGTTCCGGGGCTACAACGCGGCCCTGGCTGTCGGTCTGGATCTCGAACTGCTCGAACCACGGCGCCGGGCTTGGGCGGAAACCGAAGGCGATGACCACGGCGTCTGCCGGGATGATCTCTTCGGAACCCGGGATCGGCTCAGGGCTGCGACGGCCACGGGCGTCCGGTTCGCCGAGACGGGTCTCGACCACTTTCACGCCTTCTACACGGTCCTCGCCAACGATAGCGATCGGCTGGCGGTTGTAGAGGAATTTCACGCCTTCTTCCTTGGCGTTCTTCACCTCTTTGCGCGAGCCCGGCATGTTGGCTTCGTCACGACGGTAGGCACAGGTTACCGACTTGGCACCCTGGCGAATCGAAGTACGGTTGCAGTCCATCGCGGTGTCACCACCGCCCAGCACCACGACCTTCTTGCCTTTCATGTCGACGAAATCTTCCGGCGACTTTTCAAAGCCCAGGTTGCGGTTGACGTTGGCGATCAGGAAGTCCAAAGCGTCGTACACGCCCGGCAGGTCCTCACCGGCAAAGCCGCCCTTCATGTAGGTGTAGGTGCCCATGCCCATGAACACGGCATCGTATTCTTCAAGCAGTTGCTCCATGGTCACGTCCTTGCCGATTTCGGTATTGAGGCGGAACTCGATACCCATGCCGGTGAAGACTTCGCGACGATGGCTCAGTACGGTTTTTTCCAGCTTGAACTCGGGGATGCCGAAGGTCAGCAGACCGCCGATTTCCGGGTTCTTGTCGAACACCACCGGGGTTACGCCGCCACGTACCAGCACGTCGGCACAGCCCAGGCCCGCAGGGCCCGCGCCGATGATCGCGACGCGCTTGCCGGTCGGCTTGACCTTGGACATGTCCGGGCGCCAGCCCATGGCGAACGCGGTGTCGGTGATGTACTTCTCCACCGAACCGATGGTCACCGCGCCGAAGCCGTCGTTGAGGGTGCACGCACCCTCGCACAGACGATCCTGCGGGCACACCCGGCCGCACACTTCCGGCAAGGTGTTGGTCTGGTGCGACAGCTCGGCGGCGGCGAGGATGTTGCCCTCGGCCACCAGCTTCAGCCAGTTCGGAATGAAGTTGTGCACCGGGCACTTCCATTCGCAATACGGGTTACCGCAACCCAGGCAGCGGTGGGCCTGGTCGGCCGAGTGCTGGGGTTTGAAGGGTTCGTAGATTTCCACGAACTCTTTCTTGCGTTGACGCAACAGTTTCTTCTTCGGATCTTTGCGCCCGACATCGATGAACTGGAAGTCGTTATTCAGACGTTCAGCCATGTTAAAACCTCATCAAACTCTTCAGGCGCATATCACTGCGGGTTGGCACGGATGCTGGAAAGCAACGATTTCAGGTTGGCAGCCTTGGGCTTGACCAGCCAGAAACGACGCAGGTAGTCATCAAGGTTTTCAGCGAGGTTACGACCCCATTCGCTGTTGGTTTCCTCGACGTATTCGTCCAGCACATGCTGCAAGTGGTTGCGATAGGATTCCATCGCTTCGCCGCTGATCCGCTGGATCTCCACCAACTCGTGGTTCACCTTGTCGACGAAGGTGTTGTCCTGGTCCAGCACGTAGGCGAAACCGCCGGTCATGCCCGAACCGAAGTTGTAGCCAGTCTTGCCCAGCACCGCGACAAAACCACCGGTCATGTACTCGCAGCAGTGATCGCCCGTGCCTTCAACCACGGTGTGGGCACCGGAGTTACGCACTGCGAACCGCTCACCGGCCGTACCGGCTGCAAACAGCTTGCCGCCGGTTGCGCCGTACAGGCAGGTGTTGCCGATGATGGCACTGTCTTGAGTCTTGTAGACGCTGCCGACCGGCGGAACGATCACCAGCTTGCCGCCGGTCATGCCCTTGCCCACGTAGTCGTTGGCGTCGCCTTCGAGGTACATGTTCAGGCCACCGGCGTTCCACACGCCGAAGCTCTGGCCAGCGGTGCCCTTGAAGCGGAAGGTGATCGGCGCCTTGGCCATGCCCTGGTTGCCGTGCTTGCGCGCGATTTCGCCGGAGATGCGTGCGCCGATGGAACGGTCGCAGTTGCAGATATCCAGGGCGAATTCGCCGCCGCTTGCGTCGTTGATCGAGGAGCTGGCCATCTCGACCATCTTCTCGGCCAGCAGGCCCTTGTCGAACGGCGGGTTGCGGTCAACCTGGCAGAACTGTGGCTTGTCGGCCGGGATGTGATCGCTGCCCAACAGCGGCGTCAGGTCCAGATGCTGTTGCTTGGCAGTCTGGCCTTCAAGGATGTCCAGCAGGTCGGTACGGCCGATCAGCTCTTCCAGGGAACGCACGCCCAGCTTGGCCAGCCACTCACGGGTTTCTTCGGCAACGTAGGTGAAGAAATTCACCACCATGTCGACGGTACCGATGTAGTGGTCCTTGCGCAGCTTCTCGTTCTGGGTCGCCACGCCGGTGGCGCAGTTGTTCAGGTGGCAGATGCGCAGGTATTTGCAGCCCAGGGCGATCATGGGCGCGGTGCCGAAGCCGAAGCTTTCGGCGCCGAGGATCGCGGCCTTGATCACGTCGAGGCCGGTTTTCAGGCCACCGTCGGTCTGCACCCGGACTTTGCCGCGCAGGTCGTTGCCGCGCAGGGTCTGGTGCGTTTCAGCCAGGCCCAGTTCCCACGGCGCACCGGCGTACTTGATGGAGGTCAGCGGCGAAGCGCCGGTGCCGCCGTCGTAGCCGGAGATGGTGATCAGGTCGGCATAGGCCTTGGCCACACCGGCGGCGATGGTGCCCACGCCGGCTTCTGCGACCAGCTTCACCGAGACCAGGGCCTGCGGGTTGACTTGTTTCAAGTCGAAAATCAGCTGCGACAAATCCTCAATGGAGTAGATGTCGTGGTGCGGCGGTGGCGAAATCAGGGTCACGCCCGGCACTGCATAACGCAGCTTGGCGATCAGGCCGTTGACCTTGCCGCCTGGCAGTTGCCCGCCTTCACCCGGCTTGGCGCCTTGGGCGACCTTGATCTGCAGCACTTCGGCGTTGACCAGGTATTCCGGGGTTACACCAAAACGGCCAGTAGCGACCTGCTTGATTTTCGAGCTCTTGATGGTGCCGTAGCGCGCCGGGTCTTCACCGCCTTCGCCGGAGTTGGAACGCGCACCCAGGCGGTTCATGGCTTCGGCCAGGGCTTCGTGAGCCTCAGGCGACAAGGCGCCCAGGGAAATACCGGCGGAGTCGAAACGCTTGAGGATCGATTCCAGCGGTTCGATCTCGCTGATGGCCAGCGGCGTGTCCAGGGTTTTCACCTTGAACAGGTCACGGATCATCGACACCGGACGGTTATCCACCAGCGCGGTGTATTCCTTGAACTTGGCGTAGTCGCCCTGCTGCACGGCAGCTTGCAGGGTGCTGACCACGTCCGGATTGTAGGCGTGGTATTCGCCACCGTGGACGAACTTCAGCAGGCCGCCTTGCTGGATCGGCTTGCGCGCGCTCCAGGCTTCGGCTGCCAGGGCTTTCTGCTCGGCTTCGATGTCGACGAAACGTGCGCCCTTGATGCGGCTTGGCACGCCACGGAAGCTCATGTCGCAGACTTCTTCCGACAGGCCGATGGCTTCGAACAGCTGTGCGCCACGGTACGAGGTGACGGTGGAAATGCCCATCTTCGACAGGATCTTCAACAGGCCCTTGGTGATGCCTTTCCGGTAGTTCTTGAACACCTCGTAGAGGTCGCCCAGGACTTCACCGGTACGGATCAGGTCGCCGAGTACTTCGTACGCAAGGAACGGGTACACCGCCGAAGCGCCGAAGCCGATCAACACCGCAAAGTGATGCGGGTCGCGGGCTGTGGCGGTTTCAACCAGGATGTTGGAGTCGCAACGCAGGCCTTTTTCGGTCAGGCGATGGTGCACTGCGCCGGTGGCCAGGGAGGCGTGGATCGGCAGCTTGCCAGGGGCGATATGACGGTCGGTCAGCACGATCTGGGTACGGCCGGCGCGCACGGCTTCTTCAGCCTGATCGGCGACGTTGCGCACCGCGGCTTCAAGGCCGAGGCTCTCGTCGTAGTTCAGGTCGATGATCTGCCGGTCGAAGCCCGGGCGGTCCAGGGTCATCAACGAACGCCATTTGGCCGGGGAAATCACCGGCGAGCTGAGGATCACGCGGGAAGCGTGCTCAGGCGATTCCTGGAAAATGTTGCGCTCGGCACCGAGGCACACTTCCAGGGACATCACGATGGCTTCGCGCAGCGGGTCGATCGGCGGGTTGGTCACCTGAGCGAACTGCTGGCGGAAATAGTCGTACGGCGTGCGCACGCGCTGGGACAGCACGGCCATTGGCGTGTCATCGCCCATGGAGCCGACGGCCTCATAGCCTTGCTCGCCCAACGGGCGCAGCACCTGGTCACGTTCTTCGAAGGTGACCTGGTACATCTTCATGTACTGCTTGAGCTGGTCGACGTCGTAGAAAGCCGAGCCGTGGTCGTTGTCTTCCATGGTCGCCTGGATGCGCAGGGCATTCTTGCGCAGCCATTGCTTGTACGGATGACGGGACTTCAAGCGATTGTCGATAGCATCGGTGTCGAGGATCTGACCGGTTTCGGTGTCCACAGCCAGGATCTGGCCCGGGCCGACGCGGCCCTTGGCGATCACGTCTTCCGGCTTGTAGTTCCACACGCCGATTTCCGACGCCAGGGTGATAAAGCCGTTGGTGGTGGTCACCCAACGCGCCGGGCGCAGGCCGTTACGGTCGAGCAGGCACACGGCGTAGCGACCGTCGGTCATTACCACGCCGGCCGGGCCGTCCCACGGCTCCATGTGCATCGAGTTGTACTCATAGAACGCCCGCAGGTCGGGGTCCATGGTCTCAACGTTCTGCCACGCTGGCGGAATGATCATGCGCACGCCACGGAACAGGTCGATGCCGCCGGTGACCATCAGTTCGAGCATGTTGTCCATGCTGGAGGAGTCGGAACCCACGCGATTGACCAGCGGGCCGAGCTCTTCCAGGTCCATCAGGTCGTTGGCGAACTTGGTGCGACGGGCCACGGCCCAGTTGCGGTTGCCGGTGATGGTGTTGATCTCGCCGTTGTGGGCGAGGAAGCGGAATGGCTGGGCCAGCGGCCATTTCGGCAGGGTGTTGGTGGAGAAGCGCTGGTGGAACACGCAGATTGCGGTTTGCAGGCGCTCATCGCTCAGGTCTGGATAGAAGGCGGTCAAGTCCGCCGGCATCATCAGGCCTTTATAAATGATGGTCTTGTGAGAAAAGCTGCAGATGTAGTGGTCGGTGTCGGCGGCGTTGGCCACCGACGAGCGACGACGGGAGGTGAACAGCTTGATCGCCATGTCCTGGTCGCTCAAGCCATCGCCGGCGATGAACACTTGTTCGATCTGCGGCAGGCGCTCCAGGGCCAGGCGGCCGAGTACGCTGGTGTCGATGGGCACTTTGCGCCAGCCGACAAGTTGCAGGCCAGCGGCCAGAATCTCGCGGTTCATGTTCTCGCGAGCAGCTTCGGCTTTGACCGGGTCCTGGTTGAAGAACACCATGCCCACGGCGTACTGCTTGGGCAAATTGGCGCCGAAATGCTCCTTGGCGACTGCGCGCAGGAACTGGTCGGGCTTTTGAATCAGCAAGCCGCAACCGTCACCGGTCTTGCCGTCGGCGTTGATCCCACCGCGGTGGGTCATGCAGGTCAGGGCCTCGATGGCCGTTTGCAAAAGGGTATGACTGGGCTCGCCCTGCATATGGGCTATCAGGCCGAAACCGCAGTTATCCTTGAATTCATCGGGTTGGTACAGACCTGCTTTCATAGACACTTTCTCACCAGGCTGCCTCTTATTTCGAGGCAAATTTCTTTTCAATTCAACCGGTTACCTTCCACGCCGAACGTACGCCGGCTTAGCGGGGGCAAAAGGGAGGTCATTGTACACACCGACACAGACGCTCACAAATTTAGCGACGAAATGTCGCAAATCTATGTCGCATTTATGAAAGGTTTAAAGCGATATGCTGTGCTAGTCAAAACTTTTTTAATTCTGACCGCTACGACTCAAAAGCTACTGTGACGCAGACACCACAAAGCGCGCGGCCTTCAGGGCTGCACGCTTTGTTGTTTTTTTTGAGGTGCCGAGAGGGCGGCCTGGGTAAGGCCGCCGGATCTTCAGCGAGTTGTTGCCAGTTCTTGTTGAACGCTGGCGACAGTGCGAGGCCAAGGTTTACCAGCCTGAACCTTCGCTGGCAAGGCCTTGATAGCGGATTCCGCTGCTGTACGGCTGGAGAAGTTGCCGTAAGTGATCACGTAGAGCGGCTTGCCGTTGAGGACTTTCTTGAAATAACGGTACTCGCCGCCCTGCTCTTTCACGAACGCCTGGGCGTTGGCTTCGGAGCTGGTGCCCAGGATCTGCACCACGAAGTTACCGGTAGGCTGGCTGGTGTACCAGCTGCTGCCGGTAGCGCCGGCCTTGGCCACGGTCACCGGTTTTTCAGCAGGCTTGGCGGCAGGCGCTGGCTTGGCCACAGGCGCAGGGACTACTGGCTTCGCAACAGGCGCTGGCTTGGCGGTAGCGACTTGGGCCGGCGCTGGCGCTGGCGTCGGCGCAGGCTTGGCCGCTGGCTGACCCGCAGGCACGCCCGCAGGGGGCGCAGTGGTGGTCACGGTCGGCGGCGTGGCGCTGGAGCCTTCCACCGGCACGCCATCGTCGCCTTCGCTGATACCGCCAGCGGCTTCAGCCAATGGACCACGCATCACAGGCTGGCCGACCATCGGCAGATTGGTGGGCTGGCCGGAGTTGGCAAATTCAACATTCGGTGTTGGCTTGCCCAGTGGCAACTGCGCCTGTTCGGTTGGCGCGCCAGCGGTGGTCGGGGCCTTGTTGCGACCTGGAATCAACCAGGCGGCGGCGACAGCGACCACGACAACGGCAGAAATTGCCAATACGTGCTTCTTAGGCATAGTGAACCCCATCTTTGGACGCTTGACCGCAGAGCGGCTGGCAATCATGGCTTCGATCATGGCATCGCGGGCAACCTGGTTGATGGTGCCAGGCCAGCCGTCGGAGCTTTCGTGAATATCAGAGATCTGCGAAGCGGAGAAAAGTTCGATGCCCTGCCCTGCGCCTTCCAGCCGTTGGGAGAGGTATTCGCGGGTTTCTTCTTCTTCGTAAGGCTGCAGTTCGATGACGTGGAACAGTTCCTGTTCGCCGCTGATCTGCTCAAGTTCGGCAATCAGCGAAGACTCGCCAAACAGGAACACATGCGGACGACCTTCAGGCGTACCGGCCGCCAGGGCCAGCAACGCTTCCAGGGCAGATTCGTCGAGCTGCTCGGCGTCATCCACCAGCAGGTAGACTTCCTGGCCGGTCAGGCCCAGTTGCACCACTTGCTTGAGGATCGCATTCGGCTCGGCAGTGGACACGTCCAGGGCCTGGGCCACTTGGCGCAACACGCCCGCCGCATCACCGGCACCACGGGCGGAAACCACCACGCTCTGCACCGATTGCTTGTTGGTGCTGGCCACCAGCGCCTGGCGCAGCAAGGTCTTGCCGCTGCCCAACGGGCCGGTGACCACCAGCAACAGCTGGCTGTAGCGCGCGAGGTGGTGCAACTGCCCGAGCACCGGCTTGCGTTGTGCAGGGAAAAATTTGAAACCAGGCACCCGTGGAGCAAAAGGGTCGTGGCTTAACTGGTAATGGCCGAGGAACGCCTCGTCGGCATGCAAACTAGTCATCGGGATCTTATTAACCTTTAAGCTGGGCCAGGGCGCGGTAATCCGCTCCCAGCGTGGCCTGTAAAATCTCTTTCGGATAATCGTCGGTCACTACCGCTTCGCCCATTCGGCGCAACAGCACCAGTCGCAGTCGACCGTCGATCACTTTCTTGTCTATTGCCATATGTTCGAGAAAATCTGCCTCAGTCATCTCTTCAGGAGGAATGACCGGCAACCCGGCGCGCTGGAACAGGCGGATCCCGCGATCACGCTCCTGGGCACTGATCCAGCCCAGGCGTTGCGACATCTCCAATGCCATCACCGTGCCAGCCGCTACGGCCTCTCCATGCAACCACACACCATAGCCCATGTGAGTCTCGATCGCATGGCCGAAGGTGTGGCCGAGGTTCAACGTGGCGCGCACACCGGACTCACGCTCGTCGGCATTTACCACCAATGCCTTGGCAGCGCAGGAGCGGGAAATTGCTTCGGTCAGCGCCACCTGGTCGAGGGCGCGCAGGGCGTCGACATGCTCTTCAAGCCAGGTCAGGAACGGCTCGTCGCAGATGAGGCCGTACTTGATGACTTCCGCCAGGCCCGCCGACAGCTCTCGGGGCGGCAGGGTATTGAGGGTGGCGGTGTCGATCAGCACCACATTCGGCTGATAGAACGCACCGACCATGTTCTTGCCCAGCGGATGGTTGATGCCGGTCTTGCCGCCCACCGACGAATCGACCTGGGACAGCAACGTGGTCGGTACCTGGATAAAGTCCACGCCGCGCTGGTAGCAGGCGGCCGCGAAGCCGGCCATGTCGCCGATCACCCCGCCACCCAGCGCTACTACGGTGGTGCGACGGTCATGACGGGCAGTCAGCAGGCCATCAAAGATCAGTTGCAGGGTTTCCCAAGTCTTGAAGGCCTCACCGTCGGGCAATACCACCGAGATCACCGAATACGCCGCAAGGCTGCGGCTCAGACGCTCAAGATACAGCGGCGCGACCGTTTCATTGGAGATGATCGCCACTTGCCGCCCGGCAATATGCGGTGCGAGCAGCTCGGGCTGGTCCAACAAACCTTCGCCAATATGGATCGGGTAGCTGCGCTCGCCAAGATCGACCTTAAGTGTCTGCATGTGTCCCCGCGTTGAAGATGAAAGCAGGCGTCCTGCCCTACATTAACGTTGTCGGCATCGTCTTGATCTGACGTCGCCTGATGGCTCTACGCCACAACTCGGACGGTCATGACGCGCCGCCGAGGATAGCGCATTTCGGCTCTGGCTTTAACGGGGCGGCAACTGTGCCAGGCGCTCAAGAATGTCGAGAACGACCATTCGCGGCGGCCGCTCATCGGTTTCCACCACCAGATCGGCGATTTCCCGATACAGCGGGTCGCGTAGCGTGAGTAAGTCCCGCAGGGTTTTTGCCGGGTCGGCGGTACGCAACAACGGGCGGTTGCGATCGCGAGCGGTGCGGCCCACCTGCTGCTCCACAGACGCATGCAGATAAACCACGCGACCGCCGGCGTGCAGCGCCCGGCGATTCTCGTCACGCATCACCGCGCCGCCGCCGGTGGCCAATACCACGCCGTCACAGCCGCACAGCTCAGCAATCATCGCCTGCTCGCGATCGCGAAAGCCCAGTTCGCCTTCCTTATCGAAGATCCACGGGATATTGGCACCCGTGCGCAATTCAATTTCCTTATCGGAGTCTTTGAATGGCAGGCGCAGCTCTTTGGCCAGCAAACGGCCGATGGTGCTTTTTCCAGCCCCCATCGGTCCTACAAGAATCAAATTTCGCACAGAATCAACGACTCACAGCAATCGCCTGGTTATTCATAATACGCGGAGTCAGGAATACCAGCAGCTCGGATTTTTTCTCCGAAACCACATCCCGCCGGAAAAGGCGGCCAAGATACGGCACATCGCCCAAAAATGGCACTTTATCTACCACTTTGCTTTGAGTATTGGAGAAAACTCCGCCAATCACGATGGTCTCCCCGTCCTGGACCAGCACCTTGGCATTGACCTCGTTTTTCTTGATCGGCGGCACATCGTTGAGCTTGTTCAGGTAGTCGGGTTCGTCCTTGGTCACCTTGACCTCCATGTTCACCCAGCCGTCCGGTGTGATTTGCGGCGTCACTTCCAGTGACAGCGAGGCTTCCTTGAACGACACCGAGGTAGCACCGGTGGAGCTGGATTCCTGATAGGGAATCTCGGTGCCCTTGAGGATACGTGCGGTTTCCTTATCGGAGGTGACGACCTTGGGCTGCGAGACGATTTCACCGTTGCCGGTTTTTTCCATGGCGGTCAGCTCCAGGTCCAGCAGCAGGTTGTCGGTGATAAAGGCGATCCCCAGGCCGGCGCTGCCGTTGACCGTGCCCATATCTACAAACGGCGAGCTGGGCGGGTTTTCGGGAGGCTCGGCACCCTCGGCCAGCGGTTTCCTGATACCGCCAGCGCCCCAGTTGCCCCGACTCATCTGCCCACCCCAGCGTACCCCCAGGCTTTTGTCGTAATCCACATTGGCCTCGACAATCCGCGCCTCGATCATCACCTGCCTTACCGGAATATCCAGTTGCGCCACGATCCGACGCAGCTCCTCCAGCCGCTCCTGGGTCTGGTAGACGATGATGTTGTTGGTGCGATCATCCACCGCCACCGAGCCGCGCTCATCGGTTGCACCTTCCAGGCCCACGGCCGACTGGAACAGCTTGGCCAGGTCCGACGCCTTGGCATAATTCACTTGCAGCAGTTCACGGCGCAACGGGGCCAGCTCCGTCATTTGCTTGCGCGACTCCAGCACCAGCAGCTCGCGGGCCGCTAACTCCTCGGCAGGCGCCACCAGCAGTACGTTGGCCGTCACACGTTTGTCCAGCCCCTTGGTTTGCAGCACAAGATCCAGGGCCTGGTCCCAGGGCACGTCCTTGAGGCGCAGGGTGATCGCCCCCTGCACGTCGTCGCTGGCCACCAGATTGAGGCCGGCGACGTCGGCAATCTGCTGCAGCACCGCGCGTAACTCGATGTTCTGGAAGTTGAGGGACAGCTTGTCGCCGGTAAATGCCAAGCGCTCTGTACTCAGGGGCGCATTGCCAGGTGGCGGCAGGTGAATCAGGTCGATTCGATTGGGCACAGCCATGACCATCGGTGCCGTGAACGCTATCCATAGCGCCACACCGAAGGACGAAAAAGTCCTTTTCATTGTTTGTTTCCGTTATGAATTCACGTTCAGGGAAAGAGTTTGCGAGCGTTCCAGCCAAGCGCCCTGGCCGTCCGGGAAAAGCTCGGCCAGTTCGACATGGGAGTCATGAATCGCCGTGATGCGCCCGTGGTCCGGGCCCAGGTAATCGCCGATTGCCAACCGATGGACAGACGACGCGCCGCGCAGCAGTGCGAAGGTTTGTGTACCCAGGGACAAGGTTCCAACCATTTCAAACTGATCCAGCGCAACGCTTTCAAGTACTCCACGCGGCCTGGTGAAGTCAGGTCCCGCGGCCGGTCGCCCGACGGGCCGCACCCGTTGACGAGAGGGCGACTGAAAAGGATCGCGCAAGGATGAAAAATCGTAGGCAACCGGCTCGGCGAGCGCCGGCGACGGTTGGTGCAAATCAGCCTCCAGATCATCACCCGCTTGACGGTTGTAGCGATAAGTCTTCGCCACCAGACTGAGGCGCAACCCTGAGGGATCAACATGGCTGAACGCCAAGTCATGCACCGTGACGATCCTTGGCATGCCAGCCATGCCACTGATGAACGCCGCCAGATCGTGAAAAGTCCCGGTCACGTCAATCCGCATGGGCGACTCGATGTACAGGGTGCGAGGCTGGTCATCCAGCAGGTCGATGGCTTCCAGCGCCAGGCCATTGGCGGCACTCAGGCGGCCAATGTCTTCAAGCAGGCCGGGCACTTCGGTATCGGCAGGCAACTGCCGCAACAGATTGGTGAAACGGCCTTGCATCGTTTTGAAGTCGCGGGCCTGAGACTCCAGTCCGGCCACCTGAACGGTCTTCAGCGCAACCTGCTGCTCAAGCGCCACTTCCTGCGCCTCCAGCTGGCGCAATTGCTCTCGCGCCCCGCTCAAGTAGAAGCTGTTGCCCGCTATCCACAGCAGGCAAACCACCGCACCACCCAGCAAAGCCTTGCCCGGCAGCGGCCAGTCGGCGGCGTTTCGGTAGAGCTGGGCGATGTCGAGTTCCGTCAGCCTTCGCAGGCCTGACGCCCCTCTCATGGGCGCACCTCATCGGAATGACCATGGCGAACCGTCAGCTGAAAGCTATTGTCGTCACCGCCCTGCGCACCGCTAACCCGTTGAAGCCGGGGCGCCTGCAAGTCACCGGTTGCCTCAAGGCCACGCATCAACTGAGCAATATCACGGTTCGATTCGGCAGTACCGCTGATCGAAACAGATCCACCGTCAACACTCACCTCACGCAACTGCACCCCATCCGGCATGGCACGAGCCAATTGGTCCAGCAACTGAACGCCCGCCGAACGATCGTCCTGCAAACCCTGCACAACTTTCATCCGTTCCATCAACTGCTGGCGTTGCTCATGCAGCTCGTCGATGGCCTTGATCCGCGAGTCGAGCCCGGTAACGCCCACCTTCAGTTGGCTGTTACGGGCCAATTGCCGATCAATCGCGCGGTCGATCACCTGGTCTGCCAGCCATACCGCAGCCAGCGCCACAGTTGCAGCCCCCGCCAGGAACACCAGAAAATATTTGCGCCGCCGCTGGTTCCGTTCTGCGCGCCACGGCAGCAGGTTGATTCGTGTCATCAGTCGAAACTCCTCAGGGCCAACCCGCAGGCCACTCCCATTCCCTGGGCATCCACGGCCCATTGCGCGCCATCGACACGACGGCCCGGCGTGATGCTGTCCGAAGCCTGCCTGCCCACGCGAGCCAATGCAAATGCTTCGACATCCACTATCCGTGTCGCCAGCCCCGCCAAGGCCAAAACCGCCTCACGGGCCTCTACCTGTTCCTTGAGGCAGGCAACCAGCAGCACATCGACGCTTTGCGAGTCATGGGCCGACGGGCCCTGCACCTGAAAGTCGATGGCCACATCCTCCAGCGGATAAGGAATGTACTGGTCGGCTTCCCCGTGGATTCGTTGCACCATTTCTGCATCAGTGAGCCCGGCGTCCATCTCGAGCACACGAGTGATCACCGAAGGCCCGGCGACGGCGACGGCGGCTTGTCGGAGCGAGGTATGCACCTGTGCCAGCGCCCTGGAAAGGGCCTGTGCGACGGCATCAAAATCCACCACGCTACTGTCGACCACCGCATGGGCCGGCAACGGCTGCATGGCGTAGCCGCGGACGCTGTAGCCGTTGCCTGAAACCTCGAGTTCCACCAGCTTGACGCCGGCGTCATTGATGTCGATACCCAGGACGGCATCGGCTTTTCGCCTGAAAAATCCCTTTATCATAAAACTCCCCAAAACTTTCCCTGTCTTACGGACTGATTGCTGCCAGGCTTCATGCATTCGGTCGGCTTGTATGAGCGGTGCGAATGACGCCCGAAGCCGAAAAATGCTTTAATGCCCAGCGTTTTTTCCCGCGTTTATCTGCTGGCCGGGTCGATCCACCGCTTGCCGTGCATGCCCCGACGCCTAACCCATTCTTTTCCTTGGAAATCCAAAAGCCTTGATTCGTCTGCTGAAGTTTTTCGGGTACTCCATTGTCGCGATCGTCTGCGGGCTGATGCTCGTGCTCAGCGGGGCCTATCTCTACCTTAGTCCGGGTTTGCCCTCCGTAGAGGCCCTGAGAAGTATCCAGTTGCAGATTCCTTTGCGGGTCTACAGCAGCGATGAAAAACTGATCGCGGAGTTCGGCGAAATGCGCCGTACACCGATCCGTTTCGCCGACATTCCACCCAATTTCATCAACGCCCTGCTGTCGGCTGAAGACGATAACTTCGCCAATCACTATGGCGTCGACCCAAGCAGCCTGGTGCGGGCGGCCACGCAGTTGGTAAAAAGCGGACACATTCAGTCCGGCGGCAGCACCATCACCATGCAGGTAGCGAAGAACTTCTTCCTCACCAGCGAACGCAGCTTTTCCCGCAAGGCCACGGAAATCCTCCTGGCGTTGCAGATCGAACGTCAGCTGACCAAGGACGAGATCCTTGAGCTGTACGTCAACAAGATCTACCTCGGCAACCGCGCCTACGGCATCGAGGCAGCTTCCCAGGTCTACTACGGCAAGTCGATTCGTGATGCCAGCCTGGCGCAGATGGCGATGATTGCCGGCCTGCCCAAGGCGCCTTCGCGCTTCAACCCGCTGGCCAACCCGGCGCGCAGCAAAGAGCGCCGCGACTGGATCCTGGGCCGCATGTACAAGCTGGGCAAGATCGACCAGGCCGCGTACGAAAGTGCGGTGGCCGAGCCGTTGAACGCCAGCTATCACGTGCCGACCCCGGAAGTGAATGCCCCGTATATCGCCGAAATGGCCCGCGCCGAGATGGTCGGCCGCTATGGCAGCGAGGCGTACACCGAAGGTTTCCGCGTGACCACGACGATTCCGAGCAACCTGCAGGAAATCGCCAATAAATCGGTACACGAAGGCCTGATCGCCTATGACCAGCGCCACGGTTACCGCGGCCCTGAATCGCGCCTGCCGGGCAAGACCCTGAGCGCCTGGACCGTCGAGCTGGGCAAACAACGCCCGATCAGCGGCCTTGAGCCAGCCATCGTCACCCAGGTGAAGAAAGATGGCGTGCAGGTACTGACCCGCACCGGTGAAGAACATGTGTCGTGGGACAGCATGAAATGGGCCCGCCCGTTCCTGAACACCAACAGCATGGGGGCGATGCCCAAGCAGCCGTCGGACGTGGCCCAGGTCGGCGACCTGATTCGTGTGCAGCGCCAGAAGGACGACAGCCTGAAATTCAGCCAGGTGCCCGTGGCACAGGGCGCCCTGGTGTCGCTTGACCCGCAGAACGGTGCAATCCGCGCCCTGGTCGGCGGGTTTGCCTTCGAGCAGAGCAACTATAACCGCGCCACCCAGGCCAAGCGCCAACCGGGCTCGAGCTTCAAGCCATTCATCTACAGCGCCGCACTGGATAACGGCTACACCGCCGCCAGCCTGGTCAACGATGCGCCGATCGTGTTTGTCGACGAGTACCTGGACAAGGTCTGGCGCCCGAAGAACGACACCAACACCTTCCTCGGCCCGATCCGCGTCCGCGAGGCGCTGTACAAGTCGCGTAACCTGGTGTCGATCCGCCTGCTGCAGGCGATGGGCGTAGGCAAGACCATCGACTACATCACCCGCTTCGGCTTCAACAAGTCGGACCTGCCGCCCAACCTGTCCCTGGCACTGGGTACCGCCACGCTGACGCCGATGGAAATCGCCACCGGCTGGAGCACCTTTGCCAACGGCGGCTACAAGATCACCCCGTACCTGATCGACAAGATCGAAAGCCGTAGCGGCGAAACCCTGTTTACCGCCAACCCGCCGCGGGTACCGGGCGACGTGGTCAATGGCGTCGCCGCCACTGACGGCCAGGCAGCACCGACCAACGGCGGCATCACCATCGAGCCGACGCCAGGCGAAGCACCGGCCGCCGGCGCCCCTGCCGCACCACAAGCGCCGGCGGTAGCCGAACGCGTTGTGGATGGCCGCACCACCTACATCCTCAACAGCATCCTGGAAGACGTGATCAAGAAAGGTACGGGGCGTCGCGCCCTGGCCCTGGGCCGCGCCGACATCGCCGGCAAGACCGGTACCACCAACGAATCCAAGGATGCGTGGTTCTCGGGCTACAACGGCGACTACGTGACCACCGTATGGACCGGTTACGACCAGCCGGAAAGCCTCGGTCGCCGGGAGTTCGGTGGCACCGTCGCGCTGCCGATCTGGATGAGCTACATGGGTGCTGCATTGAAGGACAAGCCGCTGCACACCCAGCCGGAGCCGGAAGGCATACTCAGCCTGCGGATCGACCCGGTCAGCGGCCGAGCAGCAGCGCCGAGCACGCCGAATGCGTACTTCGAGCTGTTCAAGAGCGAGGACACGCCGCCATCGGTCAACGAACTGGGCAACGGCGTTGCACCGGGCAGCCCGCTGCCGGCGGATGAGGCGGCACCGATCGACTTGTTCTAACACGCAGATCCAATGTGGGAGCGGGCTTGCCCGCGATAGCGGAGGCTCAGTCACAGCTGTGTTAACTGTCCTGCCCTCATCGCGGGCAAGCCCGGCTCCCACATTTGGATCGTCGCAAGCCTTGAACTGATCAACAGGCAATAAAAAAGCCCCGACTCGCAAGAGCCGGGGCTTTTTGTTGGTGCGCTACAACGGCTTAGCCGTTGAACACATCGTCCACGCTTTTCAGCGGGTAGTTCTTCGGATACGGCAGGGTGGCCACACCGGTCTCGATCGCAGCTTTAGCCACAGCATCGGAGATCAGGGTGATCAGGCGCTTGTCCATTGGTTTCGGAATGATGTACTCACGACCGAATTCCAGCTTGATGCCGCCGTAGGCGTCGCACACTTCCTGAGGAACCGGCAGCTTGGCCAGTTCGCGCAGGGCGTTGGCGGCAGCCACTTTCATCTCTTCGTTGATGCGCTTGGCGCGAACGTCCAGGGCACCACGGAAGATGAACGGGAAGCCCAGTACGTTGTTGACCTGGTTCGGGTAGTCCGAACGGCCGGTGGCCATGATCACGTCGTTACGGGTGGCGTGGGCCAGTTCCGGGGAAATTTCCGGGTCCGGGTTGGAGCACGCGAACACGATCGGGTTGGCCGCCATGGACTTGAGGCCTTCGGCGCTCAGCAGGTTCGGGCCGGACAGGCCAACGAACACGTCTGCACCGTCAAGGGCGTCAGCCAGGGTACGCTTGGAGGACGGATGCGCGAACATCGCCTTGTACTGGTTCAGGTCGGTACGCTCGGACTGTACAACGCCCTTGCTGTCGACCATGTAGATGTTTTCCAGCTTGGCGCCCATGCTCACCAGCAACTTCATGCAGGAGATGGCCGCAGCGCCGGCGCCCAGGCAAACGATCTTGGCTTCGCCGAGGGTTTTGCCAGCGATTTCCAGGGCGTTGATCATGCCGGCCGCGGTAACGATCGCGGTGCCGTGCTGGTCATCGTGGAATACCGGGATGTCGCACTGTTCGATCAGGGCCTTTTCGATCTCGAAGCACTCAGGTGCCTTGATGTCTTCCAGGTTGATGCCACCGAATGTGATGGAGATGCGCTTTACGGTGTCGATGAAAGCCTGCGGGCTTTCGGAATCGACTTCGATGTCGAATACGTCAATGCCGGCGAAGCGCTTGAACAGCACGCCTTTACCTTCCATGACTGGCTTGGAAGCCAATGGGCCGAGGTTACCCAGGCCGAGGATCGCGGTGCCATCAGAGATCACTGCAACCAGGTTGCCTTTGCCGGTGTACTTGTAGGCCAGTTCAGGATCGCGGGCGATTTCACGTACGGGCTCGGCAACGCCAGGGCTGTAGGCCAGCGACAGGTCGCGGGCGGTGGCAGTGGCTTTGGTGAGCTCTACACTCAGCTTTCCTGGACGAGGATGGGCATGATATTCGAGAGCGGCAGTTTTCAAATCAGACATATCGGCATTCCGCTTTTACTGTTGGTCGACGGACCGCCGAGGATACGCGTGTCGCAAAGTCCCCACAAGACTGGGCAGTCACAGGTGTCAAGGGCCCTGCCCTACGACTTTTGGCCAAGAGCCACGGGATACAAGGGCTCAACTGTTCACAATCCCACTAAAAAATGTCTACAATTTTTTTCTTACGGCACCCGCTGAAGCATGCCGGGATCGGTCACTGGCAGCAGCCAGCGTGCCTGGCCATTTTCCAGGCCACCGCGTCGGGAACGGTCCAGCACCCAGCCGCGCGCCTCGATGGATTGCCCCTGTAAACCCTTCAACAGTGCACTGTCGAACGCGGCCACCCGATTGGGCGCAATGCGTAATACCAGTGAGCCCTGCAACTCAATCCAGACTCCGCCGCGATTGCGTTCGATTTTGCTCACCTGGCCACTGACCACCGCAAAGCCCGAACGCCGGATCTTCGCCGCATCTACCACCGGTGACTGGCGCCACAGCCCCAAACGGGCCTGCCGGGCACTGCGTTCAGCGGCTTGCTGGCAGGCCACCAGCCCCACATTCGGCGCGACGGCCACCTGGAAGCCGAGGCCTTCGGCGAGCAACTGCGCCTCCAGATTTCCGCCATTGGCGCCGTAAAGATGGGCCAAAGTGCGACCGTAACGGTCCTTGCTTTCCCGTCCGGGCACCACGCCAACGCGCCCACCGCTCGCATCCACCAGGCTTTGCAGGCGCTCGCGAGCGGCCACGGCGAAGGGCTCGTCAGTGCGGCCCTTCTTGCCGGTTTCCGGGGCATTGACGCCGATCATGCGCACGTTGCGGCCGTCCTTGAGGCGCACCGTGTCGCCATCCACCACCCGCTGCACGTCAAAAATAGCGACATTGCCGGGCGCCGGGCAGAAGACCTCGGCCTGGGCGGGCGCCAGCCAAATCGCAGACACAAAAAAGGCGCCCACAAGGGACGCCTTTTTCATCAGCGAGGACAAGCCATACAGGCCATCCAAGCGGACCAGCCTTACTCGGCTTTAGGAGCAGCTTTAGCGCCGAAAGCACCGAAGCGGGTCTTGAAGCGGTCAACACGGCCGCCAACATCCAGAGTCTTCTGCTTACCGGTGTAGAACGGGTGGCACTCGTTGCACACGTCGATTGGCAGAGCTTTGCCGAAAGTCGAACGGGTTTCGAACTTGTTACCGCAGCTGCAGGTAACGTCGATGGCAACATAGTTTGGATGGATATCGGCTTTCATGGTGTGTTCCTCAGGCTAGCGTGCCGCCAATCAACACTATTGTTGAATACCGCACGTAATTAGGCCGCGGATTCTACCAGACCTTTTTAAACGCGCAAGAAGCACTGCGGCCCCTTTCATCAGAAAAGCGCGGCATACACAAGGCCCTGTGGGAGCCGGGCTTGCCCGCGATGCAGACGCTACGGTGTCTCAGGTGCACCGTGTCGTTACTATCGCGGGCAAGCCCGGCTCCCACATCCACCGCTGGTCTGCTAGGCTCCCGCCCTTCTTCGCCGCCCGTCATATGAGAACCCCCGCGTGCCCGACGCCATTTTGCGCCTCGCCCTGCCCTCGCCCCTGCGCCGCCTGTTCGATTATCGGGCACCCGCCGGCGTATTGCGGTCGCAGTTGCAGCCGGGCATGCGCGTGCGCGTGCCGTTTGGCCGGAGGGAAATGATCGGCATCCTGGTAGAAGTCGCCGATCACAGCGAAGTGCCCGCCGAGAAGCTCAAGCCTGCCGTGGCCATCCTCGACGCCACCCCGCCGCTTCCACCTGCGCTGTTCAAGTTGTGCCTGTGGACCTCGCAGTATTACCAGCACAGCCTCGGCGATACCTTGAGCTGGGCGCTGCCGGTGCTGTTGCGCCAGGGCGAATTGGCCGAGGCGCGCCAAGAGCGTTTCTGGTCGATGGTACCGGGGGCGCGCATGGACGACCCGCGCATCGCCCGCGCCCCGCGCCAGCGTGAAGCCCTGGCGACCCTGGCCCAGCATCCCCACGGCGTCGCCCATCAGCTGTTAAGCAAGTTGATGCTGAGCAAGGACAGCCTGGACTTGCTGCTCGCCAAGGGTTTGGTGCAGGTGGAGATCCGCAAGCACGCCCCCGGCGAACGCCACGAACACTGGCTGGCCCAGCCGGAGCTGCCGCTCAATCCGGAACAACGCGCCGCCTATGAAGCGATTCGCGCCGGCTTCGACAGCTTCCACGCGTTCCTGCTGGCGGGCGTCACCGGCAGCGGCAAGACCGAAGTCTATTTACAGCTGATCCGCGAAACCCTCGAGGCCGGCAAACAGGCGTTGGTGTTGATCCCCGAGATCAACCTCGGCCCGCAAACCCTGGCGCGTTTCGAGCAGCGCTTCAACGCGCGCATCGCCCTGGTGCACTCGGCGGTCAACGACCGCGAGCGCCTGGAATCCTGGCTCGCCGCCCGGGACGGCGAGGCCGACATTATTATTGGTACCCGCTCGGCGCTGTTCACCCCGATGAAAAATCCCGGGCTGATCATCATCGACGAAGAACACGACGGCTCTTATAAACAGCAGGAAGGCCTGCGCTACCACGCCCGCGACCTGGCGCTGGTGCGCGCCCGCCAGGAAAACATCCCGATCGTGCTGGGTTCGGCCACGCCCTCCCTGGAAAGCCTGCACAACGCCTACACCGGTCGCTACGGCCTGCTGCGTCTCAACGAGCGGGCCGGCGGCGCCAAGCAGCCACGCTTCCTGCGCCTGGACGTGAAAAGTCGCCCGCTGGACAGCGGCATTTCCGGGCCAATGCAACAAGCCATCGGCCAAACCCTCGCGGCGGGCCAGCAAGTGCTGGTGTTCCTCAACCGCCGGGGTTTTGCGCCGACGCTGCTGTGCCATGACTGCGGCTGGATGTCCGAGTGCAAGCGCTGCGACGCGCGAATGACCGTCCACCAGCGTTCCGGCGAGTTGCGCTGCCATCACTGCGGCCATGTGGAACGGGTGCCACGTCACTGCCCGCAGTGCGGCAAGGTCGACTTGCGCCCGGTGGGCGCAGGCACCGAGCGCGCCGAGGAGCGGCTGGGCATTCTGTTCCCGGATTACCCGGTGCTGCGGGTCGACCGTGACAGTACGTCGCGCAAGGACGCGATGAATCAGCTGTTCGCCACGATCCAGAAGGGCCAGCCGTGCATTTTGGTGGGCACACAGATGCTTGCCAAAGGGCATCACTTCCCACGGGTGACCCTGGTGTCGATCCTGGATGCCGACGGCGGGTTGTTCTCCGGGGATTTCCGCGCCAGCGAACGGATGGCACAGCTGATCGTGCAGGTCGCAGGCCGCGCCGGGCGGGCTGAAGAGCCAGGCAAGGTGATCATCCAGACGCATCTGGCCGACCACCCATTGCTGATTCAACTGACAGAGCAAGGTTACTTTGCCTTCGCCGAGCAGGCCTTGAGCGAACGCCGCTCGGCCGGCTTGCCGCCGTTTGCGCATCTGGCGCTGCTGCGGGCCGAGGCGCACAAGCCGGGGCAGGCCGAAGGCTTCCTGGATGAAGCCTGCAGCGAGGCTGAACGTTTGCTGGGGGAGCTGGGTCTGAGCGGCATCGAATTGCTCGGCCCGGTGCCCGCGCCCATGGAACGCCGCGCCGGTCGTTACCGCGCCCAGCTACTCTTGCAAGCCAGTGCCCGCGCCCCGCTGCATCGTTTATTAAGCAGTTGGTTACTTGCCCTGGAGCAAATGCCCAGCGGGCGACAAGTGAGATGGTCGTTGGACGTAGACCCGGTAGATTTGTATTAAGCCTGGCCATAGGTCCAGCGAAGGTTGGCAAGCCCGCCCTCGCCACGGATAATGCCCAGTTTTTCCACCTGCGCATCGCGCGCCACCGCTTGCGGTCGAAAGAGAACACCATGAAAGACACCATTCGCCAGCTGATCCAACAAGCCCTCACCCAACTCGTCAACGAAGGTGTGTTGCCTGAAGGCCTGACGCCGGCGATCCAAGTGGAAAATACCCGAGACAAGACCCACGGTGATTTCGCCAGCAACATCGCGATGATGCTGGCCAAGCCGGCCGGCCTGAAGCCACGCGATCTGGCGGAAAAAATCATCGCCGCGCTGCCGGCCGACCCGCAGGTGACCAAGGCTGAAATCGCCGGCCCTGGCTTTATCAACTTCTTCCAGAACACCCAGGCCCTGGCTTCGCGCCTGGACGCGGCCCTGGCGGATGCCAAAATCGGCGTACGCAAGGCCGGCCCGACACAACGCGTGGCCATCGACCTGTCGGCACCGAACCTGGCCAAGGAAATGCACGTAGGTCACTTGCGCTCCACCATCATTGGTGACGGCGTGGCGCGGGTCCTGGAATTCCTCGGCGACGACGTAATCCGCCAGAACCACGTGGGCGACTGGGGCACCCAGTTCGGCATGTTGATGGCGTACCTGCAGGAAAACCCGATCACCAGCAACGAGCTGTCGGACCTGGAGAACTTCTACCGCGCCGCCAAGAAGCGTTTCGACGAATCCGAAGAATTCGCCGACCGCGCCCGTGGCCTGGTGGTCAAGCTGCAAGCCGGCGATGCCGAATGCCTGGAGCTGTGGGGCCGCTTCCGCGAGATCTCCCTGTCCCACTGCCAGGAAATCTACGAGCTGCTTAACGTCAAATTGACCATGGCCGATGTGATGGGCGAAAGCGCCTACAACGACGACCTGATCAACGTGGTCAACGACCTCAAGGCCAAGGGCCTGCTGGTTGAGAGCAACGGTGCCCAGTGCGTGTTCCTCGAAGAATTCAAGACGGCCGACGGCGACCCGCTGCCGGTGATCATCGTCAAGGCCGATGGCGGCTACCTCTACGCCACCACCGACCTGGCCGCCGTGCGCTACCGCAGCGGCGTGCTGAAAGCCGACCGCGCCCTGTATTTCGTTGACCAGCGCCAGGCCCTGCACTTCCAGCAAGTGTTCGAAGTGGCGCGCCGCGCCGGTTTCGTCACCCACCCGATGCAGATGGAACACATGGGCTTCGGCACCATGAACGGCGCCGATGGCCGCCCGTTCAAGACCCGTGACGGCGGCACCGTGAAGCTGATCGACCTGCTGAACGAAGCCCAGGACCGCGCCTACAACCTGGTGAAGGAAAAGAACCCGGAGCTGGCCGAAGCCGACCTGCGCAATATCGCCCGCGTGGTGGGGATTGGCGCGGTGAAATACGCCGACCTGTCCAAGCACCGTACCAGCGACTACAGCTTCAACTTCGAGCTGATGCTCAACTTCGAAGGCAACACCGCGCCGTACCTGCTGTATGCCTACACCCGGGTGGCCGGTGTGTTCCGCAAGCTGGGCAAGGACTTCAGTGAAGTCGAAGGCCAGATCAACCTTGAAGCGCCGCACGAGCAGGAACTGGCGGCCAAGCTGGCGCAATTCGGCGAAGTGCTGAACAGCGTTGGTGAAAAAGGCACGCCGCACATCCTCTGCACCTATTTGTACGAAGTCGCCGGTTTGTTCTCCAGCTTCTACGAGAACTGCCCGATCCTGACCGCAGACGACGAAGCCCAAAAGCAGAGCCGCCTGCGCCTCGCCGCACTGGCAGGACGGACCCTCAAGCAAGGCCTGGAATTGTTGGGCCTGGAAACTCTGGAGCGTATGTAAGTTGGCTGCCAAGAAAAAACCTGCACCCAAGCGCGGCGCCAGCCGCTACCAGGCACCTGCGAAGAAACCTATTCCGGGCTGGTTGTGGATGGCGATCGGCCTGACGGTCGGCGCGTTTGTCGTGTTCCTGATGAAGCTGGACCCGGGCAAGGGCGATGACGTCAAACGGGTCAAGCAAGAGCAGCAGAGGGCCACGAAAATGGCCGAAGCGAACAAGACCGTCCCGAGCCCGACTGCGCCGGTGAAGCCGAAGTACGACTTCTACACATTGCTGCCGGAATCGGAAGTGATCGTGCCGCCGGATGCCGTACCGGAAAAAACCCTGCCGACACCACAGCCGGTGCCGACCACACCTGTGACTCCGGCGGAAGCGGCGAAAATCGACACTGCACGGGCCCAGGCGGCATTGGCCGGGATTACCCCGCCGCCGCCGCCGCCAGTCGCTACGACTAAAGCAGCGCCGGTGACCAAGTTCTTCCTGCAGGCGGGCTCGTTCCCGAAACAGGCGGATGCGGACCGTGTGCGCGCGCAGATTATTCTGTTGGGGCAGGCGGTGACGGTGGAGTCCGGGACGGTTAAGGATGCGACCTGGTATCGCGTGCTGGTAGGGCCGTTCAGCAACCGTGAACAGCTGACCGTGGCCCAGAAACAACTGGCGGGTGCAGGGTTTAGCAACCTGTTGTTACAACAACGCCAAAGCCGCTGATCGGCCCCGACTCCGAGGTCACAGCAGATCAAATGTGGGAGCCGGGCTTGCCCGCGATGGCGGTGGAACAGTCAATATTTTCGGTGACTGACCCACCACCATCGCGGGCAAGCCCGGCTCCCACATTGGTTTTCATTGTATTTAAAACCTCGGTTCACACAGATTCACCACTCGTCCGCCCTCCCGTCCTACAGTTGAAATCCCCCCCGCCACCCCCATATGAGTTCCATCAGGGCATTTTCGCCCCGCAGCGTGGAGACTCTCCCCTTGACCACCATCGTTTCAGTTCGCCGCCACGGCAAAGTCGTCATGGGCGGCGACGGCCAGGTTTCACTTGGCAATACCGTGATGAAAGGCAACGCGAAAAAAGTCCGTCGCCTGTACCACGGCCAGGTCCTCGCCGGTTTCGCCGGCGCCACCGCTGACGCCTTTACCCTGTTCGAGCGCTTTGAAGGCCAACTTGAGAAGCACCAGGGCCACTTGGTCCGTGCCGCCGTCGAACTCGCCAAAGAATGGCGCACCGACCGCTCCCTCAGCCGCCTCGAAGCCATGCTGGCCGTCGCCAACAAAGACGCCTCCCTGATCATCACCGGCAACGGCGACGTGGTTGAACCCGAAGAAGGCCTGATCGCCATGGGTTCCGGCGGCGGTTACGCCCAGGCCGCTGCCAGCGCCCTGCTGAAGAAAACCGACCTGTCGGCCCGGGAAATCGTCGAGACTGCCCTCGGTATCGCTGGCGACATCTGTGTCTTCACCAACCACAACCTGACCATTGAGGAGCAGGACCTCGCCGAGTAAGCCGCAGGCTTATTCCCGCTTGAGGACCGCCAATTACTATGTCCATGACTCCCCGCGAAATCGTCCATGAACTCAATCGCCATATCATCGGCCAGGACGATGCCAAGCGCGCCGTTGCCATCGCCCTGCGTAACCGCTGGCGCCGGATGCAACTGCCCGAAGAATTGCGCGTTGAAGTAACCCCCAAGAACATCCTGATGATCGGCCCGACCGGTGTCGGTAAAACCGAAATCGCCCGGCGCCTGGCCAAACTGGCCAATGCTCCGTTCATCAAGGTCGAAGCCACCAAATTCACCGAAGTGGGCTACGTGGGCCGTGACGTCGAATCGATCATTCGTGACCTGGCCGACGCTGCCCTGAAGCTGCTGCGCGAACAGGAAATGACCAAGGTCAGCCATCGCGCCGAAGACGCCGCTGAAGAACGCATCCTCGACGCCCTGCTGCCACCAGCACGCATGGGCTTCAACGAAGACGCCGCACCGAGCTCGGATTCCAACACCCGCCAGCTGTTCCGCAAGCGCCTGCGTGAAGGCCAGCTGGACGACAAGGAAATCGAGATCGAAGTCGCCGAAGTGTCCGGCGTCGACATCTCCGCACCGCCTGGCATGGAAGAAATGACCAGCCAGTTGCAGAACCTGTTCGCCAACATGGGGAAGGGCAAGAAGAAAAGCCGCAAGCTCAAGGTGAAGGAAGCGCTGAAACTGGTGCGCGACGAAGAAGCCGGGCGCCTGGTGAATGAGGAAGAACTCAAGGCCAAGGCCCTGGAAGCGGTCGAGCAGCACGGCATCGTGTTCATCGACGAGATCGACAAGGTGGCCAAGCGCGGTAATTCCGGCGGTGTCGATGTCTCCCGCGAAGGCGTGCAGCGCGACCTGCTGCCGCTGATCGAAGGCTGCACCGTCAACACCAAGCTGGGCATGGTCAAGACCGACCACATCCTGTTTATCGCTTCCGGTGCGTTCCACCTGAGCAAGCCAAGCGACCTGGTGCCGGAGCTGCAAGGCCGCCTGCCAATTCGCGTTGAGCTGAAAGCACTGACGCCAGGCGACTTCGAACGCATCCTCAGTGAGCCCCATGCGTCGCTGACCGAGCAATACCGCGAACTGCTGAAAACCGAAGGCCTGGGAATTGAGTTCCTGCCGGACGGTATCAAGCGTTTGGCCGAGATCGCCTGGCAGGTCAACGAGAAGACCGAGAACATCGGTGCCCGTCGTTTGCACACCTTGCTTGAACGCCTGCTGGAGGAAGTGTCCTTCAGTGCTGGCGACATGGCGGGCGCGCAGAATGGCGAAGCAATCAAGATCGACGCCGACTACGTCAACAGCCACTTGGGCGAATTGGCGCAGAACGAAGATCTGTCTCGTTATATCCTGTAAGGCTTACGCAGGAACCGCTCTGCCTTAATGTGGGAGCGGGCTTGCTCGCGAATGCGGTGGGTCAGTTTATGCAACGGTGACTGACCCACCGCATTCGCGAGCAAGCCCGCTCCCACATTTTAAAGCCGGTTCCTTCAGGATCATCTCTGAGCGGTTCCCCAAATGACCAAACTGCCTACCGCCATCAACCTGCACAAAGCCTCCAAGACCCTGGGCCTTACCTACGGTCCTGACGAGGTGTATCAGCTGCCCGCCGAATTCCTTCGCGTGCACTCCCCCTCCGCCGAGGTCCAGGGCCACGGCAAACCGATCCTGCAATTCGGCAAGCTCAATGTCGGTTTGACCAAGATCGAACCCGCCGGCCAATACGCACTGAAATTGACCTTCGACGACGGTCATGACAGCGGATTGTTCACTTGGGACTACCTCTATCAACTTGCCGTGCGTCAGGACGCGCTGTGGGCTGACTATCTTGCCGAGCTGAAAGCCGCCGGAAAAACCCGCGACCCGAGCCAGTCGGTCGTACGGCTGATGCTCTAGCTCAGGCCTCTTGCTCATTAGTGGGCATTTTCTAATTCCATCTGCTTGAATGCCCCTCTGTCGTGGCCAACGATTGGCCCGCTTGCGAAAAAAATTAAACTCGGGTAACCAATGGAACTGGCAAGTTCCCTGCATTTGACGATGCGGTATTAACGGTCACCCGAGCAGTAGTACCAGGCTGTGCTGTGTGGCAAGTAGTGGTACACAGCGGTACCCGGTACTCGTCTGTCGGACAATGGAGCGTCGTAGATGAGTAACAAGAACAACGATGACTTGAAACGCCAAGCCTCGGAAAACACCCTGGGGCTGAACCCGATCATCGCGTTACGGAAAAAGGATTTACTGGCATCCGCTCGGATGGTGCTGACCCAGACCATCAAACAACCGTTGCACAGCGTCAAGCACGTCGCCCATTTTGGCGTCGAATTGAAGAACGTGGTGTTCGGCAAATCACAGCTGACACCCGAGGCTGACGACCGCCGCTTCAACGACCCGGCGTGGACCCAGAACCCGCTCTACAAACGTTACCTGCAAACCTACCTGGCGTGGCGCAAGGAGCTGCACGACTGGATCGGTGACAGCAACCTGTCGGAGCACGACATCAGCCGCGGCCACTTCGTCATCAACCTGATGACCGAAGCCATGGCGCCCACCAACAGCGCGGCCAACCCGGCGGCAGTCAAACGCTTCTTCGAAACCGGCGGCAAGAGCCTGCTGGACGGCCTGTCCCACTTGGCCAAAGACATGGTGCACAACGGCGGCATGCCAAGCCAGGTCAACATGGGCGCCTTTGAAGTGGGCAAGAGCCTGGGCACCACCGAAGGCGCCGTGGTGTTTCGCAACGATGTGCTGGAGCTGATCCAGTACCGGCCGATCACCGAGCAGGTGCACGAACGCCCGCTGCTGGTAGTGCCGCCGCAGATCAACAAGTTCTATGTATTCGACCTGAGCCCGGACAAGAGCCTGGCGCGCTTCTGCCTGCGCAATAACCAGCAGACGTTTATCGTCAGCTGGCGCAACCCGACCAAGGCCCAGCGCGAGTGGGGCCTGTCGACCTATATCGAGGCGCTGAAAGAAGCGGTCGATGTGGTGAGTGCGATCACTGGCAGCAAAGACATCAACATGCTTGGCGCCTGCTCCGGCGGCATCACCTGCACCGCCCTGCTGGGCCACTACGCGGCGCTGGGCGAGAAGAAGGTCAACGCCCTGACCCTGCTGGTGAGCGTGCTGGACACCACCCTGGACACCCAGGTGGCGCTGTTCGTGGACGAGCAGACCCTGGAAGCAGCCAAGCGCCACTCCTACCAGGCCGGTGTGCTCGAAGGCCGCGACATGGCCAAGGTATTTGCCTGGATGCGCCCCAATGACCTGATCTGGAATTACTGGGTCAACAACTACCTGCTGGGCAACGAGCCGCCGGTATTCGACATCCTGTTCTGGAACAACGACACCACCCGCTTGCCGGCCGCGTTCCACGGCGACCTGATCGAGCTGTTCAAGAACAACCCATTGGTGCGCGCCAATGCCCTCGAAGTGTGCGGCACGCCGATCGACCTGAAGCAGGTCACCGCCGATATCTATTCGTTGGCCGGCACCAACGACCACATCACACCGTGGCAGTCCTGCTACAAGTCGGCACAGCTGTTTGGCGGCAAGGTCGAGTTTGTGCTGTCCAGCAGCGGGCATATCCAGAGCATCCTGAACCCGCCGGGCAACCCCAAGTCGCGCTACCAGACCAGCGACACGATGCCGGGCAAGGCACTCGACTGGCAGGAGAACGCTACCAAGCACACCGATTCGTGGTGGCTGCATTGGCAGGCGTGGCAGGCGGAGCGGTCGGGCAAGTTGAAGAAGGCGCCGACGGCGCTGGGTAATAAAGCGTACGCAGCGGCTGAAGCGGCGCCGGGCACATACGTTCACGAAAGGTAGGCTGGAATGGGATCAAATGTGGGAGCTGGCTTGCCTGCGATGGCATCAACTCGGTATGCCTGATACACCGCAGCGTCTGCATCGCAGGCAAGCCAGCTCCCACATTAACCGTGTTCCCGCAGGGAAATAGCGCCATTTTGCAGGGTAAGCCCATGCCGCAACCGTTCATCTTCCGTACCATCGACCTGGATGGCCAAGCCATCCGCACGGCGGTACGCCCGGGCAAGCCTCACTTGACGCCGCTGCTGATTTTCAACGGCATCGGCGCCAACCTTGAGCTGGTGTTTCCGTTCGTCCAGGCACTGGACCCGGACCTGGAAGTGATTGCCTTTGATGTGCCAGGCGTCGGCGGCTCGTCGACTCCCAGCCGGCCTTATCGCTTTCCCGGCCTGGCCAAACTCACCGCGCGCATGCTCGATTACCTGGACTATGGCCAGGTCAACGCGGTAGGCGTTTCCTGGGGCGGCGCGCTGGCGCAGCAGTTCGCCTATGACTATCCGGAGCGCTGCAAAAAACTGATCCTCGCCGCCACCGCCGCCGGCGCCTTTATGGTGCCGGGCAAACCGAAAGTCTTGTGGTTGATGGCCAGTCCGCGGCGTTATATCCAACCGTCCCATGTGGTGCGCATTGCCCCGATGATCTACGGCGGCTCCTTCCGTCGGGACTCCAAGCTGGCCGCCGAACACGCCAGCAAAGTGCGTTCGGCGGGCAAGTTGGGCTACTACTGGCAACTGTTCGCCGGGCTTGGCTGGACCAGCATCCACTGGCTGCACAAGATCAAGCAACCAACCCTGGTGCTGGCCGGCGACGACGACCCGCTGATCCCGCTGATCAACATGCGCATGCTGGCCTGGCGCATACCCAACGCCCAACTGCACATCATCGACGACGGTCATCTGTTTCTGATTACCCGGGCCGAGGCCGTGGCGCCGATCATCATGAAATTTCTCCAGGAGGAACGCCTGAGGGCGGTGATTCACCCGCAACCTGCGCTTTAGACGGCGGCGGTCAGGACGACCGCGCCGCGCAACTTGGCCAGAACCAACTATGGTTCTGAATTGGCGTGCTTGTTGATGGCTTGACGAAGGAGTGTTGGCGCATGCGAGAAAGACCCGTATCGAACCCGGTGCCCACACCCGCCGCGTTCATCAATGCACAAAGCGCGATCACCGGCCTGCGCGGCCGGGATTTGCTCTCGACCCTGCGCAGCGTCGCCGCACACGGCCTGCGCAACCCGGTGCATACCGCCCGCCACGCCCTGAAGTTGGGCGGGCAATTGGGCCGTGTGCTGCTCGGGGAAACGGTGCACGAGCCGAACCCGGCCGACAGCCGTTTCGCCGACCCGACCTGGCAGCTCAACCCGTTTTATCGGCGCAGCCTGCAAGCCTATTTGAGCTGGCAGAAGCAGACCCGTCACTGGATCGACGACAGTAACCTGAGCGCCGACGACCGGGCACGGGCGCACTTTGCCTTTTCCCTGCTCAACGATGCGGTGTCGCCTTCAAACAGCCTGCTCAACCCACTGGCCATCAAGGAACTGCTCAATTCCGGCGGCAACAGCGTGGTGCGTGGCGTCAGCAACCTGTTCGACGACCTGCTGCACAACAATGGCTTGCCGAGGCAGGTCACCAAGCAGGCCTTTGAAGTCGGCAAGACGGTGGCTACCACGCCGGGCTCGGTGGTGTTTCGCAACGAACTGCTGGAGCTGATCCAGTACAAGCCCATGAGTGAAAAACAGTACGCCAAGCCGCTGCTGATCGTGCCGCCGCAAATCAACAAGTACTACATTTTCGACTTGAGCCCGAACAACAGCTTCGTCCAGTTCGCCCTGAAAAATGGCCTGCAGGTGTTTATGGTCAGCTGGCGCAACCCGGATGTACGCCACCGCGAATGGGGCTTGTCCACCTACGTCGCCGCTCTGGAAGAAGCAGTGAACGTGACCCGCGCAATCACTGGAGCCCGCGAAGTCAACCTGATGGGCGCCTGCGCCGGGGGCCTGACCATCGCCGCACTGCAAGGCCATCTACAGGCCAAGCGCCAGCTGCGCCGCATCTCCAGCGCCAGCTACCTGGTGAGCCTGCTGGACAGCCAGATCGACAGCCCCGCCACCCTGTTCGCCGACGAACAAACCCTGGAAGCCGCCAAGCGCCGCTCCTATCAACAAGGCGTGCTCGACGGCCGCGACATGGCCAAGGTGTTCGCCTGGATGCGTCCCAACGATCTGATCTGGAATTACTGGATCAACAACTACCTGCTGGGCAAGGAGCCACCGGCGTTCGACATCCTGTACTGGAACAACGACAACACCCGCCTGCCCGCCGCGCTGCATGGCGACTTGCTGGACTTCTTCAAGCACAACCCGCTGAGCCATCCCGGTGGCCTGGAGGTCTGCGGCACACCCATCGACTTGCAGAAGGTCACGGTGGACAGCTTCAGCGTGGGCGGGATCAACGACCACATCACGCCGTGGGACGCGGTGTACCGCTCCACCCAACTGCTGGGCGGCGACAAGCGCTTCATTCTGTCCAATAGCGGGCATATCCAGAGCATCCTCAACCCGCCAGGCAATCCCAAGGCCAACTACGTCGAGAACCTCAAGCTGAGCAGCGACCCGCGTGCCTGGTACTACGACGCCGATCATGTCGAGGGCAGTTGGTGGCCCAATTGGCTGGCGTGGATCCAGCAGCGCTCCGGTGTGCAGCGCGAAACCCTGACCGCCCTGGGCAACCAGAATTACCCACCGATGGAAGCGGCGCCGGGCACTTATGTGCGGGTCCGCTGAGCCCAACGAAGACCTTAAGAAGACTGGATGAAGACCCGCGACCGTATCCTTGAATGTGCCTTGCAGTTGTTCAACCACAAGGGCGAGCCGAACGTGTCGACCATGGAGGTGGCGAATGAAATGGGGATCAGTCCCGGCAATCTCTATTACCACTTCCATGGCAAGGAGCCACTGGTGCTCGGGCTGTTCGAGCGCTTCCAGGCCGAATTGGCGCCGTTGCTCGACCCGCCTGACGACGCCCAACTGGCGGCCGAGGATTACTGGCTATTCCTGCACCTGATCGTGGAGCGTATGGCCCACTACCGGTTCCTGTTCCAGGACTTGTCGAACCTGGCGGGGCGTTTGCCGAAACTGGCCAAGGGCATTCGCAACCTGCTGACGGCGCTCAAGCGTACGCTGGCCTCATTGCTGGCCCGACTCAAGACGGATGGGCAATTGGTCAGTGACACCCAGGCGCTGGGGCAGTTGGTGGAACAGATCACCATGACCCTGCTGTTTTCCCTGGACTACCAACGGATTCTCGACCGTGAGGGTGAGGTGCGGGTGGTGGTGTACCAGATCATGATGCTGGTGGCGCCGCATCTTTTGATGCCGGCGAGGCTGGCGACAGAGAGGTTGGCGCTCAGGTACCTGGACGACGCGGACTAAAAATATGGGAGCGGACTTGCTCGCGAAAGCGGTGGTTCAGTCACACATGTGTTGACTGACACTTCGCTTTCGCGAGCAAGCCCGCTCCCACATTGGATTTTTGTCGTTCTGTAGATTCCATAAAAAACGCCCGACCTTTGCAGGCCGGGCGTTTTTAGGCGTCCCGTAAAAATCAGGACTGACTGGTAGGCGTCGGGGTTGCCGGCGTTGCAGTCGGGGTAGCAGCAGCGTGGGTCGGTGGGGTCACCGAGTTGGTCGCTGGCGCAGGGGTTGCAGGCTTGGCCGCTACCGCTGGCTTTGGCGCTGCTGGCTTTTTGGCTACGGCCGGCTTCTTCGCCGCGGCCGGTTTGGCAGCCGGCTTGGCCGCTACAGGTTTTGCAGCCGCAGGTTTGGCGGCGGGTTTGGCTGCAACCGGCTTGGCTGCTGGTTTCGCAGCGGCTGGTTTGGCAGCAGACTTCGCTGCAGCAGGTTTAGCGGCAGCGGTTTTAGCCGCTGGCTTGGCTGCTGCTTTGGCTGCCGGCTTGGCTGCAGGTTTTGCAGCTGCTTTAGCGGCCACTGGTTTAGCGGCAGGCTTGGCGGCCGGTTTAGCCGCTGCGGTTTTAGCCGCAGGCTTGGCAGCCGGTTTTGCAGCCGCTTTGGCCGACGCCTTGGCGGCTGGCTTGGCTGCTGGTTTGGCGGCGGCCTTGACCAGCGGTTTAGCGGCGGACTTTGCAGCAGGCTTGGCCGCTGCAGTTTTCGCAGCCGGCTTGGCAGCCGGTTTAGCCGCAGCGGTTTTAGCCGCAACTGGCGCAGCTTTAAGGCCGGTGAGTTTTTCGATTTGCTTGGTCAAGGTATCGACCTTGCTGTGCAGCGCTTTCACTTCAGTACGGCTAGGTACGCCGAGTCGCGAAATGGCACTGTTCAGGCGCTTGTCAAAAGCCCCTTCCAGTTCGCCCCACTTATCGCTGATACGTGATTTGGCAGAACCGGCGGAAGCCTTTGCCGCATCGACTTGTTTACCCACTGTGCTCTTGGTCAACTTCTCGGCCTTCTCGCCGTCTTTAACCAAAGTCTCGAAGTATTTACCGCCGTCACTGCTCACCTTCGAGTACACGCCTAAACCGGCCAGCCAGATCTTGCGGGAGTATTTTTCAACTTCCCCGATCCACGAGCTGCCTTCTTTATCAGTAGTCTTTTTACCAGCCATCCCGTTGTCTCCTTAGTGTTTACGCGCGACACGTTCGAGCAATGCCGTCAGCTCATCGAGCTTAGCAGAGAGTGTCTCCACGTCATGTTTAGACGGAATGCCGATCCGATTCAAGGCACTTCCAACACGACTATCAAAAGCACGTTCAACTTTATCCAGTTGCACTTCGACTCGACCTTTGACGCCGAAGACTTCGCTCTTGACTTGATCAATCTGACTGTTGGCAGCATCAAGTTGTTCAATCACAACTTTTTTGCCTTTACTTTCAACATGTTGACCAGTCTTAACGAGCTCTTTGAAGTACTCGGCGCCCTCGCTTCCAACCTTGGCATAAGCCCCCAAACCGGCCAACCAGATCTTGCGGGCATAGGATTTAACGTCAGTCAGGGCGTTAGTTCCGGTAGCAATTTTTTTCTTCAAAATAACTTTGGCCATGGTGCACCTCACGCATAAAGGGGGGAGGAACTGCCCACAGAAGTTGAGGGCTTGGGCACAAAGTAGGCAGAAAAATTAGAATCGGCACCCTAAGAAGGACAAAAATCAGGCCAGGGCTTTATCCAGCGCCTTCTCGATTTCGGACTTGATGGTGCCACTCATGGCGGACATCAACAGGCCCAGTTCGACTTCGATCCGCAGGGAATCTTCAGCCACTTTCACGGTGCCTTTAACGCCCGAACGTTTGAGATTCAGTGTGTCGCCGGCCCACGAAGACTCCAGGCCATATTGATCCTTGAGTTTGCTCGCCAACTTGTCGGCTTTTTCTCGGGCAGCGTCTTTGCCCAGTGTGTGAGCACGTTCAACCTGTATACGGGCCATTTGAATGACTCCTCGTTATAGAGACTTGTCGACCCGCCATGCGGCAAAAGGTCTCGGTGACCACCTATCTTACCTTCAGCCTTGCCAAGACAAAGCATGCCTTGGGGATTAGAATGCCCCCATTCTCTTTTGGTGACAGCGATATGACTGATCAGCGCAAAGGCAGCGATGCCGAACCCACCACTCACTTCGGCTTCAAGAACGTCCCGGAAAGCCAGAAAGCGGAAAAAGTCGCCGAGGTGTTCCACTCGGTAGCCGCCAAGTACGACTTGATGAACGACGTACTGTCCGGCGGCATGCACCGCCTGTGGAAGCGCTTCACCATCGAGTTGTCGGGCGTACGCACCGGCAACCGCGTGCTGGATATCGCCGGTGGCACAGGCGACCTGGCGGCCAAGTTCTCCAAGCTGGTGGGCCCAACCGGCCAAGTGGTACTGGCCGACATCAACGGCTCGATGCTCAAGGTCGGCCGCGACCGCCTGTTGGATAAAGGCGTGGCGGGCAATATCGAATTCGTCCAGGCCGACGCTGAAAAGCTGCCGTTCCCGGACAACCATTTCGACTGCGTCACCATCGCCTTCGGCCTGCGTAACGTAACCCACAAGGAAGACGCGCTGCGCTCCATGCTGCGGGTGCTCAAGCCAGGCGGTCGCCTGCTGGTGCTGGAGTTCTCCAAGCCGACCAACGCATTGATGTCCAAGGTCTACGACACCTACTCGTTCGCCTTCATGCCGTTGATGGGCAAGCTGATCACCAATGACGCCGAAAGCTACCGCTACCTGGCCGAATCGATCCGCATGCACCCGAACCAGGAAACCCTGAAGTCGATGATGGTAGAAGCCGGTTTCGACCGCGTGACCTACCACAACATGACCTCGGGCATCGTCGCCCTGCACCGCGGCATCAAGCCCTGATGTTGTTCGCAGGCCTTCTCGCCAGCGTCGAACACGGCCTCAACCGTGTACTGCGCCTGGACAGCACCGCCCTGGCACGGCTGGCGCACCTGAACGGCAGGATCATCGCCGTCGACTGCACCCGCCCCGCCTTGCAGCTGTTTATCCTGCCCAGCGATGAAGGCCTGTTGCTGGCGTCCCACTGGGCCGCCGATGCCGACTGCACCCTGCGTGCTTCCGGCTCAAGCCTGCTGCGCCTGGCCCTGAGCCGGGACAAGACGGCGATCCTCCACGGCCCGGACGTGGAACTTGAAGGCGACAGCGCGGTGCTGATGGACCTGGCCGCCGTGCTGCAAGACCTGGAACTGGACTGGGAGTACGAGCTGTCACGCTGGCTCGGCCCGGTGGCCACCCAATTGATCAGCGGTCACCTGCGCAGCCGCACGCGCTGGTACCAGCAGGGTTTCGCCAGCCTGAACCAGAACCTCGCCGAATACCTGAGCGAAGAATCGCGCACCCTGGTCGGACAACGGGAAGCGGAAGCGCGCTTTCGTGAACTCGACCAGGCCAAACTCGACCTGGAACGACTTGAGGCGCGCTTCGAGCGCCTGAGCCGCTCCCTTGATTCAAGCGATAACGCATGAAGCTGCTCGCCGTCCGCCGTTTGTTTCGTATCCAGCGCGTCGTAATCCGCTACCGCCTCGATGACCTGCTGTTCGCCCTGCCGCTGCCGTGGTTCCTGCTGGCAGTGCGCTATGTCCTGCCGTGGCGCTGGTTCCCGCGCAAAACCCTCGAGCTGAGCCGTGGCGCGCGCCTGCGCCTGGCGTTGCAGGACCTGGGGCCGATCTTCATCAAATTCGGACAGATCCTCTCCACCCGCCGCGACCTGTTGCCCGAAGATATCGCCGACGAGCTGATGCTGTTGCAGGACCGCGTGCCGCCGTTCGACTCGCAACTGGCAGTCACGCTGATTGAAGAGCAACTGGGCAAGAAGATCAGCGAAGTCTTCAGCCGCTTCGATATCGCGCCATTGGCTTCAGCCTCGGTGGCCCAGGTGCATGCCGCGCAACTGAAAAGCGGCGAAGAAGTGGTGGTGAAGGTGATCCGCCCGGGCCTTAAGCCGATCATCGGCCAGGACCTGGCGTGGCTGTTCATCCTCGCCCGCGCCGCCGAGCGCTTCTCTGCCGATGCGCGCCTGCTGCACCCGGTGGACGTGGTGCTGGATTACGAGAAAACCATCTACGACGAACTCGACCTGCTGCGCGAAGCCGCCAACGCCAGCCAGCTCAAGCGCAACTTCGAAGGCTCGCAGCTGCTGTACGTGCCGCAAGTCTATTGGGACTGGTGCCGCCCGAAAGTGCTGGTGATGGAGCGCATCTACGGCGTGCAGGTCACCGACCTCGCGACCCTGGCCGACCAGCGCACCGACATGAAAATGCTTGCCGAGCGCGGCGTGGAGATTTTCTTCACCCAGGTGTTCCGCGACAGCTTCTTCCACGCCGACATGCACCCCGGCAATATCTTCGTCAGCACCGTGAACCCGTGGAGCCCGCAGTACATTGCGATCGACTGCGGCATCGTCGGCAGCCTGACCCCGGAAGACCAGGACTACCTGGCCCGCAACCTGTTTGCCTTCTTCAAGCGTGACTACCGTCGCGTGGCGCAGTTGCACATCGATTCGGGCTGGGTACCGGCTGAAACCAAACTCAACGAATTCGAAGCGGCGATCCGCACCGTGTGCGAGCCGATCTTCGAAAAACCGTTAAAAGATATTTCCTTCGGCCAGGTGCTGATGCGCCTGTTCCAGACCGCGCGGCGCTTCAATATGGAAGTGCAGCCGCAGCTGGTACTGCTGCAAAAGACCCTGCTGAACATCGAAGGCCTGGGCCGCCAGCTGTACCCGGACCTGGACCTGTGGAACACCGCACAGCCGTTCCTCGAGCGCTGGATGCGTGACCGCGTCAGCCCGAAAACCCTGCTGGGCAACCTGCAAAGCCAGGTCGAGCAACTGCCGCACCTGGCCAACATGACCCGCGACCTGCTGGAGCGCATGTCCCAGCCCCACGCCCAGGACCCGGCACCGCCGTGGCACAAGCGTAAAGACGACTGGTTCCTGCGCCTGTTGGGCGCCGCGCACCTGGTGGGCGGTACGATACTGGCCGCCGGCGGGCCGATGAACGAACTGGGCCACTGGCCGGCTGGCATCATGGTCGCCGTGGGCGTGTATCTGATCGTGCGTCGATAGCCAATCCGGTTATACACTGTCGCAAATTGCCGGAGCCGAAAATGAAAGACTGGCTGGACGAGATCAAGTGGGACAGTGACGGCCTGGTGCCGGCCATTGCCCAGGACTACAAGACCGGGCGCGTGCTGATGATGGCCTGGATGAACCGCGAGGCCCTGAGCCTGACCGCCGCCGAGAACCGCGCCATCTACTGGTCACGTTCCCGTGGCAAACTGTGGCGCAAGGGCGAAGAGTCCGGGCACGTGCAAACCCTGCATGAGATGCGCATCGACTGCGATGCCGATGTGTTGATCCTCAAGGTCGAGCAGATCGGCGATATCGCCTGTCACACCGGCCGTCACAGCTGCTTCTACCGCGTGTTCGAGAACGGCGAGTGGAAGACCGTCGAGCCCGTGCTCAAAGACCCGCACGCTATTTACTCGGCAGGACACTGAACATGACTGACACCCTGAACCGCCTGGCCCAGGTGCTGGAAGACCGCAAGGGCGCGGCCGCCGACAGCTCTTATGTCGCCAGCCTGTACCACAAGGGTCTGAACAAGATTCTGGAAAAACTCGGCGAAGAGTCCGTCGAGACGATTATTGCGGCCAAGGACGCGCAAATCAGCGGCGACTGCAGCGACGTGATCTACGAAACTGCCGACTTGTGGTTCCACAGTCTGGTCATGCTCGCCCAACTGGGGCAGCATCCACAGGCAGTGCTTGATGAACTGGACCGTCGCTTCGGCTTGTCCGGGCATGCCGAGAAGGCCTCGCGCCCGTCCGCCTGACCAACTTTTACAGAGGAATTGCAGCATGGGCATTTTTGACTGGAAACACTGGATCGTCATTCTGGTAGTGGTTGTTCTGGTATTCGGCACCAAGAAGCTGAAAAACCTCGGCACTGACGTCGGTGAATCGATCAAGGGCTTTCGCAAGGCCATGAACGACGACGAGAAACCTGCCGACCCGGTCGTCAACCCGGTGCCACCGGCGCAGCCTGTGCACCCGCAGGCCACTCAGCCGATCACTGAACGTCGTACCTTCGACGTGCAGGCCGAGCACGTCAAAGAGCAGAACCAAAAAGACTCGTGAGTACTGAATAATGTTTGGTATCAGCTTCTCTGAACTGCTGCTCGTCGGCCTCGTGGCCCTGCTGGTATTGGGGCCGGAACGCCTGCCCGGTGCCGCGCGCACGGCCGGCCTGTGGATCGGGCGCCTGAAACGCAGTTTCAACGCCATCAAACAGGAAGTTGAACGGGAAATAGGCGCCGACGAGATTCGCCGGCAACTGCACAACGAGCACATTCTGTCGTTGGAGCAGGAGGCACGGAAGATTCTCTCGCCTGTGCAGGAAACCCCTAAGCCGGTTGAGCCTGTGGCCGAGCAATCGATTGCACCGCCCGCTGCACCTGCACCTGCACCGGTCGCTGAACCCGTGCATGCCGCCGCGCCAGCAACCCCGACCGAACCCGCGCCGACGCCTGCCGTGTCGCCCGCGCCCCACGACCCTACATTGCCGCCGCGAGCCCCATGAGCGCTGATAAACCGGAAACCGACCAGCACATGCCACTGGTCTCGCACCTCACCGAGTTGCGTACCCGCCTGCTGCGCTGTGTCGCGGCGATCTTCATCATCTTTGCCGGGTTGTTTGCCTTCACCCAGCAGATCTACACCTTCGTCTCCACGCCGCTGCGCAATTACTTGCCGGCCGGCGCGACGATGATCGCCACCGATGTGTCGTCGCCGTTCCTCACGCCGTTGAAGCTGACGATGATGGTCTCGCTGTTCCTGGCGATCCCGGTGATCCTGCATCAGATCTGGGGCTTTATCGCGCCGGGCCTGTACAAGCATGAAAAACGCATCGCCGTGCCGCTGCTGGTGTCGAGTATCCTGCTGTTCTACACCGGGATGGCCTTCGCCTACTTCCTGGTGTTCCCGCTGATCTTCAAGTTCTTCGCCGCCGCTACACCGGCCGGGGTGGAGATGATGACCGACATCACCAGTTACCTCGACTTCGTGATGACGCTGTTCTTCGCCTTTGGCGTGGCCTTCGAAATCCCGGTGGCCGTGGTGCTGCTGGTGTGGATCGGCGTAGTCGACGTCAAATACCTGAAGAAGATCCGCCCGTACGTGATCATCGGCTGCTTCGTGGTCGGCATGATCCTGACCCCGCCGGACATCTTCTCCCAGACCTTGCTGGCCGTACCGATGTGGATGTTGTTCGAGATCGGCATCCTGTTTGGCAGCCTGGTGAGCAAGCGTGGTGATCACCCGGATGACCAACCCGCCGACGACGACCAGCCGCCAGCGACCCAGCCGTGAACCTGCTGCTGCTTGAGGAGGCCGACTTTATCGCGGCCGACCGGGTGGTGCTGCGTGATCGGCGCCTGGTGCATATGCAGGAAGTCCACCGTGCCGCCGTAGGCGACAGCCTGCGGGTCGGGCGCATTGGCGGGTTGATGGGCAATGCGCAGTTGCTGCGCCTGGAAGCCCGGGAAGCCGAACTGGAAGTCACCTTCGACCAGCCGCCCCCGGCCAAACTGCCCCTGACCCTGCTGCTGGCCCTGCCCCGTCCGAAAATGCTCCGCCGGGTGCTGCAAACCGTCGCGTCCATGGGCGTGCCGCGGGTGATACTGGTCAACAGCTACCGGGTGGAAAAGAGCTTCTGGCAAACGCCGTTCCTGGAGCCGGAGGCGATTCGCGAGCAACTGATCCTCGGCCTGGAACAGTCCCGGGACACGGTGCTGCCCGAGATCGTGATCGAAAAACGCTTCAAGCCATTCGTCGAAGACCGCCTGCCCGCCATGGCGCAAGGCACCCTTGGCCTGATTGGTCACCCTGGCGACTATCCGCCCTGCCCTCGCGGGCTGGATGAGCCGGTCACCCTGGCCATCGGTCCGGAAGGCGGCTGGATTCCCTACGAGGTGGATCTGCTAGCCAAGGCCGGATTGCAGCCGGTGCAGCTGGGGGCTCGGATCCTGAGGGTCGAAACCGCCGTCACCGCATTGCTCGCCCGCCTTTTCTAACACCGCCCTCTCCTGTAGGAGCGAGCTTGCTCGCGAAAAACTCAAGGACACCGCGCTCACTCAGAATGCCCGCGTTATCGTTGACGACCTTCGCGAGCAAGCTCGCTCCTACAGAAACATCCGAATCTGCCGATACGCTCTGAATAAGTCCAAGCCTTGTTCCAGGGGAGTTCGCAGCATGTATCGTTGGTTAGCCGAGAAACTGGGGAATGTCAGCGTCAACCGCAAGCTGAGCATAGGCTTCGGCTTGGTATTGGTCCTGACCCTATTGATCACCTTCACCGGCTGGACCGGCCTCAGCGGCGTGATCAGCCGTGGCGACAAGCTGGGCTATATTTCCAGCCTCAACGGGCTGACCAAGGACCTGCGCCTGGCGCGCCTGGACTTCGAAATGCGCCGTGGCGAACAAGGCACGGGGGCGGTCAACGACCTCATCACGCAACTGGACAATGGCCTGAAAACCGCCGCAGAGCTGATCGAACAACCCGCCGACAAGCTCGTCGTGGAACAACAACAGGACGCCTTGGGCCAATACAAAAAAGCCTTCGGCGCCATGGTGCAGGCCGGCCTCAAGCGTGAAGGCGCCCGCAGCAAACTCGGCGATACCGCCGACAACGCCGTGGCAAAAATCAACGAAGTGGAAAAATCCCTGCTGCAAGGCGACAGCGTCACCCTGTTCAACAGCGTGGTCGACCTGAGCAAACTGATCCAGCAAGCGCGCTTCCAGGTGCGCGGCTACACCTACAGCGGCAAGGTCGAAGCCGAACAGCCGGCCCTGGATGCCATCGACAATGCCCTGAAAAAAATCACCGACCTCAACGACCAATTGCCTGAGCAATATCGGGCCAACCTGCAAGAGGCCAGTGTCTCGCTGCAGGCCTACCGCGCCGCCGTCAGCCAGTACCGCGACTCCCAGGTAGCCACGGCCGCCGCGATGAAAATCATGGCCGAGCAAGGCGACATCCTGCTCGACCACAGCGACAAGCTCACCACCTCGCAAACCGTGGTGCGCGATACCGACACCGCCCACGCCAAGAACCTGCTGCTGTTGGCCACCGCCCTCGCGCTGGCCTTCGGCATCCTCGCCGCCTGGGCCATCACCCGCCAGATCGTCATTCCCCTAAGTCAGACCCTCAAAGTGGCCGAACGCGTAGCGGCGGGCGACCTCAGCCACAACTTGATCTCCGAACGCCGCGATGAGCTGGGCCAACTGCAACGCTCCATGCAGAGCATGACCGTAGGCCTGCGGGAGCTGATCGGCGGTATCAGCGACGGCGTCACCCAGATTGCCAGCGCCGCCGAGCAACTGTCGGCCGTCACCGAGCAGACCAGTGCCGGGGTCAACAGCCAGAAGGTCGAGACCGACCAGGTCGCCACCGCCATGAACGAAATGGCCGCTACCGTACAAGAAGTCGCACGTAACGCCGAGGAAGCTTCCGAGGCCGCCGTAGCCGCCGACCAGCAGGCCCGTGAGGGTGACAAAGTGGTCGGTGAGGCCATCGCCCAGATCGAGCGCCTGGCCAGCGAGGTGGGCAACTCCACCGAAGCCATGGGCCATCTCAAGCGCGAAAGCGACAAGATTGGCAGTGTGCTGGACGTCATTAAGTCGGTAGCCCAGCAAACCAACCTGCTGGCCCTCAACGCTGCGATTGAAGCGGCGCGCGCCGGTGAAGCCGGGCGCGGTTTTGCGGTGGTTGCCGATGAAGTGCGCAGCCTGGCCCAACGGACGCAGAAGTCCACCGAGGAGATCGAAGAGTTGATCGTCGGCCTGCAAAGCGGCACCCAGCAGGTGGCAACCATCATGGACAACAGTCGCGGCCTGACTGACAGCAGCGTCGAGCTGACCCGCCGGGCCGGTAACGCCTTGGAGAACATCACCCGTACCGTCTCGGCGATCCAGGCGATGAACCAGCAGATCGCCACCGCCGCCGAGCAGCAAAGCGCCGTGGCCGAAGAGATCAACCGCAGCGTGCTCAACGTGCGGGACGTTTCCGAACAAACCTCGGCGGCCAGCGAAGAAACCGCGGCTTCCAGTGCCGAACTGGCGCGCCTGGGGGTTTACCTGCAAAGCCTGGTAGGTCGCTTCAAGGTCTGACCCGCTTGCGGCGGCCATCAGGGCCGCCGCTCCGACCATATGTGAAATTTCCTACGCGTTTTTCAGGTCGTGGATCACACACCTGGCGCCGAATAAAAGTTGCGTTTCAACTCCCCTGACCGTTGTCGGCCGGACGCTTGAGACGCTCCTTTTGATTCGTTGGAGGTTCACCATGTTTCGTCCACTGACCCGCCTGCTTGGAAACATCAGCATCAGCCTCAAACTTGCCCTGGGCTTTGGCCTGGTGCTCAGCCTCAGCTTGATCATTGCGTCTACCGGCTGGCAAGCCTTGAGCGCATCCCTCGAGCGCTCACAAAAACTCACCACCCTCTCGCAATTGGCCATCGTCGGCGAAGAGTTGCGCGCTGATCGCATCGTCTATCGCACCCTTAACGATCCCGCGAGCCTGTCCAAAATAGAGCTGCACATGGACAAGATCGACCAGTTCCTGGTGGATCTTTCCCCACGATTTAACGACCCGGTCAACCAACAACAACTGCAGGAGAGCCGTCGCTTTGTCACCAGCTTCAAGACCGCATTAGGCGGCCTGGAGGGGCTGATCAAGCAACGTGAAAACGCCCGTGAACAGCTCAAGCGCAGTTCAATCCAGAGCAGCGACAGCCTCTCAGAACTGTCCAGCAACCTGCCCAATCAAGACGATGAAAAGGCCCTCGACGCCGTTGAACAATTGCGCCAAGCCATGGAACAAGCCGAAGATCGCGCCCAAAGCCCCGCGTGGGCCGCTGCGTCATTGGACGCCTATACCAACGGCGTGAGTGAAGCGCTACTGGCCCTGGATGGCGCCCAGGCGGCGGTAGGCGCGCTACCGGTTGATGCCAGCGCCCTGAAAAACGCCCTGCTCGACTTTCGGACTCATCTGACACGCCTCAAGGATGCCCAACTCAGCACCGAAACCACCCAGAACCAGCTTGAGCAGTGGCTGGATCAGTTGCTCACGGAAAGCGACCTGCTGAGCCAGGACCAGACCGCCAAGCGTGACAAGGAAGCCAGCCTCGCCCGCACCCTGCTGCTCAACGTCACCGCGGCGGCGTTGTTGCTCGGCGTCGTGGCCGCCTGGTTGATCGCCGTCCAGATCGTCGCGCCGCTGCGCCAGGCCCTGCATGTGGCCAACCGGATTGCCGAAGGTGACCTGAGCCACGACATCCAGACCTCGCGCCAGGACGAACTGGGGCAGTTGCAGCGCAGCATCGGGCTAATGACCCTCAACCTGCGGGGCTTGATCAGCGGCATCGGCCACAGCGCCCAACAGATCGCGAGTGCCGCCGAACAACTGTCTGCCGTCACCGAACAGACCCGCGCCGGGGTCGACGGCCAGAAACAGGAAACCGAACAGGTGGCCACCGCCATGAATGAGATGCTCGCCACCTCCCAGGAAGTTGCGCGCCATGCCGAGCAAGCTTCGCTTGCCGCTACCGAGGCCGATCAGCAGGCGGGCCAGGGCGATCAGGTGGTGGCTGAGGCGATCACCCACATTGAGCACCTGGCTCAGGAGATGGCGCGTTCAAGCCAGGCCATGCAAGGCTTGCAACAGGAAAGCCGGAAGATCGGCAGCGTGCTGGAGGTGATCAAGTCGGTGTCGGAGCAGACCAATTTGCTGGCCCTCAACGCCGCGATCGAAGCGGCCCGCGCCGGCGAGGCTGGCAGAGGCTTTGCCGTGGTCGCCGATGAAGTGCGCAGCCTGGCGCAACGCACCCAACAGTCGGCCGAGGAAATCGAGGAGCTGATCAGCGGCCTGCACCGGGGTACGCAGCAGGTCGCGGACATCATGGACAACAGTCGCAGCCTCACCGACAACAGCGTGCAACTGACCCGGCGCGCAGGAGAAGCCCTGGCGGGTATCACCCGTACCGTGTCAGTGATTCAGGAGATGAACCCGCAAATTGCCGCTGCCGCCGAGGAGCAAACGGCGGTCGCCGAGGAGATCAACCGCAGCGTGTTGAAGGTCAAGGATGTATCGGAACAGACCTGGGCCGCGAGCCAGGAGACTGCGGCGGCCAGTGTCGAACTGGCGCGCCTGGGGGCGGATTTGCAGGTGTGGGTGGGCAAGTTCAAGGTCTAGCGTTCAGAGAACCTGACGCAGAAAGGCTTGAGCCCGGGGGTCCTTCGGCGCATCGAAGAATTGCGCCGGGGCGGCGTCCTCCAGCAATTTGCCGTGATCGAAGAACAGCACTCGATCGGCCACTTCCCGGGCGAAGCCCATTTCATGGGTGACGCAAACCATGGTCATGCCTTCCAGAGCCAGAGTCTTCATCACGTCCAGCACCTCGCCAACCATTTCCGGGTCCAGGGCCGAGGTGGGCTCGTCAAACAGCATCACCTTGGGCTCCATCGCCAGCGCGCGGGCAATCGCCACGCGTTGCTGCTGGCCGCCAGAAAGTCGCGACGGGAACTCGTGGGCTTTCTGAGCAATGCCGACTTTTTCCAGGAGGGCCAGGGCCTTGGCCTCGCGCTCCTTTTTGCCGCGCTTGCGCACGACTTTTTGCGCCAGGCAGAGGTTTTCCAGCACGGTCATGTGAGGGAACAGGTTGAAGTGCTGGAACACCATGCCGACTTCGCGGCGGTAGGCGTTCACGTCGGTCTTCGGGTCTGCCAGTTGCAGGCCGTCGATGCTTACCGAACCGGAATCGAATTCCTCCAGGCCGTTAAGGCAACGCAGGAACGTCGACTTGCCCGAACCGGACGGGCCGATCACCACCAGTACTTCACCCTTGGCCACATGGGTGGTCACGTTGTCCACCGCGCGCACGACGTGGCCACGGGTGTCGAAGACTTTTACCAGATCGCGGACTTCAATCACTTTGCGCGAGCCTCCGCTCAAGCCGGCTGGCGATTTTCGACAGCGGCAGGTTGATCAGCAGGTACAGGCCTGCGACGCAGAACAGGATTTCAAACGGCGAGAACGAGGTGGTGATGACCTCGCGGCCGCTTTTGAGCAGTTCGGTAATCGCAATCACCGACACCAGGGACGTGTCCTTCACCAGGCTGATAAATTGCCCGGCCAGGGGTGGCAGCACGCGCTTGAAGGCTTGCGGCAACACTACATGGCGCATCGATTGGCCAGCACTGAGCCCCAGGGAACGTGCCGCTTCATTCTGGCCACGGGCAATCGACTGCACGCCGGCGCGGATGATTTCCGCCACATAGGCGCCGGTAAACAGCGACAGCGCGGCGATCCCTGCGAACTCCCGGGACAGGTTGAGTACCGTGCCGATAAAGAAATAGAAAATGAAGATCTGCACCAATAGCGGCGTGCCGCGCACCAGTTCGACGTAGATCGTCGACAGATCGCGCAAAGTCGGGTTGTTCGACAGGCGACACAATCCGGTCGCCAGGCCAATCAACAGCCCCAGCACCCCAGACACCACCGACAACCACAGCGTGGTCCACAAGCCCCACAGCAGAGGGCCTGCAGCCCAATGCCGGGTGACACCGATCACATCGCCCTCGGCCACGTCATCGTCCTTGGCCACTTGCAGGCTGTTCTCCGCCACGGTCAGGTGCTGTTCGTTGCCCTCGCCATTACGCAGGGTGACTTCAGCCACATCGCCCTTGCGCACCAGCTCGCTGACGGTGGAAATGTCCGACGCCCGCTGGGACTCTTCGGCCTGGTACACGAAGTACTGCGGCACGCGGTTCCAGCGCCATTCGTAGGACATCAGCGAGGTGGCGTAATACAGCGCGCCGGCCAGGCCGACCAGCACCAGCACCGTCAGCAGGTGCCAGGGCCATTGGGCTTTTTTCTGTTTCATTTCAGGTTCCGGGATGTGTATCGCCTGGCAGGCCCTCATCGCGGGCAAGCCCGGCTCCCACATTTGAACGCATTGTCAGGACTGACATTGATCAATGTGGGAGCTGGCTTGCCTGCGATGAAGTCGACGCGGTATCGCGTTATTCCATGTCCTTGAGCCACTCGGAGCTCTTGAACCACTTGTCATGGATGCGATCGTAGGTGCCGTCGTTGCGGATCTGGTGCAGGAAGTTGTTGATGAAGTTGATGCTGTCGTAGTCGCCCTTCTTCAGGCCAAACGCCAGGGGTTCAAAGGTGAACGGCTGGTCGAGGAACACCAGCTTGCCGGCGCCGACCTTGTTCACGGCCACTACGTTGTAAGGGGCGTCATAGACGAAGGCGTCAGCCTTGCCATTGACCACGTCGAGCACAGCTTCCTGCTCGTTGTCATAGCCGTGGTACTTGGCTTTGGAGATCAGCTTCTTGGCGACCATCTCGCCGGTGGTGCCAAGCTTGGAGGTCAGGCGGTATTTCTCGTCGTTCAGGTCTTTGTAGGACTTGATGGTGCCTTCCAGCTCCTTGCGGATCAGCAGGGTCTGGCCGACCACGATGAACGGTTCGCTGAAGTTCAGGCGCAGATTGCGTTCCTGGGTCAGGGTCATGCCGCTGCCGATCATGTCGAACTTGTCGGTCAGCAGGGCCGGGATGATGCCGTCGTAGCCAGTGGAAATCGGCTCGAACTTCACGCCCATGGACTTGGCCATGGCCTTGAGGATGTCGACTTCAAAGCCGATGATTTCACCGCGCTTGTTGGTCATCTGGAACGGCATGTAGGTCGGGTCCATGCCGACTTTCAGCGTGCCGCGCTTGACCGCATCATCGATGGCGCCGGCGTGGGCCGCGTTGACCGCCACCAGTGCGGTGACGCCTAGCAGCAGCATCGAAAGATACTTTTTCATCATCAAGTCCCCTGAACTCATTTTATTGTGAGATCGGCGCGCAAAAGGGCTGCACCATTTCGGGGTGCGATCCTAACTCACTCACCGCCCGGTACAAAGGTTTCGCCGGGATTTGTTGCCAAGGGATGACAGAAAAACCCCACAACCGTGCAGAGAACGGTACGACTAGACACTTCAGCCCACAGATCGGCCAATGGCTTGATGTGTAACCAGTTATGCCTACCAGTCCACCTCTGCCATCCAGTCCGAGTCCTTGAACCACTTGTCATGCAGCCGATCGTAGGTGCCGTCCTGGGCCACCTGATTGAGGAAGTGATTGATCCAGTTGAGGCTGTCGTAATCGCCTTTTTTCACGCCGAACGCCAAAGGCTCGTAGGTGAAAGGTTGCTCCAATACCAGCAACGCACTGTTCTGGGGTTTGGCGATGGCGATCAGGTTATAGGGCGCATCGTGGACGAAGGCGTCGGCCTTGCCCTCCACCAACTGGCGCACGCCTTCTTCAGGGGTTGGAAAACTGCGCAGCCGCGCGGTGCCGAGAAACCTTTTCGCCGCCGCCTCGCCCGTGGTGCCGTCAGCGGCCACGATCCGGTAACCGGCTTCGTTCAGGTCTTCGATGCTCTGGACCCTGTCGGCCAACCGTGGGTTCAGCAACACAGTCTGGCCGACGATGATGAACGAGTCGCTGAAGTTGAGGGTCAGGTTGCGCTCCTGCGTTACGGTCATGCCGCTGCCGATCAGGTCGAAGCGGCTGGCCAGCAGGCCGGGAATCAGCTCGGTATACGGCACCGAAACCAGCTCCAGCTTGACCCCAAGCGCCTTGCTCATCTCCCGCAACAGATCAATTTCAAACCCGACGATACGGCCTTTCTTGTCGATCATCTCAAAGGGCACGTAGGCCGGATTGGTGCCGACTTTCAGCACACCCCGCCGAACGGCCTCGTCTATGGCGCCGGCGTGCGCCAGGTAACCGTGGGAAAGCGTGACGATGCCGAGCAGCAGCATCGACAAATACCTTTTGATCATGAAAAGCCCCTGCTTCGTTAAACACACCCACGCCCAGCCACGCGTAAGTTCGCGTAGGCCAAGGGCTTCGAGTCAGATTTTGGGGGCGATGCTAACCCACTCGCAGGCACGGCAATACGCCTCGGCGAAGGGTCTTTTGTTTCGAAATAACAAGGAGTTAGCAGAATGAAGCAGAAGGGAAAAACAGCGTAGGACGGTGACAACAAACGCCCCCGAGGCGTTACCTCGGGGGCGTCGGAATCAGGCCGGTTGAGCCTGGGACGACAGCGGTTTCAGTGGCAGCAACGGCGCATGGGGATCGGCCTTGACCGATTCGCGCCACGCGTTGAGCCATTCAGCGTGGCCTTCGTTCCAGACCTGCTCGTGCAAGCGTGCCAGGGCGACCGGGTCGCTGAGCAGAGCCAGGCGCTCGCCGTTATTGAGGCCGGCCGGGCCGACTTTCAACGCGTGGCGAACACGGTCAACGCGCAGCCATTCGATCGGCTCCGCCTGCCCGTGACGGGAAGTCGCCAAGGCGCACGCCAGGGCGTTCTGCTGTGGATCGACCACCGCCCGTACAAAACCGTCATTCAGCGCGTGCCAACGGTTTTCGTGGGTGTACTTGTCGGTCGACAACAGCGCCTGGGGCGGGTTGTATTCCTCAGGGATCAAAAACAGGCTCTCGTCGCGAGACTTGAGGCCCAGCTTGACCCGGCTGGAAATCACCGACACCGGAATCGACAGCATCAGCGAACCGACGATTGGCACCAGCCACCACAGGAAGCTTGGGTTCAACCACACCACCAGCAATGCCCAGAAGAAACCGAGCAGAGTCTGTGGACCGTGGCGCTTGACCGCCTCGCTCCATGGCGTGGAATCATCGTCACGCTGCGGCGAGTTCCAGGTCGCAGCCCAGCCGAGGAACGCGGCCAGTACGAAACGGGTGTGGAAGATCATCCGCACCGGCGCCAGCAACATGGAGAACAGCATCTCCAGCAGCATCGACAAGGTTACCTTGAACTTGCCGCCGAACTCTTTCGCGCCCTTGGCCCAGATCAGGATGATGCTCAGCAACTTAGGCAGGAACAGCAGCACGATGGTGGTGGAGAACAACGCCACCGCCTTGTCCGGATGCCATTGAGGCCACAGCGGGTACAACTGGCGTGGCGCCATGAAGTACTGCGGCTCCATCAGCGTGTTGACCGCCAGCAAGGCCGTCGACAGCACCAGGAAGAAGAACCACAACGGCGCCGAGAGGTACGACATCACGCCGGTCAGGAACACCGCACGGTGCACCGGGTGCATGCCTTTTACCAGGAACAGGCGGAAGTTCATCAAGTTACCGTGGCACCAGCGACGGTCGCGCTTGAGTTCGTCCAGCAGGTTCGGCGGCAGTTCTTCGTAGCTGCCCGGCAAGTCGTAGGCAATCCACACGCCCCAGCCGGCACGGCGCATCAGCGCCGCTTCAACGAAGTCGTGGGAGAGGATCGCACCGGCAAACGCGCCTTTACCTGGCAACGGCGCGAGGGCGCAGTGCTCGATAAACGGCTTCATGCGGATGATCGCGTTGTGGCCCCAGTAGTGGGATTCACCCAACTGCCAGAAGTGCAGGCCAGCGGTAAACAGCGGGCCGTAGACACGGGTGGCGAACTGCTGCATGCGCGCATACAGGGTGTCCATGCCCGACGCACGTGGCGCGGTCTGGATAATCCCGGCATCCGGCGTGGCTTCCATCAAGCGCACAAGGCTGGTCAGGCAGTCGCCGCTCATCACGCTGTCGGCGTCGAGCACCACCATGTACTTGTAGTCACCGCCCCAGCGACGGCAGAAGTCGTCGAGGTTGCCGCTCTTGCGTTTGACGCGACGGCGACGGCGGCGATAGAAGATCTTGCCGAAGCCACCGGCTTCGCGGCACACGTCGAGCCAGGCTTGCTGCTCGGCGATGCAGATGTCGGCCTCGTTACTGTCGCTGAGGACGAAGAAGTCGAAACGGTCCAGGTCACCGGTGGCGGCTACCGACTCGAACGTCGCGCGCAGGCCGGCAAATACCCGGGGCACGTCTTCGTTGCAGATCGGCATTACCAGGGCGGTGCGGGCGTCTTTCGGAATCGGCTCGTCACCAGCACTTTTACCGGAGATACGGTATTTATCGTGACCGGTCAGCAGTTCCAGGAAGCCCATCAGCGCGGTCCAGAAACCCGCCGAGACCCAGCAGAACAGAATCCCGAACAGCACCAGGATGCTGGTTTGCAGGGCGTAAGGCAGTACCTGGGTGGCAGTTTGCAGCAGGGTCTGGTTGCGGATCTCGTCGAAGTCGACGAAGGACCAGCCCTGGTACGGCATGATGCCTTTCATGTACCAGCCGGCGACGATCGTCTGGCCGAGCATCAGCACCAGCAGGATGTAACGACGGATCGAACCGACGGTGCGCCAGCGGGCAGCCGGCAACACGCGCTCATCCTTCGGCGGTGCCGGTGGATTGGTGCGGCCGGTCAGGCGGCGCCAGCCACGCACCAGGATATTGGTACGCCACGGTTCGGGCACGACCTTGGTCCGACGGATCGGCGGCGTGGCCTTGAGGCAGACCCGGCCGCTGGCGTCGAGCGCCAGCATTTCGGCGTCTTGCAGCTCTTCGGCGGTATTGAGGGTCAGCCGCGCGCCGACCGACGCTTGGGCAGCGTCGGCAGGTGCGTCGAACGTGGACGATGACAGGCGCTTGTGCAATTCACTGAAGGACTCGCAGCCCGCCAGTTCGGCGCGCTGCTCATCGGTCATCGGTAGATGCGCCAGGTACTCGGCAAGAGTCTCTGGCTGGACTTGAGAATTACTCATCGGCAGGCAACTGATAGCTCCAGGTTTCGGTCAGGACTTGCTCTGTCTTGGCCGGCTCCGGTGTGGCTGGGGCAGCCGCTTCCGGCTGCTTGGCGTCCTTGTCCTTGGCGTCTTTCTTGGCTGCTTTTTCGTGCTGCTTGGCCAGGACCTTGTCGGCTTTCAACACTTGGGTCGAAACCTTCTCCGGCTCAGGCGCAACGATGTCCTGGACCAGGGCGGCACGCATTTCAGTCGGCTTGCCTGCGTCCTTGATCTTCATGCGCAGGGTCAGGCGCCAGCCTTGGGTGTGCGGATTGTAGCGCACGCTGTTTTCAACAATTTCGGCGTTGTCGCCCACGCTGACCTGGCTGCGAACCGGTGCGTCAGCTGGCAGTTTCTTCAGGGACGGGCCCTCGAAGTCCACCAGGTAAGCCACGCTGCCGTCTGGCTGACGGATCAGGTTGGATTGCTTGACGTCGCCGGTGGAACGCAGGGTCTGCTTGACCCAGGCGCTTTCTGGCGAATGGAACTCGGCGTCTTTCAATGTCCAGTGCAGGCGGTAGGCAACGTCCAGCGGCTTGCCTGGCTCCGGCAGTGTTTCCGGGCTCCAGAACGCAACGATGTTGTCGTTGGTTTCATCGGCGGTCGGAATCTCTACCAGGTCGACGGAGCCCTTGCCCCAATCGCCTTCAGGCTCGATCCAGGCGCTTGGGCGCTTGTCGTAGTTGTCGTCGAGGTCTTCGTAGTGGCTGAAGTTGCGACCGCGTTGCAGCAAGCCGAAACCCCGTGGGTTTTCCACGGTGAAGTTGCTGACCGACAGGTGTTTAGGGTTGTTCAGTGGGCGCCAGATCCACTCGCCGTTGCCGGCATGGATCGACAGGCCGCTGGAGTCGTGCAGCTCTCGACGGTAGTTGAGGACCTTGGACGGCTGGTTCGCGCCGAACAGGAACATGCTGGTCAGCGGGGCGATGCCCAGCTTGGTGACCTTGTCACGCAGGTACATCTGGGATTTGACGTCGACGATGGTGTCGGTGCCAGGACGCAGGGTCAGGCGATAAGCGCCGGTGGCCCGCGGCGAATCCAGCAGGGCGAAGATCACCAGCTGCTTCTCACCCGGTTTTGGACGCTCGATCCAGAATTCGGTGAAACGCGGGAATTCTTCGCCGGAAGGCAAGGCAGTGTCGATCGCCATGCCACGGGCAGACAGGCCGTAGACCTGGTCTTTACCCACAACGCGGAAATAGCTCGCGCCGAGCATGGTCATGATTTCGTCTTGCTTGTCGCCCTTGTTGATCGGGTACAGCACACGGAAACCGGCATAACCCAGTTGCTCGGTGGATTTGGGATCAAACTTGACGTCGCCGAAATCGAAACGAGACGGGTCGTACTTGATTTCCTGGACGCTGTCGGCGGTGACTTCGTTGATTTTCACCGGGGTGTCGAAGTGCATGCCCTGGTGATAGAAGGACAGCTTGAACGGGGTGTTCTGATCGGCCCACTCGGCTTTTTCATTGCGGAAACGAATTTTCTGGTAATCAGCGAATTTCATTTCGCGGAATTCGTTCGGCAAATTGCTGCGCGGAGCTTCGTATTTCTGCCCGGCCAGCTCTTTTGCCTTGGCCGACACATCATCCAGACTGAATGCCCACAGTTGACCCGCGCCGAACAGGCAAAACAGGGCAGAGCCCGTTACCAGTGCGTTTCGTAACCGTTTGGCAGACAATTTTGGTGCATTACAGGGACTAACAATCACGAGCAACCCTCGCCGAAAACAGATCAAAAAACCAACGGCCAGCTATCTATATGCCAGGTTGGCGAGCATTGTTCCGACTCCCATGGGGCTAAATGATTCCCCACTAGCGATCGGACAAGTCTCTACCTAAGTCAAAAATGGACCAATTAACGCTGATCCCCGTAGCGCGCGATTATCTAGTAGCCCGCGTGACAACGCATCAGGGTCAGCGAAGTATTTGTAGCGAAAACCCGGTTTTTTGGGCATTACAAGTCGTTTTCAGTACATTCACGTCTGTAACAGGAAGGTGACCGGCCCGTCATTGACCAAATGCACCTGCATATCCGCACCAAAACGCCCTGCCGCTACCGTGCCATGCAATTGTTGCGCTTGTAACAACAAGTAGTCGAAAAGGGCCTCGCCCAACGCCGGCGGTGCCGCCGTGGAGAAGCTGGGACGCAAGCCGCTCTTGGTGTCTGCCGCCAGGGTGAACTGCGACACCAGCAGCAAACCGCCGCCAATGTCTTTCAAGGACAAGTTCATCTTGCCCTCGTCGTCGCTGAACACCCGATAGTTAAGCAGCTTATGCAGCAGCTTGTCGGCGCTGGCCTGGGTATCTGAAGGCTCGACAGCCACCAGCACCAGCAAACCCTGGTCTATCGCACCCACCACCTGCCCTTCTACCTCGACCCGGGCGCCGCGCACCCGCTGTAAAAGCCCCTTCATGCTTCTTCAGGCGGCAGATCAAGCAGGCGCCGTGCCATTTCACTCGCCGCACGCACCAGCGCATCGGTGATTCCGGGTTCGGACGCCGCATGGCCGGCTTCGCGGATGATCTGCAGCTCGCTGTTGGGCCACGCTTGATGCAGCTCCCAGGCGTTATCCAGCGGGCAGATCATATCGTAGCGGCCATGCACGATTACGCCAGGCAGATGGGCGATCTTGTGCATGTCGCGGATCAGCTGGTCGGGCTCAAGAAACGAGTTGTTGGTGAAGTAATGGCATTCGATACGCGCAATCGACAGGGCGCGCTGGGGTTCGGAGAAACGCTCGATCAATTGCGGGTTCGGGCACAGGCCCAACATGCGGCCTTCCCACGTGGACCAGGCCTTGGCAGCGTGCATCTGGGCAATCTGGTCGTTGCCGGTCAGGCGCTTGTGGTAGGCGCTGAGCAGGTCGTGACGCTCCTCCGCCGGGATAGGCGCCAAGTAGTCCTGCCAGTAATCCGGGAACAGGCGGCTGGCGCCAGCCTGGTAGAACCATTGGATGTCCTGGGGGCGGGCCAGGAAAATGCCCCGGACGATCAAGCCATGCACGCGCTCCGGGTGGGTTTGCGCGTAGGCCAGGGCCAGGGTCGAACCCCAGGAACCGCCGAACAACACCCATTTCTCGATGCCCAGGTGCTCGCGGATCCGCTCAAGGTCGGCCACCAGGTCCCAGGTGGTGTTGTTTTCCAGGCTGGCCCGTGGGGTGGAGCGCCCGCAGCCACGCTGATCAAAAGTAACAATTCGGTACAGATTGGGATCGAAATAGCAGCGGCTGTTGGCGTCACACCCGGCGCCGGGCCCGCCATGGATGAACACAACGGGCAAGCCTTCCGGGGAACCGCTTTCGTCGACGTACAGGACGTGGGTTTCATCGACGGCCAGATCGTGCCGGGCGTAGGGTTTGATCTGCGGGTACAAAGTCTGCATTGCGCGCTCCGTAAGGGGTCGAGTTCATCCCTGGGGGGACGTCTATTATTTTGCCGTCTGGCATCATAAACCCGAATTGTGCAATGAGCATGCCCTTGCGGATTTAGAGCTGTGTCAGCAAAACACCACGCAGATAATCCAGCAGATAAACGTAGAGCCTATCGACCTCCGCCACCTGGCCCCGGGCCCGTAGACAGCCGTGGATCAGCCCTTTGCCGGGATACAGCGTGGCAGCCAACCCGGCGGCCTGAAGGCGTTCGGCGTAGAGCATGCCGTCGTCCCGCAACGGGTCGAACTGGGCGACAGCGATCAGCGCCGGTGGCAACCCGCTGAAATCCATTGCCAGCAATGGCATGGCGTAGGGCGACGGCTTGCCCGGCCCACGCAGGTAAAGGGCGAGATAGCACTCGGTGTCGGCGGTACTGAGCAACGGCGCGTCGACGCAGTCGCGGCGAGACGGCAGGTCAGCAGGGCCGCCCAAGCCCGGATAGATCAGGATTTGCGCCAAGGGCTGCGGCTGATGGTCATCCCGCAGACCCAGGCATAACGCGGCCGCCAGGTTGCCGCCGGCGCTGTCACCAGCCACCACCACGCGTTGCAGGTTGACGGGGCAAGGCGCTTGACCCGCCAGAATCGCCTGCCAGACCGCACGGCAATCGTCGTAGGCCGCCGGAAACGGGTGTTCGGGTGCCAGGCGGTAATCGATGGCGATGACGAGCACCTGCAGCGCGTCGGCCAGCTCACCGCAGATAAAGTCGTGGGAATCCAGCCCGCCCACCACCCAGCCGCCACCGTGCATATAAAGGATGCATGGCCAGCCGCCATCAGGGGTTGGCGTCGCCGGTTGATAAATGCGTACGCCCACGCCGCTCAGGGAAACGTCTGACACCTGTAACCCTTCGGGCCGCGCCGGGGTGAACGCCTGGCACATGCGGTCATAGCTCCGGCGCAATCCGGCCAGCGATGTGTCGTCGCTGGTGAAGGATTCGGTTTTTTCGACGAAGGCGCACATCTGCGGGGAAATCGGGTAATGGGACATCAGAAATTGCCCTGCTGCTGAAAACTTGAAGCACACCACAAGACAAATGTGGGAGCTGGCTTGCCTGCGATAGCGGTGTATCAACCAACGCCATCGTCGACTGATACACCGCTATCGCGGGCAAGCCCGGCTCCCACAGTGGTGCTCTGTTGTTTGATCTATCGTGTTCGCATCAGGGTTTCAGACTGGCCTGCACCGCCGCCACGCCGTCTTTGCCATCCAGCGTCGTCACACCCGCCAGCCAGCGCTGCAAATCCTCGGGGTTGTCGCGCAACCATTGTTTGGCCACCTCCTGCGGCGTCTTGCGGTCCATGATCGGTACCATCAACTGGCTTTCCTGGGCCGCGGTGTAGGTCAGGTTTTCCAGCAGGCGGGTCACGTTGGGGCAACGCTCGGCGTAATCCGGCGCCGTCACCGTGGAGACCGTGGCCATGCCTTCGTTGGCGCCGAACACATCCTCACTGCCGGTCAGGTATGCCATTTTCATGTTGATGTTCATCGGGTGCGGGGTCCAACCGACAAACACCACGAACTCCTTGCGATTCACCGCCCGCTGCACGGCTGCCAGCATGCCCGCCTCGCCGGAGGCCACCAGCTTGAAGCCGCCGAGGCCGAAGCGGTTGCTGTCGATCATTTTCTGGATATCGGTATTGGCGCCGCTGCCCGGCTCGATGCCATAGATCTTGCCGCCCAGTTTGTCCTTGAAGCGGGCAATGTCGGCAAAGGTCTTCAGGCCCGCGTCGGCAACGTACTGCGGCACCGCAAGCGTCGCTTGAGCGTCGGACAGGCTCGGCTTGTCGAACACCTTGACCTGCTTGGCCGCGAGGAATGGTGCGATGTTGTTGTCCATCGCCGGTTTCCAGTAGCCCAGGAAGATATCCAGGCGCTTGTCGCGGATGCCGGCAAAGATGATTTGCTGCACGGCACTGGTTTGCTTGCTGTCATAGCCCAGGCCATTGAGCAGCACATCGGCCATGCCGCTGGTGGCGATCACGTCAGTCCAGCTGACCACGCCCATGCGCACGACCTTGCACGAGGCCGGGTCGGCGGCCATCGCATTGGCGCTCAGAAGTGCGGTGCCGGTGAGAATCAACAGACAACGGTTGAACAGTCTTTTCATCGATGCGGTCTCACTCGGCAGTTTTTATTGTGGGAGTGGCGTCTGACGCGCCGTGCTCAACACCTTACCCAGCGAGACCTCGATCAAAGCGACCTGTGGCGACAGGGATTTGCACACAGACGACTTGGGAGGTGTGTTGCTGTTGAGGGCCTCTTCGCGAGCAAGCCCGCTCCCACATTCGACCGTGTTTCTTCAGGAGGAACACGGTCGAATGTGTGCGGGCTTGCTCGCGAAGCTATCTCAGCAGCGACGCCAATCAGGAGTAATGCCGCTTGCCCCACGCCAGGAACCCTTCGAGCAGTTCCTTCAACACTACCCGCGTCGGCTCGGCCAGGTCGGCGCGATAACGGAAGGGCTCAAACTCTTCCATGTAGGTGCACTGCCCCAACTCCAGCTGCACCGCGTGGATGTTCTCGGCCGGGTTGCCGTAGTGACGGGTGATGTGCCCGCCCTTGAAGCGCCCGTTGAGCACATGGCTGTACTGTGGGTGACCGGCGCAGATGGCTTCCAATTGGCTGGCCAGTTGCGGATCGCAGGCCGCACCGTTGAAGGTGCCAAGGTTGAAGTCCGGCAGCTTGCCTTCGAACAGGTGCGGGATCACCGAGCGAATCGAGTGCGCATCAAACAATAGTGCATAGCCGAACTCAGCCTTGAGCCGGGCCAGCTCGTTCTGCAGGGTGCTGTGATACGGCGTCCACACCTGCTCCAGGTACGTGACGCGCTCGGCCTTGGAAGGCTCCAGGCCTTCTCGGAACAATGGCACACCGTCGAACAGCGTCGCCGGGTACAGGCCGGTGGTGGCGCCGACGTACAGCGGTTTGTCGTCGGAGGGCCGATTCAGGTCGATGACAAAGCGCGAATACTCCGCCGCCAGGGTGCTGGCGCCCAGTTCTTCGGCGAAGTCATACAGCGTGGGTATGTGCCAGTCGGTGTCCGGCAGGCTTTGCGCCTCGGGGATCAGCCCGGCTTGCACCGCCGGCGTCAGGCGCAGGCCCGCGTGGGGCATGCTGATCAGCAGCGGTACACGGCCTTGTTTGAAGTTCAGAACCTTATCCACAGCAGTACTCCTTAAACGGTGACATCGACGCCGTGGCGCACGACGCGTTTATCCAGCTCGCCACCCAGCCAGTAGGCCAGGTCAGCGGGACGATCAATCTGCCAGGCGACAAAATCCGCGACCTTACCCACCTCCAGCGAACCGCGGCTGTCCCCCAGACCCAAGGCGGTAGCCGCATGTTGCGTTGCGCCAGCCAGGGCTTCTTCCGGGGTCATACGAAACAGCGTGCAGGCCATGTTCAGCATCAAGCGCACCGACAACGCCGGCGAGGTGCCCGGGTTGAGATCGCTGGCGATGGCGATCTTTACACCGTGCTTGCGCAGGGCGTCCATCGGCGGCAACTGGGTTTCCCGCAGGAAATAGAACGCCCCCGGCAGCAACACCGCGACGGTGCCGGAAGCGGCCATGGCGATGGCGTCTTCGTCGGTCATGAATTCCAGGTGGTCCGCCGACAGCGCCTGATAACGCGCCGCCAGGCTGGAGCCGTGCAGGGACGACAACTGCTCGGCGTGCAGCTTCACCGGCAAGCCAAGCTTGTGTGCAGCGATAAAGACCCGCTCCACCTGCTCCGGCGAGAACGCCAGGTATTCACAGAAGGCGTCGACTGCATCCACCAGGCCTTCCGCTGCCAGCGCCGGCAGCATCTCGGCGCAGATGTGCTCGATGTAAGCATCGGCACGGTCCACGTACTCCGGCGGCAACGCGTGAGCTGCCAGGCAGGTGCTGCGTACGCTCACCGGCAGCTCGGTGCCGAGGCGGCGGATCACCCGCAGAATCTTGCGCTCGCTGGCCAGGTCCAGGCCGTAGCCGGACTTGATCTCCACAGTGGTCACGCCATCCCGCAGCAAACTGCGCAGGCGATTTCGGCTACTTTCAAACAGTTCATCTTCGGTCGCCGCACGCGTGGCGCGCACGGTGCTGGCAATACCGCCACCGGCCGCTGCGATTTCGGCGTAGCTCACGCCTTGCAGGCGCTGCTCGAACTCGCCGCTGCGATTGCCGCCGAACACCGTGTGGGTGTGGCAGTCGATCAGCCCGGGCGTGACCCACGCCCCTTGCAGGTCATGGGTGGTCGCGTAGTCCGCCTTCGGCAGTTCGGCACGCGGGCCGATCCACTCGATGAGCGTGCCCGAGGTCACGATGGCGGCATCCTCGATGATCGAGTATTTGCCCTGGGCCATGGTTGCGACGTGGCAGTGTTGCCAAAGCGTTTTCATCAACGCCTCCGTTGGGTTATCGATGAGACAAAGCCGGGTCGTAATGAACCTTGGCTGCTTGCCCGGCGGAGGGTTTGACCCACAGCAGATAGGCAACGATCAGCAAGACGATCCACACGGCACCGACCATAAGGGCGGCCTGGGTGTCAGGGAAGTAACCCAGCACGCCGAAGATAAACAGCATGAACACGATGGCCGCCGCTGGCGCGTAGGGCCAGAACGGCACCGGGAATTTCAGCTCGGCAATCTGTTCCTTGGTCATCGAGCGACGCATGGCGACCTGAGTGACCAGGATCATCAGCCACACCCATACCGTGGCGAAAGTCGCAATCGAGGCGATCACCAGGAACACGTTTTCCGGGATCAGGTAGTTGAGCACCACACCGCCGAGCAACGCGGCGCCCATCACCACCACGGTCATCCATGGCACGCCCTGGCTCGACAGTTGGGCAAAGCCTTTGGGCGCCTGCCCTTGCTGGGCCAGGCCGTACATCATGCGACCGGCGCCGAAGATGTCGCTGTTGATGGCCGAGACGGCGGCGGAGATCACCACGATGTTGAGGATGGTCGCCGCCGAGCCTATCCCCAGGTTGCTGAAGATCTGCACGAACGGGCTGCCCTGGCTGCCGATCTGCGGCCACGGGTAGATCGCCATCAACACAAACAACGTCAGCACGTAGAACAGCAGGATGCGCAGTGGCACGGCGTTGATCGCCTTGGGGATCACCCGTTGCGGGTCCTTGGCTTCGCCGGCGGTGATGCCGATGATTTCGATGCCGCCAAAGGCAAACATCACCACCGCGAAGGACGCAATCAAGCCACCCACGCCGTTAGGCATGAAGCCGCCGTGGGCCCACAGGTTGCTGAGGCCGGTGGCCGGTGCTTCGCCGGCCGAGTGAATGCCGAACAGCATGATGCCGAAGCCGCCGAGGATCATCGCGACGATGGCGCCGACCTTGAGCAGTGACAGCCAGAACTCCATTTCGCCAAAGACTTTGACGTTGCACAGGTTCAGGCCGCCGATCAGCAACACGATGCCGAGCACCCAGACCCAACGCGCGACTTCGGGAAACCAGAAGCCCATGTAGATGCCGAAGGCGGTGACGTCGGCGAGGCAGACGATGATCATTTCAAAGGCGTAGGTCCAGCCGAGGATAAAGCCGGCCATCGGGCCCAGGTAAGTGCTGGCGTACTGGCCGAAGGAGCCGGACACCGGGTTGTGCACGGCCATTTCACCGAGGGCGCGCATGACCATGAAGACGGCGGCGCCACCGATCAGGTAGGCCAGCAGTACGGCCGGGCCGGCCATCTGGATGGCGGAGGCAGAGCCGTAGAACAGCCCGGTGCCGATGGCGGAACCGAGCGCCATGAAGCGAATATGTCGGGCGGAGAGCCCGCGTTTTAACGTCTTTTCTTGCTGGTGCATTTCTCGTCCTTAATTATTTTTATCCTGAGAAAATTCGAATCTGTAGAAGATCAAATGTGGGAGCTGTCGAGCCTCAGCGAGGCTCGACAGCTCCCACACTGGATCGGTGTCGCTCTTACAAGCTCGGCAGCAATTTCGCCGGCACCAGCTCATTCAGGCAACGTGTTGCCAACAACTCACTGGCGGCGTTGATGTCCGGCGCAAAGAACCGATCCTTCTCATAAAACGCCACTTTGCTGCGCAGGATCCCGCGAGCTTTTTCCAGTGCCGGCGAGGTTTTCAAGCCATTGCGCAGGTCCAGGCCCTGGCACGCCGCCAACCATTCCACCGCCAATACACCGCGGGTGTTTTCGGCCATTTCCCACAGGCGTTTGCCCGCAGCCGGCGCCATGGATACGTGGTCTTCCTGGTTGGCCGACGTCGGCAGGCTGTCGACGCTATGGGGATGGGCCAGCGCCTTGTTCTCGCTGGCCAATGCCGCCGCGGTCACCTGGGCGATCATGAAGCCGGAGTTCACACCGCCGTTGCCCACCAGGAATGGCGGCAGTTGCGACATGTGCTTGTCCATCATCAACGAGATACGACGCTCGCTCAGGGAGCCGATTTCCGCGATGGCCAACGCCATGTTGTCGGCGGCCATGGCCACCGGTTCAGCGTGGAAGTTGCCGCCGGAAATCACGTCACCTTCAGCCGCAAACACCAACGGGTTATCCGATACGGCGTTGGCTTCCACCACCAGCACTTCGGCCGCCTGGCGGAACTGGGTCAGGCAGGCGCCCATGACTTGCGGCTGGCAACGCAGAGAGTACGGGTCTTGGACCTTGTCGCAGTTCTCGTGGGATTGGGACACTTCGCTGCTTTCACCCAGCAGGGCGCGATACGCGGCGGCAGAGTCGATCTGGCCACGCTGACCACGGGCAGCGTGAATGCGTGCGTCGAACGGCGAGCGCGAACCCAGTACGGCTTCCACCGTCAGGGCGCCACAGGCCAATGCACCGGCGAACAGGTCTTCGCCTTCGAACAGGCCGCGCAGGGCATAAGCGGTGGACACCTGAGTGCCGTTGAGCAGGGCCAAGCCTTCTTTGGCGGCCAGGGTCAGCGGCGTCAGGCCGGCAACTTTCAGCGCCTCGGTGGCTTCCAGCCATTCGCCTTTGTAACGGGCCTTGCCTTCGCCCAGCAGCACCAGCGACATGTGGGCCAATGGCGCGAGGTCACCGGAGGCACCCACCGAACCTTTCAACGGAATGTGCGGGTACACCTCGGCGTTGATCAGGGCGATCAACGCGTCGATGACCTGCCGGCGAATCCCGGAGAAACCACGGCTCAGGCTGTTGACCTTGAGCACCATGACCAGCCGCACCAGCGCATCGCTGATGGGCTCACCCACGCCAGCGGCGTGGGACAGCACCAGGGAACGCTGGAGGTTTTCCAGGTCTTCGCTGGCGATGCGAGTCGAGGCCAACAGGCCGAAACCGGTGTTGATGCCGTAGGCGGTGCGGTTCTCGGCGAGAATCTGCTCCACACAGGCAACACTGGCTTCGATCTGGGCCGAGGCGCTGTCATCCAGGCTGAGGGTTACCGGCTGCTGGTAGATGGCCCGCAGTTGGGCAAGGCTCAGTTGGCCTGGAATCAGATTTAGCGCAGTCACATTCATACTCCTTTTGAATTAGGTTTCAGTGCAAATTCGGTAAAACACGGTTCAACAAATCGGAAGCCTTGAGCAACGCGGCGGTGGCTGCGATGTCCGGCGCCAGCCAGCGGTCCTGGTCGTAGGCCGGGACGTGTTCACGCAGCAAACGCCAGGCGGCGTCGGTGCCGGCGCCGAAGCGTTGCTCCTGGAGAAATTCGAACGCCTGGGCCGCCAGCAGGTACTCGATGGCGAGGATCTGGGTGACGTTTTCCAGCACCGAATACAGCTTCAGCGCGGCGTTGGTGCCCATGCTCAGGTGGTCTTCCTGCAAGCCTGAGGTGACGAAGTTGTCGAGCACCGCCGGTTGCGCCAATTGGCGGTTTTGCCCGCACAGCGAGGCCGCGACGTACTGCACGATCATCATCCCGGAGTTGACCCCGGGGTTGCTCACCAGGAACGCCGGCAAGCCACTCACGTGCGGGTTGATCAGGCGGTCCAGGCGGCGCTCGGCGATGGAGCCGATTTCCGCCATGGCGATGGCCAACATGTCTGCCGCCAGGGCCACAGACTGCCCATGAGGGTTGGCCTGGGACACCACGCGGTAGTTGTCCGGGGTACCGAGCACCAGCGGGTTATCAGTGGCGCCGTTGAGTTCGGTTTCGATCTGGCGGGTGGCGTGCTCCAGTTGGTCGCGGGCGGCGCCGTGCACCTGGGGAATCGAACGGATGCTCAGGGCGTCCTGGGTACGAATGCCTTTGCTGCTGGCGATCACTTCACTGCCGTCCAGCAACGCCCGCAGGTTGATGCCCACTTGCTGCATGCCCGGGTGCGGTTTGAGGGCAATGATTTCTTCGTCGAAGGCGTCGATCTGGCCACGCTGGGCTTCGAAACTCATGGCACCGATTACGTCGGCCCATTGCAGCAGGCGGTGCGCATCGGCCAGGGCCAGGCAACTGAGGCCGGTCATGCACGGCGTTCCATTGACCAGGCACAGCCCGTCCTTGGCACCGAGCACCACCGGCTGCAAACCTTCTTCGGTCAGCGCCTGGTGCGCCGGAACGATACGGCCCCGGTAGCTGACGTCGCCGACGCCGAGCAAGGCGATGCCAATGTGCGCCATGTGAGTCAGGTAACCCACCGAGCCCTGGGACGGCACTTGCGGTGTGATGCCATGGTTGAGCAGTCCCAGCAGCGAATGCACCACCTGCGGATGCAGGCCGGATTTGCCGTGGCTGTAGTTGATGATCGCCGCGCAAATGATCGCGCGGGTTTGCTCCACACTCAGTGGCGCGCCGACGCCGCAGGCATGACTGAGCAAGGTGTTGCGCGACAGCCGGCTCAGTTGTTCGTCCTTGAGCGACACATTGCACAAGGCGCCCAGGCCGGTGTTGATACCGTAGGCGCGCTCGCCGCTGCTGACGATGCGCTGGACGATGGCCTGGGCATTGTCGATGCGAGCCCAGGCGTGGCCCGAGAGTTCGAGGATCGCACCGTGGCGGGCCACGGCGACCACGTCCTGCCAACGCATCGGGGCGTCGGCGATGATGATTTTTTCAGCCTGGGACATCTTTGTACCTTCTTCAATTCTTGTGCAGCCTTACCGGCCTCTTCGCGGGCAAGCCCGCTCCCACAGGGGAATGCATTTCAAATGTGGGAGCTGGCTTGCCTGCGATAGCGCCACTCAACTCACCACACATCGCGGGTCAAACCACCGCAGCCCGCCGCTGAACAAACCGGTCCACATATTCATCCGCCGGCGAATGCAGGATTTCCCGGGGCGTGCCGACCTGGATCAGCTTGCCGTCCTTGAGGATCGCAATGCGGTTGCCGATGCGCACGGCCTCGTCGAGGTCGTGGGTGATAAAGACGATGGTCTTGTGCAGGGTTTTTTGCAGCTCCAGCAACTGGTCCTGCATCTCGGCACGGATCAGCGGGTCGAGGGCACTGAACGCTTCGTCCATCAGGATGATGTCGGTGTCGGCCGCCAGGGCGCGAGCCAGGCCCACCCGTTGGCGCATGCCGCCGGAGAGCTGGTGCGGGTATTTGTTTTCGTAGCCTTTGAGGCCCACGGTTTCGATCCAGTGCAGCGCACGCTCGGTGCACACTTGCTTGGTTTCGCCGCGCACTTTCAGGCCGTAGGCGACGTTGTCCACCACGCTCTTGTGGGGCAGCAGGCCGAAGCTCTGGAACACCATGCTGATCTTGTGCCGGCGGAATTGGCGCAGGGCTTCCATGTCCAGTTGCAGGATGTCTTCGCCGTCCACCAGGATCGCGCCGCTGGTGGGGTCGATCAGGCGGTTGAAGTGGCGCACCAGGGTCGACTTGCCGGAACCCGACAGGCCCATGATCACGAAGATCTCGCCGGTGCCGATGCTCAGGGACAGGTCGTTCACACCCACCACGCAACCGGTCTCGGCCAGCACCTGGTCCTTGGTCTTGCCCTGGCCAATCAGCGCCAGCGCTTCCTTGGAACGATTGCCGAAGATCTTGAATACGTTTTTGACTTCAATCTTGCTGACGGTAGTCATTTGCTCGCCTCATGCCGTGGACGACCATAGGCCTGGGTAATGCGGTCGATGACCACTGCGAGAATCACGATCGCCAGACCGGCTTCAAGGCCACGTCCAACGTTAAGCGTCTGGATACCGACCAATACATCTTCACCCAGTCCACGAGCACCGATCATCGAGGCGATGACCACCATCGACAGGGCCATCATGGTGGTCTGGTTGATCCCGGCCATGATGCTCGGCAGGGCCAGCGGCAGTTGCACGCCGAACAGTTGCTGCCAGCGGTTGGCACCGAAGGCGTTGATCGCTTCCATGACTTCGCCGTCTACCTGGCGAATGCCCAGGTCGGTCAGGCGAATCAGTGGAGGAGCGGCGTAGATCACGGTGGCGAAAATCGCCGGGACCTTGCCCAGGCCGAACAGCATCAGCACCGGGATCAGGTACACGAAGCTGGGCATGGTTTGCATGATGTCCAGCAGCGGCATCAGCACCGAACGCAGGCGATTGCTACGGGCCGACAATATTCCCAGGGGAATGCCGATCAGCACCGAGATCACCGTGGCCACCATCATCAGCGCCAGGGTTTGCATCAGCTTGTCCCACAGGCCAACAGCGCCCACCAGGAACAGCAAACCGACGATTACCGCTGTAGTGACGACCTTGCGCGTGGCGTGCCAGGCGATACCGCCGACAATTGCCAGCATCAGCCACCAGGGTGCTGCGCGCAGCACACCTTCAAGATTGACGATGGCCCACAACAGGGTGTCGGAGATGTGCCGGAACACATCGCCGTAGTTGGTCACCAGCGAATCAACCCAACTGTTGACCCAATCGGCGATGGAAAACGTAAAACTCTCAGGAAACATAGTGTGCTCTCGATCCAGTGGGTTGTGGCCGGGCGTCCGGTTGCCTGCGAGGGCAACCGGAAACGCTCAACCTACAAGGCCGCGTCGATTTTCTTGGCTGCGTCGTCGCTCACCCATGCGTGCCAGACTTCAGGATGTTCCTTGAGGAAAATTTTCGCCAGTTTTGGTGATTCAATTCGTTCTTTGGCCATGCGGCCCAGGTTCTGGTTCAGCAGGTCGATGGGCAGGTTGACCTTCTCCAGCACAGCCACCAATTCCGGGGCTTGCTCGTGGAAGGTCTTGGACAGACCGACCTTGATGCTCACGCTTTTATCCACACCGGGCTTTTCTTCCAGCTTCACCAAGTCGACCTGGCCCATCAACGGGGTTGGCGACCAGTAGTAGAACAGGATCGGCTCGCCACGCTTGTAGCTCGACAACACCGCCGCATCCAGCGCCGGGCCGGTGCCTGGGCGGAAGTTGGTGTAGGTGCTTTCCAGGCCATAGCTTTTCAGCATCTCGCTGTTGTCCAGCTCACAGGTCCAGCCGGCCGGGCAGTTATAGAAACGGCCCTTGGACGGCTCTTCCTGGTCCTTGAACACCGAGGCGTATTTGGCCAGGTCGGCGATGCTTTTCAGGTCCGGTGCCTTGGGTTCCAGCTTGCGCTTGGCGTCGCCTTCGATCACATAGCGCGGCACGTACCAACCTTCGACAGCACCCACGACCGGAGCACCGACACCGACGACCTTGCCGGCCTTCTCAGCCTTGTTCCAGACTTCGCTGCGGCCTACCCACTCCTCGGCGAATACCTGGATGTCATTGCTGCTCAGGGCGTTTTCCATGGTGATGGAGTTACCCGGCAGGCTGTCGGTTTTGCAGTCATAGCCTTTTTCCAGCACGGTTTGCAGGATGTCGGTCAGCAACATGCCGCTTTCCCAGTTCAAACCGGCAAATTTCACCGGTTTGCCGGACTCGCACCAACCGGCCGCCTGGGCGCCAGCAGAAGCCAGCAAGCCTGCCGAAAGCAAAGTGGCCAACAGGGTCTTATTCATTTTCATTGTTGTGACGCTCCCAATCTTGAAATGGATTACGGCAGTCAGTAGGCATCCTGCCCTGTCCACGTCCCATCAGGCCTGTGCAGCCAGCCCGTTTGTCGTTGGTGCAGCGCCCTGCTCTACCGGCAGGATCAAGTGTTCAGGTATTGCGCTGTGCCACTTCTTGGCAGCCCAGTAGTACAGCGCAGCCGGTACCACCAGGCCGATGATCCAGGAGATATCGGTGTCGCCGAGGCTGGCGACCAGTGGCCCGGTGTAGAAATGCGTGGAGATGAACGGCATCTGAATCAGCACGCCAAACACGTAGATGCTGATGCCCATCAGGTTCCAGCGACCGTAGCGGCCGTCGGGATTGGACAGCGCCGGGATGTCGTAGCGTTCTTTGGTGATGCAGTAGAAATCCACCAGGTTGATCGCGCTCCAGGGCGTGAAAAACGCCAGCAGGAACAGGATGAACGCGGAGAAATCCTTGAGGAACGAGTCCTTGCCCAACAACGCCAGCGCGGCGGCAAGCGACACCATGACGAAGATGTACAACAGGCGCGTGCCACTGCCGATATGTCGGCTGCCACGGAAGCCGCTGATTATCGTCGCGATGGACATGAAGCTGCCGTAGGCATTCAGGGTGGTCACGGTGACCTTGCCGAAGGCGATGCTGAAATACAGCAGCGCGGCGACGATCCCGGTACCGCCCAGGCCGACGATAAACGACACTTCGTGGTGAGCGAATTGCGAACCGGCCAGGGCCGCTGCAAATACACCAAACACCATCGAAGCCTGCGCGCCGATCACTGAACCCAGGCCCACGGCCCAGAAGGTTTTCGACGCTTGCGTGCTGCGTGGCAAATAGCGCGAGTAGTCCGCCACGTAAGGGCCGAACGCAATCTGCCAGGACGCCGACAGGGAAATCGCCAGCAGGAAACTGCTCAGGGAGAAATGCTTGTTGCCCAGCAACGCACCGATGTCGTTACCGGCCAGCAGCTTGTAGAACAGGTACACGAAGGCAACCACCCCCAGCACGCTGGCGATGCGACCGATACCGTGGATCACCCGGTAGCCGAAGATCGTGAACACCATAATCAGCCCCGCGAACAACACGATGCCGACCCAGTCTTCGACGTGGAGCAACTGCGCCACCGCCTGCCCCGCCAGCAACGAGCCGCTGGCGGAAAACCCGATGTACATGAGGCACACCAGCACCAGCGGGATCACCGCGCCATACACGCCAAACTGCACGCGGCTGGAGATCATTTGCGGCAAGCCCAATTGCGGGCCCTGAGCTGCGTGCAGCGCCATGACGCCGCCACCCAACAGTTGACCGATCAACAGACCGATCAACGACCAGAACACATCACCGCCCAACACCACGGCCAAGGCCCCGGTGACAATCGCGGTGATTTGCAGGTTGGCACCCAACCACAGGGTGAACTGACTCAATAGACGGCCGTGTCTTTCCGCTTCCGGGATGTAGTCGATCGAACGCCTTTCGATCAACGGGGTGGTGCTTGCACGAGCGTCTGTTACAGCCATTTATGTTCAACCTCTGATGGATTGTTCTGGATGCGGATTGCTCTTCTGTGGGAGCTGGCTTGCCTGCGATGGCATCACCTCGGTCTTACTGAAAAACCGAGTCGTCTGCATCGCGGGCAAGCCCGGCTCCCACAGGACCGAGCCTGTCTTTACTTGATCATCGGGAGATTGAGGCCCTGCTCTTTGGCGCAGTCGATGGCGATCTGGTAACCCGCATCGGCATGACGCATCACGCCGGTGGCCGGGTCGTTGTGCAGTACGCGGGCGATGCGCTCGGCCGCTTCGTCGGTACCGTCGCAGACGATCACCATGCCGGAGTGCTGGGAGAAGCCCATGCCGACGCCGCCGCCGTGGTGCAGCGAAACCCAGGTCGCGCCGCTGGCGGTGTTGAGCAAGGCGTTGAGCAGTGGCCAGTCGGACACGGCGTCGGAACCGTCCTGCATCGATTCGGTTTCACGGTTAGGGCTGGCCACCGAGCCGGAGTCCAGGTGGTCGCGGCCAATCACGATCGGCGCCGACAGCTCGCCGCTGCGCACCATTTCGTTGAATGCCAGGCCGAGCTTGGCGCGCTGGCCCAGGCCAACCCAGCAGATACGTGCCGGCAAGCCCTGGAAGCTGATGCGCTCGCGGGCCATGTCCAGCCAGTTGTGCAGGTGGGCGTCGTCCGGGATCAGCTCTTTGACTTTGGCGTCGGTCTTGTAGATGTCTTGCGGGTCGCCCGACAGCGCAGCCCAGCGGAACGGGCCGATGCCACGGCAGAACAGCGGGCGGATGTAGGCCGGTACGAAACCCGGGAAGTCAAAGGCGTTTTTCACGCCCTCTTCCTGGGCCATCTGGCGGATGTTGTTGCCGTAGTCGAAGGTCGGCACGCCCATTTTCTGGAAGTCCAGCATCGCCTGAACGTGCACCGCCATGGATTGCTTGGCGGCCTTGATCACCTCGGCCGGTTCGGTCTTGGCGCGGGCGCGGTATTCGTCCCAGGTCCAGCCGGCGGGCAGGTAACCGTTGAGCGGGTCGTGGGCGCTGGTCTGGTCAGTGACCATGTCAGGGCGCACACCGCGCTTGACCAGTTCCGGCAGGATTTCCGCCGCGTTGCCCAGCAGGGCGATGGAGATCGCGCGGCCTTCCTTGGTGTATTTCTCGATGCGCGCCAGGGCGTCGTCGAGGTCGGTGGCTTGCTCGTCAACGTAGCGGCTGCTCAGGCGGAAATCGATGCTGACCTGCTGGCATTCGATGTTCAGCGAGCACGCGCCGGCCAGGGTGGCGGCCAGCGGTTGGGCACCGCCCATGCCGCCGAGGCCGGCGGTCAGGACCCAACGGCCCTTGAGGTCATCGTTGTAATGTTGGCGGCCAGCTTCGACGAAGGTTTCGTAGGTGCCCTGCACGATGCCCTGGCTGCCGATGTAGATCCAGCTGCCAGCGGTCATCTGGCCGTACATGGCCAGGCCCTTGGCGTCGAGTTCGTTGAAGTGTTCCCAGCTGGCCCAGTGCGGCACCAGGTTGGAGTTGGCGATCAGTACGCGCGGGGCATTGCTGTGGGTCTTGAATACGCCGACGGGTTTGCCGGATTGCACCAGCAGGGTTTCGTCGTCGTTGAGGTTGGTCAGGCTTTCGACGATCTGGTCATAGCATTCCCAGTTGCGCGCGGCACGGCCGATGCCGCCGTACACCACCAGTTCTTTCGGGTTCTCGGCCACCTGTGGGTCGAGGTTGTTCATCAGCATGCGCAGCGGCGCTTCAGTCAGCCAGCTTTTGGCGGTGAGCTTGTTGCCACGGGCAGCGCGGATTTCAACGTCACGGTACTTGGTAGGCTTGGTCACAAAAAATTCCTCAACGATCAATGCGCGAACATGATTGGTGCGAAGAGGATGTTCATGGACTCTTACGCACACATCTTTACTTGTACATACAAGCATATGCAATCAGACGGCCAACTTGGCTGAGGGTCGCTGCAGATTTTTTGCGAACGGGAGCGCAAGCCTTTAAGAACAAGGCTTAGCAGCTTGATGAATTTTCTTGCAGGAGGTTTTTACAGCGAGGGAGGCTTGTTACTCAGGCAGGCTTTTGCGCCATGCTGGGGCATTCGGTAACAAGTTGGTGCGGGGTCTTGGAAACACGATGTGGGGGGGAAGCCCCCACTTGTTCAAGCCCGTGCAGTCAGTTCGATGACGCAGCAACGGCCGGTGACGCTGACGTCCAGCAGGCCGGTGTTACCGTCCAGTTGCAGGCAATCGTGACGGTTCAGCCGCTCACCGAGCACCTTCACTTCATCGGCCACGCTGAACACCAGCACGGTGTGGGCGGCGCTGAAGAAGCGCTGCGTACCGTCCATCCATTGCAACCGCGCTTGATAGCGTTGCGGCGAATAGATGAGGTTGAAATCGCGGATCGGCCCACCGATCAATCGGCAGGACACCTGGCTGTCACCCTTGAACGGGAACGGCTGCAGCGGTAACAACCCGAGTTGATCCTCGCCGTCCACCGTCAGCACCATGCCCGAACCTTGCAGCACGGTGATGATCCGCTGATACCCGGCAAAGGTGGAGAACCCGCCCGACTCGGCGATATCGGCAATCGACAGGCGCCAGCCGAAACCGTCCAGGCCCTCGCCCGCGTCACGGGTGATTTCTTCAGTGCTGCCGCCACCGTTTTTCCACGGCATGCGGATGTAATCGGCGGCGCGCCAGACTTTCATCGAACTCATTTACTGAAACGTCCTTCCAGGCTATGACGGGAACCGGGGTGGATCAAACGCGCAGCCGTGACCGGCTGGCGGCCAGACCAGGTGCGACGGCGAATCAACAGGCATGGCTCGCTGGTTTCGATTTGCAGCAACTTGCATTCATCGGCGTCGGCCAGGATCGCCTCCACCACGTGCTCGCCTTCGGTCAGCGGCGCCACCTGGTTGAGGTAGGCATAAGGCGTTTGCTGGGTGAAATCCTGCTGCAGGTATTCCGGCGCGACCAGGGCGTTGACGAAGCGGTCTTCGATTTGCACCGGGATGTCGTTTTCGTAGTGCACGATCAACGAGTGGAACACCCGACCGCCTTCGCGCATTTCCAGGGCGACAGCGCGCTCGGAACCGGCGGCTTCTTCACCGAGGGTGATGACTTTGCACGTATGACGATGACCGCGAGAGGCGATCTCATCGGCAATGTTGTGCACTTCAAACAGCGCCGATTGACTCTTGGGCTCGGCGACAAAGGTGCCCACACCTTGCATGCGCACCAGCAGGCCTTCAGCGGTCAATTCGCGCAGCGCGCGGTTGATGGTCATGCGGCTGAAGCCCAGCTGGTTGACCAACTCGCTTTCCGACGGCACGCGATAATGCGGCGGCCAATTGCCGTTGAGAATCTGCTGGCTGATCATCTGTTTGACGCGGGCGTACAAGGGCGCCGGACTTTCGTCCATGTGGGCAGCCAGTGGAGACTTGGCAGGCGGAGTCGGCACGGGAAATCCTTGTAGGTGAAAAAGAAGCATAGCTTGCCGGAGTTTACCGAGCAGGCAAACGTCTGTATATGTATATACAAATAAACACGACCGGGGTGCCTGAATCATGTCCGCTTTCTTTGCCGAACGCGCGCTGCTGCCTAATGGATGGGCCAACGATGTACGTCTTGAAGTCAGCGCCGATGGCCTGCTGATCAAGGTTGAGCCCAACGCCAGTGCAGACGGTGCCGAACGGCTCAGGGGCCCGGTGCTGGCGGGCATGCCGAACCTGCATTCCCACGCGTTCCAGCGGGCGATGGCCGGGCTGGCGGAAGTGGCCGGCAACCCGAATGACAGCTTCTGGACCTGGCGTGACCTGATGTACCGGATGGTTGGCAAGATCAGCCCCGACCAACTGCAGATCATCGCGCGCCAGCTGTATATCGAAATGCTCAAGGCCGGCTACACCTCGGTGGCCGAATTTCACTACGTGCACCACGACGTCAGCGGCCAGCCTTATGCAGACCCCTCCGAGCTGTCGCAACAAATCAGCCAGGCCGCCGCCAGCAGCGGTATCGGCCTGACCTTGCTGCCGGTGCTCTACAGCCACTCCGGTTTCGGCGGCCAGGCGCCCAATGAAGGCCAGCGGCGCTTTATCAACAGCACCGAGCATTACCTGAACCTGCAATCACGCCTGCAACCGATTCTGGCAGCGCAACCGGCGCAACAACTGGGCCTGTGCTTCCACTCGCTGCGCGCGGTAACACCACAACAGATCAGCGACGTGCTGGCCGCCGGCGACAAGACGTGCCCGGTGCATATCCATATCGCCGAGCAGCAAAAGGAAGTCGACGACTGCCTGGCCTGGAGCGGCCAGCGTCCGCTGCAATGGCTGTATGACCATGTTGAAGTGGATCAGCGCTGGTGCCTGGTGCACGCCACCCACGCCAACCCGGAAGAAGTGACGTTGATGGCCAAGAGCCGGGCGATTGCCGGGCTGTGCCTGACCACTGAAGCCAACCTGGGGGACGGAATTTTCCCGGCGGTGGACTTCCTGGCCCAAGGCGGGCGCATGGGGATTGGTTCCGACAGCCATGTATCGCTGAGCGTGGTGGAAGAATTGCGCTGGCTGGAATATGGGCAGCGGCTGCGGGACCAGCGGCGCAACCGGCTGTATCGCAGCGATCAACCGATGGTCGGCCGTACGCTGTTCGATGCCGCGCTGGACGGCGGTGCCGAAGCGCTGGGGCAGCCGATTGGACGCCTGGAAGTCGGCAAGCGTGCGGACTGGCTGGTGCTGGATGGCAACGATCCGTACCTGGCGACGGCAAACGAAGACGGGATTCTCAATCGCTGGCTGTTTGCCGGTGGTGATCGCCAGGTGCGCGATGTGCTGGTGAACGGCCAGTGGGTGATTCGCGACGGGCATCACGCCGCCGAAGAAGACAGCAGCCGGGCGTTTACCCAGGTTCTGAGGGATTTGCTGGGCTAACAGACGACACATAACAAAATGTGGGAGCTGGCTTGCCTGCGATAGCGATGGTGAATCCAACACCGCTATCGCAGGCAAGCCAGCTCCCACATTGGAACGATGGCGTTCTTCCGTTACTGCGAAGTCTTCGCCATCTGCTTGTCCGACGTACGCCAGATCAAGCGCGTGGTGTCATACCCCTGTTGTCGCGCCCTGCTCAGCAGGTCTTCGCGTGTGTCGGCGCTGACCGTCGGCGTGCGCGACAATAACCACATGTAGCGCCGGCTAGGGCTGCCGACAATGGCGGTCTTGTAGTCATCGCTGACGTACAGCACCCAGTAATCGCCCTTGGCCACGCCCGGCAACAGCGAGGTGAACCAGTTATTGAATTCCACCCACAGTTTGTCGGTCCTGCCGGCGACCTGCGGCGTGGCCGTGCCCTTGGCTTCTTGCCATTTCCACTCAGGCGTCAGGCAGCGGTTGAATACCGACATATTGCCGTCGGGCAACAGCGTGTAGCGGGCTTCGGACTGTGCGCAATTGCGCTGGAAGTACATCGGCAAACGGGCCAACTCATACCAGGTGCCCTGGTAACGCTTGAGGTTGACGCTGCCGACAGTCTTGGGTTGCAGATCATCGCCAGAATGGCTGGCGCAGCCCGCCAAAAACAGGCTGGCGCAGAGGTATAGAACGAAACGCATCATGTTGTTTTTCTCCCGCAGGCTTTCGCCCCGGTTTACTTCAGGCCTTGCCCGGAAAAAATCAGTACTTTGTCACCGGCGTATTGCACGCTGATAAAGCTGTTTTTATCGCCCCAGGTGCAACTGGACATACCCAGCGCGCCAGAGCAATCAGTCGGCTTACCCAGCAACGACTCCACTTCGGCCTTGGGCATGCCGGCCGACAGTTTTGCGTAATTTTCTTGGGTGACCTTGCTGCAAGCGGCCAGAAGCACGCAAAACGACAACAGGGCGAGACGGCGTAACGACATGGAATAACTCCTGGAGAGACGAAGCAGCTTGGGGGTCTGCCAGAAGCTTAGAAGGGAAAAGGGGTGTCTGGTTCCCGACGAGCGAAAACAAAAAAGCCCCGAAAACGCTGAAACGTTTCGGGGCTTTTGCTTACCGCAAAGACTTACGCCTTGTGGTAGCCGGTCACACGCTCAACTTCTTCCTTCGACCCCAGGAACACCGCCACACGCTGGTGCAGGCCTTCAGGCTGGATGTCGAGGATGCGCTGGTGGCCGTCGGTGGACGCACCGCCCGCCTGTTCAACCAGGAACGACATCGGGTTGGCTTCGTACATCAGGCGCAGCTTGCCCGGTTTGGAGGGCTCACGGCTGTCACGTGGGTACATGAACAAGCCACCACGGGTCAGGATACGGTGCACGTCGGCAACCATCGCAGCCACCCAGCGCATGTTGAAGTTCTTCTTCAACGGACCTTCTTCGCCGGCCATCAGCTCGCTTACATAGCGAGTGACCGGCTCTTCCCAGTGGCGCTGGTTGGACATGTTGATCGCAAATTCCTGGGTGGACACAGGAATGGTGATGTCTTCGTGGGTGAGCACGAAGCTGCCCATTTCACGGTCCAGGGTGAAGCCTTTGACGCCGTCGCCCAGGGTCAGCACCAGCATGGTCTGCGGGCCGTAGATCGCGTAACCGGCAGCGACCTGCTCGGTGCCTGGCTGCAGGAAGGCCTTTTCGTTCAGGGCTTCGTTCTGGCTCAGGTATTCGTTCGGGCAACGCAGTACCGAGAAGATGGTGCCAACCGGCGCGTTGATGTCGATGTTCGACGAACCGTCCAATGGGTCGAATACCAGCAGGTAGGCGCCTTTCGGGTACTTGCCCGGGATCTGGTAGGCATTGTCCATTTCCTCGGACGCCATGCCGGCCAGGTGACCACCCCATTCGTTGGCTTCCAGCAGGATTTCGTTGGAAATCACGTCGAGTTTCTTCTGCACTTCGCCTTGTACGTTTTCAGTGCCCATGCTGCCCAGGACACCACCCAACGCGCCTTTGGAGACGGCGTGGCTGATTTCCTTGCAAGCACGCGCCACCACTTCGATAAGGAAGCGCAGATCGGCAGGCGTGTTGTTGCTGCGGGTCTGCTCGATCAAATAGCGACTCAGGGTAACGCGGGACATGGAAGGCTCCGGAAAGTGGGGGCTAAAAACCCGCGCAGTTTAACGCGAGTCGGGGCGTATTTCCTCCTATCAGAGGATTTAAACCCAATAGAGTTCATGGACTTTATTTAACGTGCCACCGGCGGCTTGCGCAGCAAACTGTAGGCCATGGCGCCCAGCGCCGCCACACCGAGCAGCAGCACGGCCCAAAGACCGAGCTTTTTCCAGTTCGGCCCGGCATCAACAGGGGTCGCAACCGCAGGCGAAGTCACCACCGCTTCGCCCGCCACGTTGGCCTGCCCAAGCGTGGCGAAGCGTTCAGCACTGTAATCCGGGATCAACGTCGACAGCGGCAAATTCGCGCCTTTCACCGACGGATTGCCCAACGCCAACGTGAACGGTGGCTCGCCCCGTGCCAGAAAAACCAACTGCGTGGCCCGCACCGCAAAGCTCAGCGTCGGCGCCTCCACACCCAAGCCACCGCCGCGTTCGTCCACGTTGAGCTTGAGCTGCGCAACGGCCTGCCCGGGCAACTGCAATTCGTTCTGTAAAACGTCCTGGCCATTTTGCGTCAGTCGATAGAGCAAGCCACTGCTCAAAGGCTGCCAGGCCTGATTGTTCTCACGACGGCCCGACAAAGTAACGGGTGCAAGGCTGTTGGGTTGGCTCAAGTCGATTCGCAAGCGTTCGACGTTCAGTGCGCTGGGCAACTGCCAGCTGTATTCCCCGGCCTTGAGACGACTGCCCGACAACGGCTGCGACCACACCAGCGGCAACGGCAAGCTATGGGCGCTGACACTCTCCAACTGCGCCGACGTCAGTGCCGGTGCGGCCTGGCCTTTCCAGAGCAGACGCAGGTAACGCGCCGACTGCCCCGGCAAACTCACTTCGTGCTGCTCGACCCGCTCATCGGCAAACGACAGTCGCGCCACCTGCCCTTCGCCCCAGGCACGCCAGTGCTGCAAGTCGTCGCTGGCTTCGATGCTGAAACGCTGGAAGCCGTCGCGCTCACTGGTCCAGTCGAGAACCAGTTGCTGCAACGGCGCATTGATCCCACTGGCATCGAGCAACCAGCCGCGCAGGACCTCTTCGCCTGCCTCCAATTGGCTAGGCGGCTGCACTTGCACCAACGTGCCGGTGGAAGTGGATTGCACACGCACGCTGGGCACGGCTTCAGCGGAGTCGGCCGCGGCGTACAACGGGAACCACTTCACGTTGGACAGGCTGCGGCTTTCGGTGCTTTGCACCGACTGCCGCGCCAGCGCGTAGGCCTGAGGTTCGCCGGCTGCGTTGAACACCCGCACATCACTCAGGTCGGCCTGACGGGCGCTCAATTGCACCGCCAGCGGCAGTTCCAGACGGTACCACGGGCCTTCGCCACTGACCGTCAGCGGCACCCGCGTGGTGAAATCGGCGGGCGTTTCCTGGGCCCAGGCCGATAACGTCGTGCACAACCCCAACAGCGCCACACTCAGCTTGCCCATCAAGAGGCCACTCCTTCAGTTTCAATCACCGGTTCGGGGCGCTTGGGCGGCAGCGGCGCGAAATAGCCCACCACCAGCAACAGCCCGCCCACACCGATAAACGATACGATCCGCGCCAGCCCGCCGCGGTTGCTCAATTCGACGAAGAACAATTTGGCGACCACCACGGCAATCAACGCCGCACCGATCAACCACACCTCACGCCGGTGACGCAGATGGCCACCGATCATCAGGCTCAGGGCAATCAAGGTCCAGACGATCGACAACCCGGCCTGCACCAGCATCGACTCCAGCAACGCATCCAGATGGAACGGCACACCGCCCCAATGGTGAGCCGTGCGCATCACCAGCGCGGTGAAGAAGGCGAACAACGACGCACCGGCGACCGCCTGGGCGACCAGCTCGGCGCGCGGCCCGCGTTCTGGTGCGGCACTGCGAGACCATAGGTACACACCCAGCAGTGCGAACAACAATCCCAGATCCAACGGGTTAAGCAGCGGTACATACGGCAACGGCTCGGCGGTGCCGTCGCTGAAGATATTCGCCAGCCAGAACCAGCCGAGCATCAGCACCGCCAACGGCAGCGCGGCATACAACCGGTACTCGCGTGGGTACGCCGACACCGGCCACGGCCAACTGCGCGGCGCAGCGGCCAGCACCAGATACAGGCTCGGCAGAATCGCCCAGCCCAGCCAGCGCCAGGCGTTGTATTCCTCGGACAGCAGCAACAGGCCGTAGCGCAACTCCAGCGCCAGCACGCCGATCAGCAGCCAGCAACCGAGCACGTGCGCGGCGCCCAGGGCTTTTTCCGGGATGACCAACGCCAGGCGCCGCAGCGACATGAAGTGCACCGCAAATACCGCTGCCCACGCCAGCCAGGCGAAATTCGCCGCCGGGTGATAACGCGAGCCCCACGCGCCCAGCAACACCACGCCCGCCGCCGGCATCAACAGCGTGCAAAGCAAGCCCAGCGACGCCCATTGCAGCCGCAAGGCCAATACGGCCCAGATCGCCACACTCACCGCCGCCACCGCCAATAGCCAGGTACCTTGCAGCATCGACGGCGCAAAACGCAGCACTTCACTGACCAACGCCAGCGTCCACCAGCCCGCGCCCCACACCAGCAGCACGTCGGACAGCCGCTGCAAACTCAGCGTTTCGAACACCGGTGCATGTGGCCGGCTCTGCAAGCGCCAGGCACCGACCAGTGCTGCCAGCCCGAGCACCATTGGCGTCCAGAAGCCGCTATGGCCCAAAGGACGCAAACCCTCGCTGGCCAGCGGCCCGAGCAGGTCCGGCACCGCGATCAGGAACGAAGCGCCACCGATCACTTGCAGCAACAACCCGAAGACAAAACTGACGCGCTGTTGCAGATACAGGCTCAGCCAGATGATCAACAAACCACTGGCCGCCCACACGCCGCTGGCGGTTTCCCACGGCAGCACGAACAGCACCGCCAGGTTGATCAGCACCAGCCCGGCCAGCAACACCACCGACAGGCCACGCAACAACCGCGCATCGCTGCGCACCATGGTGTCCCGCGCGGCTAGCAGCACGCCGCCAATCAACGCCAGGCCAATCAGCGAAGCCGTGAGCAGCCCGCTCCAACCCGCACTGAACACCGCGCCGGAATCGGCGCCCGTCCGCAACCGCAGCAGGAACAGCGCCCCACCCAGCAGTTGCACGGCAAACGCGGTAAAGAGGAACGTGCGCGAGCCGATGCGCAGCCCGACCAGCAGGGTCGCAAGACCCGCTATCGCCCAACTGATGGCGGTGCCTTGGGTCGACAGCAGCAGCGGCGCAAGCAGGTACAAGAAACCCAGGCCGACGCTGGCCAACACCGGCAAGCCACGACGCTCCCACTGCGCCGCTTGCTCCACCGGCGCCTTGCGCAACTGGAAGAAACTGAACAGCAATGCCGCACCCAGCAACAACGCACCCAACGGTGCGCCATCCAACAGACTGGTCTCGCCCACCCGCAATTCGCTGAGGAACGCCAGCGCGGAGCCGACTTGCAACAGCAAGCCAAACGCCCGCGCCAACGGCCGTTGCTGGCGTAGGCCGAGCCAGAAGATCCCGGCGCCTTCCACGGCCCAGGCCGCCGCGGTCCAGCGTGCGTCGAGGCCCAGGGGAATCGCCAGGCTGGCAAAGATCACGCCCAGCGCCAGGCAGGTTTCCGCCAGCAGCAAGGCGCGCCCGCCGCTCAACAAACGGGCCAGGCCCATGTAGGTAATGCCCAGGGCCAGCGCGCTGAACGCGGCGGCAAACTCCAGGTGCTGCACCAGCGCAAACTGCAAACCGAAGCCCACCAGCGGCGGACCGAACAGCATGCTGCCGTCAACGTAATCACCTTTGGCCGCTGACCAACGCAGCAGCGCGCCACGGCTGTCATCGTCCGGCGCGTCGCGCATCTCCAGCAACTTGCGCCGGGCGAACAACAGGCCGATGCCCAGGTACATCAGGAAAAATAGAATCAGGAACGGCTCGGTGCTCCACAGCAACTCCGGCGTATAAGAGCGCATGCCCCAAGCGAAGCCGATACCGAAGGTGCCGACAAAGCCGATCAGGTTGAGCAGGCGCCAGGCCTTGAACCAGGCGATGGCGAGAATGCCCGCGTTAAGCAGGGCAAAGTAACTGAACAGCGCCACATGATTACCGGCGCCGGTAGACGTAAGGATAGGCGCGGCAAAACCGCCGAGGGCGGCGGCGCAGGCCAGGCCGAGGGCGTCCTGGGTAATCGCCAGGATCGCCGAGAACACCGTGACAGCCACCAGCAAGCCGAGGGCTGCACCGGGATCAAGCAACGGATGCAGGCGCATCGCGGCGAATACCGTCAGGTACAACACGGCAATACCGGTGCCTTGCAGCATCAACCCGTAGTTGCTATTGCGCAGCCGCAGCCACCAACCCAGGCCCAGCAAGGCCAACGCACAGCCGGCAACACCGGCATAACGCAGCTCGATCGGCACCACCATGCCTTCAGTGGCATAACGCAGCAGGAACGCCAGGCCGAGGAACAACAGCACCACGCCGACCCGCAGCACGGTGTTGCCACCGAACAGCCAGTTGCGGGCACCGCTGATGGCGCGTTCGATGAAGTTGGGGCCGCGAGGTAACGTAGGCGCGGCGGGTTGTTCAGGAATGCTGGCGCTCGGCTCAGCCCTCCACACGTCAGCCGGCAATGGCTGGCTGGGCTCGGCCACCACGGTTGCGTAGGCAGGTTCCAGTTCGGCGGGTAATTCCCAGACGAGTTCGGGCGGCGCCGCTACCGGCAGCGGCTCTTCGACAAAGACAGGTTCAGGGGCTTCAACGGCGGCAGGCCTTTCCAGCAGAGCCAGGCGTTGCTCGACCACCTTCAGGGCGTTCCGGGCCGACTCCAGCTGACGGCCTTGCTCCTCCGTACGCGAGGCAAGCATCGACAGGCGAATCGCCTGGCCAATGCCCAAACCGAGCAACGCACCAATGCCCGCATCACTGAACGACTCATCGAGCGTCCAGCCGAGCACCAGGCCAATCAGCATGAAAATCCATTGCATGGTGGATATCCCTAAGCAGCCCGAAGCGGGCGGAACCGGCGCTTAGTATATCGACAAGGCCCAACACAGGTTGGGCCTTGGGGCACAGATTAAGAAAAACTCAGTCCAGAGCTTTCCAGATCTCCGTCGCATACTCCCGGATGGTCCGGTCCGACGAGAACCACCCCATGCGCGCGGTATTGAGCACCGCCGAGCGCCACCATTCCTTGGAATCGTGCCAATGAGCCTCGACCCGCGCCTGGGCATCCCAGTAGGAATCAAAGTCGGCACAGACCAGGAAGCGGTCGTAGTCGATCAGCGAATCCACCAACCCGGCATAACGGCCCGGATCATCCGGCGAGAACACCCCGCCGCGAATCGCTTGCAGTACGTCATTCAAGCGATGAGACGCGGCAACGTCTGGCCCGGCATTGAACTCTCCGGCATGCTTGCGCGCTTCAACCTGCTCGGCACTGAGGCCGAAGATAAACATGTGATCCGCGCCGACACGCTCGTGCATCTCGACGTTGGCGCCGTCCATGGTGCCGATGGTCAGTGCACCGTTGAGGCCGAACTTCATGTTGCTGGTGCCCGACGCCTCAAAGCCGGCAGTGGAAATCTGCTCCGACAGGTCAGCCGCCGGAATGATGCTTTCCGCCAGGCTGACGTTGTAGTTGGGCAGGAACACCACCTTGAGCAACCCACGCACGGTGGGGTCGTTGTTGACGGTGCGGGCGATGTCGTTGGTCAGCTTGATGATCAGCTTGGCCTGGTGATAGCTGGCCGCTGCCTTGCCGGCGAATATCTTCACCCGCGGCACCCAATCGGTGCCCGGCTCGGCACGGATCGCCTGGTACAGCGCGACGGTGTGCAGCAGGTTCAACAGCTGGCGCTTGTACTCGTGGATCCGTTTGACCTGCACATCGAACATCGCCGCCGGGTTGACCGAAACCCCCAGGCGCTCGTGAATGATGTCGGCCAGCGCCCTTTTGCTATGCAGACGCTGCTCGGCGAAGGCTTTGCGGAACGCTTGCTTCTCGGCGAAGGTTTCCAGCTCAACCAGACGGGTTTCGGTGTTGTCGAGAATGTCCGGACCCAGCGCTTCCACCAGCATCGCGGTGAGTTTTGGATTCGCCTGGAACAACCAGCGGCGAAACGTAATGCCGTTGGTTTTGTTATTGATGCGGTCCGGGTAGAGCTTGTGCAGTTCAGAGAACACCGTGCTGCGCATCAGTTGGGTGTGCAGGCCCGACACGCCGTTCACGCTGTGGGAGCCGAGGAACGCCAGGTTGCCCATGCGTACGCGGCGGCCGTTGTCTTCCTCGATCAACGAGACGGCGCGCAGTACGTCGAAGTCGTGGATGCCTTTGGCCCGGAGCGAGTCGATGTGCTGGGCATTGATCAGGTAGATGATCTGCATGTGCCGCGGCAGCATGCGTTCCATCAGGCCGACCGGCCAGGTTTCCAAAGCCTCGGGGAGCAAGGTGTGGTTGGTGTACGACAGGGTTTCGACGGTCACGTCCCAGGCGGCATCCCACGGGATGTCGTGCAGGTCCACCAACTGGCGCATCAACTCGGCCACCGCAATCGACGGGTGCGTGTCGTTGAGCTGGATGGCCGCGTGTTCGCCCAGGCTCAGCACCGAGCCGTGCATGTTTTTGTGGCGACGCAGCAAGTCCTGCAACGAGGCGGAAACGAAGAAGTATTCCTGGCGCAGGCGCAGTTCCTGCCCCGCTTCGGTGCTGTCGGCCGGGTAGAGCACTCGGGAGATGCTTTCGGCGCGGGCCACTTCGGCGACAGCGCCCAGGTGGTCACCGGCGTTGAAGCGTTCCAGGTGCAGGTCTTCCACCGCACGGGCACGCCACAGGCGCAAGGTGTTGACACTTGCGCCGCGCCAGCCGACCACCGGGGTGTCATACGCTACCGCGCGTACAGTTTCATTCGGTGACCACACCTGAATCGACTTGCCGGACGCGTCCAGCACGGTTTCCACACCACCGCCAAAGCCGATCGGGTAGATCACTTCGGCGCGCTCGAACTCCCAAGGGTTGCCGAAATCCAGCCAGCGTTCGGTTTGTTCCTGCTGCCAGCCGTCGACAATTGCCTGGCGGAACAGCCCATGCTCATAACGAATGCCATAGCCGTGGCCGGCAATGCCCAGTGTCGACATGCTTTCCATGAAGCACGCCGCCAGGCGGCCAAGACCACCGTTGCCCAGGGCCGCGTCGGGCTCCAGCAGGCGAATGCGCTCCATGTCCACACCGAGCTCACTCATGGCCTCACGGGCCACGTCCAGCAAGCCGAGGTTGCTCAGACTGTCGTAGAGCAGACGGCCGATCAGGAATTCCAGCGAGAGGTAATAGACCCGCTTCTGTCCCTTGCGGTAGATGTGTCGCGTGTGGTCCATCCAGTGGTCGACCATGTGGTCGCGGGCGGCCAGTGCGATAGCTTCGAACCAGTCGTGGTCGAAGGCATGATCGGGGTCCTTGCCCACCGCATAGGTCAGTTTGGTCAAGACGGCATCGCGAAATGCGGCTACCTCTGCTTCTCGTACAAGCGGTTCCTGAGACATCGATGCGACCTCGGGCGAGATAGAAGGAGTTGCTAGAGCCTAGACGGTCTGACAGACGGTAGACGCTCTGGTTCGGCAGTTTTTTAACTCATTCACCTTTGCGGGAAATTGATGCAGGGGCCGTGCCCGTTTGTAGCCCGTCACAGCCTTCGAGCTGAAACCTGGAAGATATTGTTCAAAAAACCACCAATTCCGGTATGATCCCGCGCCGGATAACACCCCTCTTGGAAACCTGATGAAGCCTCAACTGATCGCCGCCGCGGAACTCGACCGTCTCGAGACCTGGCAGAAATACTCAAGCCATATGTGTGGCGGCTGTGTGTCGAGCTGCTGCACCCTACCGGTTGAGGTGAAGATCAAGGACCTGATCCGCATCGGCATCGTCGATGAATTCGAGCGTGGCGACCCGCCGAAGAACATCGCCAAGCGCTTGCAGAAGGAAGGTATCGTCGAGCGCTTCAATGCCAAATCCGAGATCTTCACCCTGCAGCGCATGAGCAACAACGATTGCCTGTACCTGGATCGTAAGAGCCGCTTCTGCACTATTTATGACAAGCGCCCGGATACTTGCCGCAATCACCCGAAAATCGGGCCGCGTCCGGGGTATTGCGCGTACAAGCCGAAGGAAGTGGTGCGCGAGACCAATCATCGGACACTCGATAAGTTCTGATCCAAATTTTTGTGGGGGCCTTGAGGGCCCTATCGCAGGCAAGCCAGCTCCCACAGTTGAATGTGTGCACATATCAAAATGTGGGAGCCGGGCTTGCCCGCGATGAGGCCGTCGCAGTCACTACAGATATTGCAGGCATAAAAAAACGCCCCCGACCTTGCGGTCGGGGGCGTTTTTTTGCAGCTAACTAAAAGACTTAGTTACCAGCTTTTTTCGCAGCGCGGGTACGCTCGCTTTCGCCCAGGATCTTCTTACGAAGACGGATGGACTTAGGAGTGACTTCGCACAATTCGTCTTCTTGAACGAATTCCAGAGCCTGCTCCAGGGTGAAGCGGATAGGCGGAACCAGAGCGATGGTTTCGTCTTTACCCGAAGCACGCATGTTGTCGAGCTTCTTGCCCTTGGTTGGGTTAACGCCCAGGTCGTTGTCGCGGCTGTTGATGCCGACGATTTGACCTTCGTACACGTCTTCACCGTGACCCAGGAACAGTTTGCCGCGAGCTTGCAGGGTTTCCAGCGAGTAAGTCAGCGCCTTACCGGTAGCTACCGAAACCAGCACGCCGTTCTGACGGCCGGACATGTCGCCGGACTTCATCACGTCGTAACGGTCGAAGATCGACGTCAGGATGCCTGCACCGGAGGTCAGGGTCAGGAACTCGTTACGGAAACCGATCAAGCCACGAGCCGGGATGTTGTACTCAAGGCGCACACGGCCCTTGCCATCCGGAACCATGTTGGTCAGGTCGCCTTTACGGATACCGATCTGTTCCATGATCGAACCTTGGGATTCTTCCGGCAGGTCGATGGTCACGTTTTCGTACGGTTCGTGCTTCACGCCGTCAACCATACGGATGATCACTTCCGGACGACCAACACCCATTTCGAAGCCTTCGCGACGCATGGTTTCGATCAGTACCGAGAGGTGCAACTCACCACGGCCGGAGACTTTGAACTTGTCAGCCGAGTCGCCTTCTTCAACGCGCAGAGCAACGTTGTACAGCAATTCTTTGTCCAGACGCTCCTTGATGTTCCGGGAGGTCACGAACTTGCCTTCTTTACCGCAGAAAGGCGAGTCGTTTACCTGGAAGGTCATGGAAACGGTTGGTTCGTCAACGGTCAGCGGCTTCATCGCTTCGACGTTCAGTGGGTCGCACAGCGTGTCGGAGATGAACAGCTGGTCGAAGCCGCTGATGCAGACGATGTCGCCGGCAGCTGCTTCTTCAACGTCGATGCGGTGCAGGCCGTGGTGACCCATCAGCTTCAGGATACGACCGTTGCGCTTCTTGCCGTCGGCGTCGATAGCGACAACCGGAGTGTTCGGCTTGATGCGGCCACGAGCGATACGGCCAACGCCGATAACACCCAGGAAGCTGTTGTAGTCCAGTGCGGAGATTTGCATCTGGAACGGACCATCGCGGTCGACTTTCGGCGCAGGTACGTTGTCGACGATCGACTGGTACAGCGGGGTCATGTCTTCAGCCATGTCGGTGTGTTCCAGACCGGCAATGCCGTTCAGGGCCGAGGCGTAGACGACTTTGAAGTCCAGCTGTTCTTCGGTAGCACCCAGGTTGTCGAACAGGTCGAAGATCTGGTCCAGAACCCAGTCCGGACGTGCGCCTGGACGGTCAACCTTGTTGATGACCACGATTGGACGCAGGCCGGCTTCGAAAGCCTTCTTGGTCACGAAACGGGTTTGCGGCATAGGGCCGTCTTGAGCGTCAACCAGCAGCAGAACGGAGTCAACCATCGACATTACGCGTTCAACTTCGCCGCCGAAGTCGGCGTGGCCCGGGGTGTCCACGATGTTGATGTGGTAGCCGTTCCAGTTGATGGCGGTGTTTTTCGCCAGAATGGTAATACCGCGCTCTTTCTCCTGGTCGTTGGAGTCCATCACGCGCTCGTCGTTGAGCTCGTTGCGCTCCAGGGTGCCGGATTGACGCAAGAGTTTGTCTACCAGGGTGGTCTTACCATGGTCAACGTGAGCAATGATGGCGATGTTGCGTAGATTTTCGATCACTTGTGTATCTCGATCAGAGGATTCGGTGTGCTGACAGGTCGTGGCAGCGATTAACAGTAGAGTCAGGCCTTGCCGTTACAGCTTGACGGCAGAGTCGGGGGGCCGGTGACGCAGGCCACAGGCAAACAGCCCCGGGCTCTTAGCTCGGTCGATAAACGCGCACATTGGCATGCCCCTCACTGAGCAAATGGTGGGCATGCAGGCGACTCATCACGCCTTTGTCGCAATACAACAGGTACTGACGGCTGTCATCCAGTTCCTTGAAACGCGCATTCAATGCATAGAACGGCAGCGTTTGTACGTCGATGCCAGCAATTTCCAGCGGCTCGTCTTCAGCGGCATCCGGGTGACGGATGTCGATGATGATCTGACCGGCCAGAGCCTCGCTGACTTCTTCGATCTGCAAATCCTGGCCCAATTCGTCGATAACCCGATCGATCGGCACCAGTTTGGCGTTCTCAAGCGCTCGCTCGAGAACTGCCATGTCGAACTGTTGTTCTTCGTACTCCACGCGGTTGCGTTTGGCGTGGGTCTTGGGGTTCACCGAGATGACCCCGCAATATTCCGGCATGTGCTTGGCGAAATCCGCCGTGCCGATCTGGGTCGCCAGGTCGATGATGTCTTGCTTGTGACTGGCGATCAGCGGGCGCAATACCAGCTTCTCGGTCACAGAGTCGATCAACGACAGGTTCGGCAGGGTCTGGCTGGACACCTGGGAAATCGCTTCACCGGTGACCAGTGCGTCGATTTCCAGCCGATCCGCGATTCGGGACGCAGCGCGCAACATCATACGCTTCAATACTACGCCCATATGACTGTTATCGACTTTCCCGAGAATTTCTCCCAGGACTTCCTCGAACGGTACGCTGACAAACAGCACCCGTTGCGAGCTGCCGTACTTCTTCCAGATGTAATGCGCGACTTCCATCACGCCCAATTCGTGTGCACGCCCGCCCAGGTTAAAGAAGCAGAAGTGGCTCATCAGCCCGCGGCGCATGATCTGGTAGGCCGCAACGGTGGAATCGAAACCGCCGGACATCAAGACCAGGGTCTGTTCCAGGGCACCCAGCGGGTAGCCGCCGATGCTGTCGTGCTGGCTGTGGATCACAAACAACCGTTGGTCGCGAATTTCCATCCGCACTTCAATTTGTGGCGCTTTCAGGGAAATTCCGGCGGCGCCGCACTCGCGACGCAGCTTGCTGCCCACGTATTTCTCGACATCCATGGAGCTGAACGGGTGCTTGCCGGCGCGTTTGCAACGCACCGAAAAAACCTTGCCCGCCAGCACATCGCCGTAGTGCTGTTTGCACTTTTCGGTGATGTCGTCGAAGTCACCCAACGGGTACTCGTCGACCTGCAGGAAATGCGCGATGCCCGGCACGCAGCTCAGGCGCTCGGTCATGTCCTTCAAGGCCTTGGGGTCTGTGAGGCGGGTTTCCAGTTCGAGATTGTCCCACACACCGTTCACCACCACAGCCGGGTCCAGATCGCGGAGCACGGCACGGATGTTCTTGGCCAATTGACGGATGAAACGCATCCGTACCGGTCGGCTCTTGATGGTGATCTCGGGGAAGACTTTAACGATTAATTTCATGAAAACAGCGCGCGCAGGCCCAGCCGAAAAAGGGGGGCGCGGATTATAGCGGAAATCGCTCAAGGTTTAACCAGTTAATATGCATCGAACCTTTCGCGCACCAAAACAGGTCATAAATGAAAATTCGCGCTACATTGCGGTGCGCATTTTCTTCCGCTTCAGCGGATTGCACCTTTATAGGGGCGTTTTTGTGGCAAAAAACCCATGTCGGGGCACTGGCATGCAATTTGCTCTCTTGTGAGGCAGGTTGCCTTGGTCGAGTATTCGCGCCGGCATCACCCACATTCTAAGGGCTACTCCACTACCCCAGCCCGAAGCCACCCGGAGGACACTATGTCGAAGTCGGTTCAACTCATCAAAGATCATGACGTCAAATGGATTGATCTGCGCTTCACGGACACAAAAGGCACTCAGCACCACGTGACCATGCCGGCTCGCGACGCGCTGGATGACGCCTTCTTCGAAGAAGGCAAAATGTTCGACGGTTCCTCCATTGCCGGCTGGAAAGGCATCGAAGCTTCCGACATGATTCTGATGCCGGACGACAGCACCGCCGTACTCGACCCGTTCACCGAAGACCCAACGCTGATCATCGTCTGCGACGTGATCGAGCCTTCGACCATGCAAGGCTACGACCGTGACCCACGTGCGATCGCCAAGCGTGCCGAGGAATACCTGAAGTCGACCGGTATCGGCGACACCGTATTCGTAGGTCCGGAACCAGAATTCTTCATCTTTGATTCGGTCAAGTTCAAGTCCGACATCTCTGGCTCCATGTTCAAGATCTTCTCCGAACAAGGTTCGTGGATGTCCGACCAGGACGTGGAAGGCGGCAACAAAGGCCACCGTCCAGGTATCAAAGGCGGCTACTTCCCGGTTCCTCCGTTCGACCACGACCACGAAATCCGTACCTCCATGTGCAACGCCATGGAAGAGATGGGCCTGGTCATCGAAGTTCACCACCACGAAGTGGCGACTGCCGGCCAGAACGAAATCGGTGTGAAGTTCAACACCCTGGTTGCCAAGGCTGACGAAGTACAGACCCTGAAGTACTGCGTTCACAACGTGGCTGATGCCTACGGCCGTACCGCTACCTTCATGCCTAAGCCTCTGTACGGCGATAACGGTTCGGGTATGCACGTTCACCTGTCCATCGCCAAAGAAGGCAAGAACACCTTCGCTGGCGAAGGTTATGCCGGCCTGTCCGACACCGCCCTGTACTTCATCGGCGGCATCATCAAGCACGGTAAGGCCCTGAACGGCTTCACCAACCCGTCGACCAACTCCTACAAGCGTCTGGTCCCAGGTTTCGAAGCGCCAGTGATGCTGGCCTACTCGGCTCGCAACCGTTCCGCTTCGATCCGTATTCCTTACGTGTCCAGCCCTCGCGCTCGCCGTATCGAAGCCCGTTTCCCGGATCCAGCAGCCAACCCGTACCTGGCCTTCGCTGCCCTGGTCATGGCCGGCCTGGACGGTATCCAGAACAAGATCCACCCAGGCGACGCCGCCGACAAAAACTTGTACGACCTGCCGCCTGAAGAGGCCAAAGAGATCCCACAAGTGTGTGGCAGCCTGAAAGAAGCCCTGGAAGAGCTGGACAAGGGCCGTGCGTTCCTGACCAAAGGCGGCGTGTTCAGCGACGACTTTATCGATGCCTACATCGCCCTGAAAAGCGAAGAAGAAATCAAGGTCCGCACCTTCGTACACCCACTGGAATACGAGCTGTACTACAGCTGCTGATCCGGTAGCGCTGCTTAACGTGGCGTGATGAAAAAGGGCCTCCTTCGGGAGGTCTTTTTTTTGCCTCGGGATAGCGCAGAGTCAGCCATCTGTTGTATTGACTGACACACCGTCATCGCGGGCACGCCCGCTCCCACAAGGAGATCACCGTTGAAACGTCGACTTGCGTTCGCCCTGCTGTGCTTCAGCGCCAATGTATTCGCCGCACCACCCACCCTCGCCCCACTGCTCGACAGCATCGCCGAACGCCTGGCGATTGCCGACCAGGTGGCCCTGAGCAAATGGGACAGCCACAAGCCCGTCGAGGACCGTGCGCGGGAGCAGGACGTAATCGCCAGCGTCGTCGCCCAGGCGCCGAGCTACAAACTGGCACCGGCCCAGGCCGAGCAGTTTTTCTCGGCCCAGATCGAGGCGAACAAATTGGTGCAGTACGCCCACTTGTCCGACTGGCAACTGCAAGGCAAAGCCCCTAACGATCCACGCCCTGATTTGGTCGGGCAAATCCGCCCTAAACTGGACCTGCTGCAAAAACGCCTGCTGCAACAGCTGGCAGACTTCACCCCGGAGCGCAGCGACCCGCAATGTCCACAATGGCTGGCCCAGGCCAATCACGCACCCGCCAAGGACCCGCTGCACCAACTGGCAATGATCCGCGCCACTGCCGAGCTGTGTGTCTACAAGAACTAAAACTGCGACCCCAATCAAAAATGTGGGAGCTGGCTTGCCTGCGATAGCGGTGTGTCAGCACCCAAAATACCAGCTGATAGTCAGCTATCGCAGGCAAGCCAGCTCCCACAGGTTTCAGTGACACGAGTTCCTGAACAGACTTCTCAAAACCGCACTATATTGGTGCGATACGCTGCACCCTTCCCACTTACGCAACCCATTTTGGTTCGAAACTTCCCGCGCAAGCTGGCAGAACGCCACAGTTTCGCGCCTTAACCTCCCATTTCAGGGCTTTAACGCTTCTTTTCGGAGCTTTGGTTTGGTTTTTGCATTTTCCTTGTATCAGCGCACGCCTCAAGGCCGCGCCTTGCTCCAAAAGAGGTCCTAATGACCATCAGCGACGCACTGCACCGCCTGCTACTCGACAACCTGACCACCGCGACCATTCTGCTCAATGACGAACTGCGCCTTGAGTACATGAACCCGGCGGCGGAAATGCTGCTGGCCATCAGCGGACAGCGCAGCCATGGGCAATTCATCAGTGAACTGTTCACTGAGTCGGCCGAGGCCTTGAGCTCATTGCGCCAGGCCGTGGAGCAGGCGCACCCGTTCACCAAGCGCGAAGCGATGCTCACCGCCCTCACCGGCCAGACCCTGACGGTCGACTACGCGGTTACACCGATCCTGAGCCACGGTGCCACTTTGCTCCTGCTGGAGGTGCACCCCCGGGATCGCCTGCTGCGCATCACCAAGGAAGAGGCGCAACTGTCCAAGCAGGAAACCAGCAAGATGCTGGTGCGCGGCCTGGCCCACGAGATCAAGAACCCCCTGGGCGGGATTCGCGGCGCCGCACAGTTGCTGGCCCGCGAGCTGCCGGACGAGAACCTCAAGGACTACACCAACGTCATCATCGAGGAAGCCGACCGCCTGCGTAACCTGGTGGACCGCATGCTCGGCTCCAACAAACTGCCGTCGCTGGCGATGACTAACGTCCACGAAGTATTGGAGCGGGTTTGCCAACTGGTAGAGGCCGAAAGCCAGGGCTGCATCACCTTGGTGCGCGACTACGACCCGAGCATTCCCGACGTATTGATCGACCGCGAGCAGATGATCCAGGCGGTGCTCAATATAGTGCGCAACGCCATGCAGGCCATCAGCAGCCAGAACGAACTGCGCCTGGGCCGCATCAGCCTGCGCACCCGCGCGCTGCGCCAGTTCACCATCGGCCACGTGCGCCATCGCCTGGTGACCAAGGTCGAGATCATCGACAACGGCCCGGGCATCCCTGCAGAACTGCAGGAAACCATCTTTTTCCCAATGGTCAGCGGCCGCCCGGACGGTACCGGGCTCGGCTTGGCCATTACCCAGAACATCATCAGCCAGCACCAGGGTTTGATCGAATGTGAGAGCCATCCCGGTCACACCACCTTCTCGATCTTTCTGCCACTGGAACAAGGAGCCCCATCGACATGAGCCGTAGTGAAACTGTCTGGATCGTCGATGACGACCGTTCTATCCGCTGGGTCCTGGAGAAAGCCTTGCAACAGGAAGGCATGACCACCCAGAGCTTCGACAGCGCCGACGGGGTGATGAGTCGCCTGGCTCGCCAGCAGCCCGACGTGATCATCTCCGACATCCGCATGCCCGGCGCCAGTGGCCTGGACTTGCTGGCGCGGATTCGCGAGCAGCACCCGCGCTTGCCGGTGATCATCATGACCGCGCACTCGGACCTGGACAGCGCTGTCGCGTCCTATCAGGGCGGTGCCTTTGAATACCTGCCAAAACCGTTCGATGTGGACGAAGCGGTGGCGCTGGTAAAACGCGCCAACCAGCACGCCCAGGAACAGCAGAACCAGGAAGCTCCGCCGGCCCTGACCCGTACCCCGGAAATCATCGGCGAAGCGCCGGCGATGCAGGAAGTGTTTCGCGCCATCGGGCGTTTGAGCCACTCCAACATCACCGTGCTGATCAACGGCGAGTCGGGTACCGGTAAAGAACTGGTGGCTCACGCCCTGCACCGTCACAGTCCACGGGCCGCGTCGCCGTTCATCGCATTGAACATGGCGGCGATTCCGAAGGACCTGATGGAGTCGGAACTGTTCGGCCATGAAAAAGGCGCGTTCACCGGCGCGGCCAACCTGCGCCGCGGCCGTTTTGAGCAGGCCGATGGCGGCACGCTGTTCCTCGATGAAATCGGCGACATGCCGGCCGACACCCAGACGCGCTTGCTGCGGGTCCTGGCCGACGGCGAGTTTTACCGCGTAGGCGGGCACACGCCGGTCAAGGTCGATGTACGCATTATCGCAGCGACCCACCAGAACCTGGAAACCCTGGTGCATGCCGGGAAATTCCGGGAAGACTTGTTCCACCGCCTGAACGTGATCCGTATCCACATCCCACGGATGTCGGACCGCCGCGAAGACATCCCGACCCTGGCCCGCCACTTCCTCAGCCGCGCCGCCCAGGAGTTGGCTGTCGAGCCGAAGCTGCTGAAAAGCGAGACCGAGGAATACCTGAAGAACCTGCCATGGCCGGGCAACGTGCGTCAGTTGGAGAACACCTGCCGCTGGATCACGGTGATGGCTTCGGGTCGCGAAGTGCATATCAGCGACCTGCCGCCTGAGCTGCTGAGCCTGCCGCAGGATTCGGCACCGGTGACCAACTGGGAGCAGGCACTGCGCCAGTGGGCCGATCAGGCCCTGGCACGTGGCCAGTCGAACCTGCTGGACAGCGCTGTGCCGGCTTTCGAGCGGATCATGATCGAAACCGCCCTCAAGCATACCGCCGGTCGTCGTCGCGACGCCGCCGTGCTGCTGGGCTGGGGCCGCAATACCCTGACTCGCAAGATCAAGGAGCTGGGGATGAAGGTCGACGGCGGTGACGATGATGAGGGTGATGAAGCCTGATCACTAATCCCTGATCCACTGAAGATCTAATGTGGGAGCCGGGCTTGCCCGCGATGGCGCTGTGTCAGTCACCGGATGTATCGACTGACACAGCGCCATCGCAGGCAAGCCAGCTCCCACATTTGTTTTGTACCAGACTAACGACCGTGCACCGCTTCAATGCACCACGAACCGGCATCGCGCACAGATCCAACGCTTGAAACGCCAACCTTGTTAAGAAAATATTAAAATCCAAAAAAGCCAAAGCCCCGTATTCCGGGGCTTTGCGCTTTCTGAAGAGATTTTTTGGCGCCACTTCGCAATTCTGGCACGCGCCCTGCAATAACCCTGTCACTACCCAGTTTCGGGGACCTTGGTACAGGCAGGCCGAGAATCCCCTCTTTACACCCGGGGTGCTTGATGCGAATCGCGTCGCGCCCCACACCCGTTTCGGGAACCTCGGTACAGGCAGGCCGGGGATTCCCTCTTTAACACCGAAGCCTTTGGCTTCACCCCGTTTTGGGAGCCCTGGTACAGGCAGGCCGGGAACTCCCTTCTTTACACCCGGGGCTTATGAGGCAACGCGCCCATAGCCCCAGCCCGTTTTGGGAACCTTGGTACAGGCAGGCCGGGGATTCCCTCTTTTATTGCTCCTGGAGATGGATCTCCACCCGCCAGCGTCCCTCAACCTTCGCCCCCGACCACTCCCCGCGCAACGGCCGAGCCGCCACCAGGTTCAGCAGCAAGCCGCCATCGGTCTTGCGTAAGCGCCAGTTCACGTCCTTGTCATTGACCTTCAGTTGCCCGCCCTGAGCCTTGCCGAGCGCATCGAACAGCAGCGCCACCGTGCCGTCGATATGCTCTCCGTGCAGCTTGGGCTCGCTGTTGAACCACACCACCAGGCCATCGGCCGCAGGCTCCACCCGCTGCAGCTCAACCGGGTCTGGCGTGGTCAGCCGGCCGATCATCAGGCCCACCATCAAGCCGACAATGGCCAACGAGCCTAAAACCCGTGGCAATAGCTTCGGCCTGGGGTCTTCTTCAGGGGTAGAATGCAGCGCATCTTTGCCTTCGGAGCCGTGCATGTTTCACGTCATCCTTTTTCAACCAGAAATTCCGCCGAATACCGGCAACGTTATCAGGCTGTGCGCCAACAGTGGCTGCCACCTGCATTTGATCGAGCCCTTGGGTTTCGACATGGACGACAAACGCCTGCGCCGCGCCGGGCTGGACTACCACGAGTACGCCACCCTGCAACGCCACGCGGACCTCGCCAGCTGCCTGGAAAGCCTGAACCACCCACGGTTGTTCGCGTTTACCACCAAGGGCTCGCGGCCATTCCATGATGCCAGCTTTGCCGAAGGCGACGCCTTCCTGTTCGGCCCGGAAAGCCGGGGCCTGCCAGCGGACGCCCTCGACGCCCTGCCCGACGGCCACCGCCTGCGCCTGCCGATGCGCGAAGGCTGCCGCAGCCTGAACCTGTCCAACACCGTGGCCGTCGCCGTCTATGAGGGTTGGCGCCAACTCGGTTTCAAATAGCGCACATAACAAATGTGGGAGCGGGCTTGTGTGGGAGCCGGGCTTGCCCGCGATGCAAACACCTCGGTGTGTCAGTCACACCGCGGTGATGCTATCGCAGGCAAGCCAGCTCCCACACAAGCCCGCTCCCACATTTAGTCCTGCGTCAGGTTCGAAATTACTGAACCGTTGGCGAACCTTCCTGTTGCATGCGCTGCAGCTCTTGCGCATACAGGGCATCGAAGTTCACCGGGGCCAGCATCAGCGCCGGGAACGAACCACGGGTGACCAGGCTGTCCAGGGTCTCACGGGCATACGGGAACAGGATGTTCGGGCAGAACGCGCCCAGGGTGTGGCTCATGGACGCTTCGTCCAGGCCCTGGATCAGGAAGATACCAGCCTGTTGCACTTCAGCAATGAAGGCCACTTCTTCGCCGTTCTTGACGGTGACCGACAGGGTCAGCACGACTTCGTGGAAGTCACCTTCCAGCGCCTTTTGACGGGTGTTCAGGTCCAGCGCAACACTCGGGGTCCATTCCTGACGGAAGATGGCCGGGCTTTTTGGCGCTTCGAACGACAAGTCACGTACGTAAATACGCTGCAGGGAAAATTGTGGGCCTTGAGCCTCTTCTGCTGCCGCTTCGGTGTTCTGTTGGTCAGTCATCGCAGATCCTTCGTGATCTTGGGGTCTTTTAGGGGTTAGGAGTCAGACGTGAAGCAGCGCATCCAGTTTACCGGCGCGCTCAAGTGCGAACAGGTCATCGCATCCACCGACATGCTTGTCACCGATCCAGATCTGCGGCACGGACGTGCGTCCCGCTTTCTTGGTCATCTCGGCGCGCACCTGGGGCTTGCCATCAACCTTGATCTCTTCGAAGGCAATGCCCTTTTTCTCAAGCAAGGCCTTGGCCCGCATGCAATAAGGGCAATAATCGCTGGAATAAACGACAACCTGGCTCATATCACTTCACCAGCGGCAGGTTATCGCCACGCCAGCTGGAAATACCACCCGACAGTTTGGCGGCGTTGAAGCCGGTCTTCAGCATCTCGCGGGCGTGAGTGCCGGAGTGCTGGCCCTGGGCGTCGACCAGGATGATGGTCTTGGCCTTGTGCTTTTCCAACTCGGCCAGGCGCGAAATCAGCTTGTCCTGGGGAATGTTCAGCGCGCCGACAATGTGACCGGCGGCGAAATCCTTGGCGGGACGAATGTCCACCACTACGGCCTCATCCTTGTTGACCAGGGCGGTCAGCTCGGACGTGCTGAGGCTGCGGCCACCGCGGCTCATTTCGTGAGCGATCAGCAGCGCCAGCAGTACGACGAACGCACCAGCGAGCAAATAGTGGGTAGTGGCAAATGCAATCAGGTGATCAACCATCAAGGAGGTTCCAGGGCGTTAAAATGGCGGTAAGTATACACAGCCGTCATGGTCGGCCAACCCCCGTAAAGCGGTGACGTGGTCGGAACTTCGCTTTAAACTGCCACTCCCTTTTCAATTGCCTTCATTCATTACCGCCGCGAGAGGATCTATGACTACTACGCCTAAACCTTTGGTCCTGATAATTCTCGATGGCTTCGGACACAGTGAAAGCCACCACGACAACGCTGTGTACTCGGCCAAGAAGCCAGTACTGGACCGTCTGAGCGCTACCGTACCGAACGGCCTTATTTCCGGGTCGGGCATGGATGTTGGCCTGCCGGACGGCCAAATGGGCAACTCGGAAGTCGGCCACATGAATCTCGGTGCCGGACGAGTGGTATACCAAGACTTCACCCGCGTGACCAAATCGATCCGCGACGGCGAGTTTTTCGAGAACCCGACTCTTTGCGCGGCAGTGGATAAGGCAGTCAAGGCTGGCAAGGCCGTGCACTTCATGGGCCTGCTGTCGGACGGCGGCGTCCACAGCCACCAGGACCACCTGATCGCCATGGCCGAACTGGCCTTCAAGCGCGGCGCCGAGAAGATCTATCTGCATGCGTTCCTCGACGGCCGCGACACCCCGCCGAAAAGCGCCCAGTCCTCCATCGAACTGCTGGACGAAACCTTCAAGACCCTCGGCAAGGGCCGCATCGCCAGCCTGGTCGGCCGTTACTTCGCGATGGACCGTGACAACCGTTGGGATCGCGTGGCCCAGGCCTACAACCTGATCGTCGACGGCCAGGCCGAATTCAACGCCGCCACTGCCCAGGAAGGCCTGGAGGCCGCTTACGCCCGTGGCGAGAGTGACGAATTCGTCAAGGCCACCACCATCGGTGAACCGGTAAAAGTCGAAGATGGCGACGCCGTGGTGTTCATGAACTTCCGCGCCGACCGTGCCCGCGAGCTGAGCCATGTGTTTGTCGATGCCGGTTTCAAGGACTTCGAGCGCGCCCGCCAGCCGAAAGTCGAATTCGTGATGCTGACCCAATACGCCGCCAACATCCCGGCCCCCTCGGCATTCGCCCCGGGCAGCCTGGAAAACGTGCTGGGGGATTACCTGGCGAAAAACGGCAAGACCCAACTGCGCATTGCCGAAACCGAGAAATACGCCCACGTGACCTTCTTCTTCTCCGGCGGTCGTGAAGAACCGTTCCCGGGTGAAGAGCGCATCCTGATCCCGTCGCCGAAAGTCGCCACCTACGACCTGCAGCCGGAAATGAGTGCCCCGGAAGTCACGGACAAGATCGTCGACGCCATCGAGCACCAGCGTTACGACGTGATCGTGGTCAACTACGCCAACGGCGACATGGTGGGCCACAGCGGAAACCTGGAAGCGGCGGTAAAAGCCGTGGAATGCCTGGACCTGTGCGTCGGCCGCATCGTCGACGCCCTGGACAAGGTAGGCGGCGAAGCACTGATCACCGCCGACCACGGCAACTGCGAACAAATGTCCGACGAATCCACCGGCCAGGCCCACACCGCCCACACCACCGAGCCGGTGCCGTTCATCTACGTCGGCAAACGCGACCTGAAAGTGCGTGACGGCGGCGTACTGGCCGACGTGGCACCGACCATGTTGATGCTGATGGGGCTGGAGAAGCCGAAAGAGATGACTGGCACTTCGATATTGGTTTAATAGCAAAACCGCCCGATTAAATCGCCCGAAACGGCTTTTTATGACGAACGCCTCAAAGCAGTTGGCTTTGAGGCGTTTTTTTTGCAGCGCTTGGCGGGCATACTAGGCCGTCCCTTTCCCTGGTGTCGCCCGCCTCTATGCTTCGCGCCTTGATTACCCTTGCTCTTGTCTGCCTGCTCCAACCGGCATTTGCCGATGAGCGCGCACAAACCCAACAACAGTTGGACGCTACGCGTCAGGACATTACCGAGCTCAAGAAGCTGCTCGGCAAGCTCCAGGAAGAGAAGTCCGGCGTGCAGAAAGACCTGCGCGGCACGGAAACCGAGATGGGCAAGCTGGAGAAGCAAGTCCAGGAGCTGCAAAAAGAACTAAAGAAGAGCGAGTCGGAACTGGAGCGACTCGACGGTGAGAAAAAAAAACTCCAGAGCGCCCGCGTTGAACAGCAACGCCTGATCGCGATCCAGGCCCGCGCCGCCTACCAGAATGGCCGCCAGGAATACCTCAAGCTGCTGCTCAACCAGCAGAACCCGGAAAAATTCGCCCGCACCCTCACCTATTACGACTACCTGAGCAAGGCCCGCCTGGAGCAACTGAAAAGCTTCAACGAGACCCTGCGCCAGTTGGCCAATGTCGAAACCGAGATCGCCAACCAGCAGTCGCAGTTGCTCGACCAGAAAACCGCACTCGACAGCCAGCGCGACGAGCTGGACAAGGTTCGCAAGGAGCGCCAGCAGGCGCTGGCCAAGCTGAATGACGACGTAAAGGCCCGCGATGCCAAGCTCAAGAATCGCGAGCAAGACCAGGCCGACCTGGCCAAAGTCCTGAAAACCATCGAGGAAACCCTGGCTCGCCAGGCCCGCGAGGCCGAAGAAGCGCGGCAAAAAGCGCTTATCGCCCAGCAGGAAGCCGAAAAAAAGCGCGAGCGTGAGGCGGCCGAGGCCGTTGCCAGCGCCACCGATGCCCCGGCCCCGCGTAAACCGGTGCGTGCAGCGCCTGGCCCGCTGGTTTCCAGCGCCGGCGAATCGTTTGGCGGACCTTTTGCTTCAGCCCGGGGAAAACTTCCATGGCCAGTTGATGGTCGATTACTGGCACGCTTTGGTGAAACCCGTGGCGATGACACCCGCGCCAAGTGGGACGGTGTGATGATCAGTGCCGGTGCCGGCACCCAGGTCCACGCCATTCACGGCGGCCGTGTGGTGTTCGCCGATTGGCTGCGCGGCGCAGGTTTGTTGGTGATTCTTGACCACGGTAATGGCTATTTGAGCCTTTACGGCCACAATCAAACTTTGCTTAAAGCGGCAGGTGATGTTGTAAAAGCCGGTGAATCCATCTCCACTGTCGGTAACAGTGGTGGCCAGGACACTCCGGCGCTGTACTTCGCTATTCGTCAGCAGGGCCGCCCGAGCGACCCGGCACAATGGTGCCGCACCCAAGGATAAGGGTCGCATCTACATTAGGAGTTCGTTCGACATGCTGCATTTGTCCCGCCTCACATCGCTGGCCCTGACGATCGCCCTGGTGATCGGCGCGCCTTTGGCATTCGCCGACCAGACCGCCCAGTCAGCCACGGCCGCGACCACCAAGGCCCCGCTGCCGCTGGACGAGTTGCGCACCTTCGCCGAGGTCATGGACCGGATCAAGGCCGCTTATGTCGAACCTGTGGACGACAAGACCCTGCTGGAAAATGCCATCAAGGGCATGCTCAGCAACCTTGACCCGCACTCCGCCTACCTGGGCCCGGAAGATTTTGCCGAGCTGCAGGAGAGTACCAGTGGTGAGTTCGGTGGCCTGGGCATCGAAGTCGGCGCCGACGACGGCAACATCAAGGTGGTCTCGCCGATCGATGATACCCCGGCGTCCAAGGCCGGCATCCAGGCCGGCGACTTTATCGTCAAGATCAACGGCCAGCCGACCCGCGGCCAGACCATGACCGAAGCCGTCGACAAGATGCGCGGCAAGATCGGTCAGAAAATCACCCTGACCCTGGTGCGCGACGGCGGCACGCCGTTCGACGTGACCCTGACCCGCGCCACCATCACGGTCAAGAGCGTGAAGAGCCAGCTGCTGGAGTCGGGCTACGGCTACATCCGTATCACCCAGTTCCAGGTCAAGACCGGCGACGAAGTGGCCAAGGCCCTGGCCAAGCTGCGCAAAGACAACGGCAAGAAACTCAGCGGCATCGTGCTCGACCTGCGTAACAACCCGGGCGGCGTGTTGCAGGCGGCGGTGGAAGTGGTCGACCACTTCATCACCAAGGGCCTGATCGTCTACACCAAGGGCCGTATCGCCAACTCCGAACTGCGCTTCTCGGCCACCGGCAACGACCTCAGCGAAGGCGTGCCGATGGTTGTGCTGATCAACGGCGGCAGCGCCTCGGCCTCGGAAATCGTCGCCGGCGCCCTGCAAGACCAGAAGCGCGGCGTGCTGATGGGCACCACCAGCTTCGGCAAAGGCTCGGTGCAAACCGTGCTGCCGCTGAACAACGACCGCGCATTGAAGATCACCACGGCGCTGTACTACACGCCGAACGGTCGCTCGATCCAGGCCCAGGGCATCGTGCCGGACATCGAAGTGCGCAAGGCCAAGATCACCAACGAAGCGGACAGCGAGTTCTACAAGGAAGCTGACCTGCAGGGCCACCTGGGCAATGGCAACGGCGGCGCCGACCAGCCAACCGGCAGCGGCTCGAAAGCCAAGCCGATGCCGCAGGACGACGATTATCAGTTGGCCCAGGCGCTGAGCCTGCTCAAGGGCCTGAGCATTACGCGCAGCCGTTGATATGCGCCGTGGCCTGATCATCGCTTTGCTGTGCTGTCTGGCGGGAGCTGCCCAAGGCAACCCCGCCAGTGCAGCCCCCGCTGAACACAAAGCCTACCTGACCCTGATCATCGACGACCTCGGGCAAAACCTGCCCCGGGATCGTCGTGTGCTCGCCCTGCCCGGCCCGGTGACCACGGCGATCATGCCCGACACACCCCACGCCGCCGAATTCGCCCGCGAAGCCCACAAGGCGGGCAAGATCGTCATCCTGCACATGCCCATGGACCCGGCCACCGGCCCGTTCGCCTGGCACCCCGACCTGCCCATCGAAGAACTCGGCAAACGCCTGGACGCGGCCTTCAAGGCCGTGCCTTATACCGCCGGCATCAACAACCACATGGGCAGCCGCATGACGGCGCAGCCAGAGGCCATGGCCTGGTTGATGGGTGAGCTGCAACGGCGCCACAAGTTCTTCGTCGATAGCCGCACCAGCGCTAAAACCGTCGCCGCCGCCGAGGCACAAAAGATTGGTCTGGCGAGCGTCTCGCGGGATGTGTTCCTCGATGACGAACGCACCGAAGTAGCCATCACCACTCAATTGCAGACCGCGATCAAGCTGGCCCACAAACAGGGGTCTGCGGTGATGATCGGCCACCCTTATCCACAGACGCTGGCGGTACTGGAACGAGAGCTGCCCAAGCTCAAGGCCCAGGGCGTCGAGTGGATCGACATCAAGTTGATGATCAGCCTGCGCAGCAACCAGGCCATGGCCGGGCACGGAAAAAACGGCACTTACCGCTAGTGCTATATAGCTACCGCGCCTGACCGAGCGGACTCTCCGATAGTCGATCTTCTTATCAACTGGAGAGTCTGTACATGAACTCACTGCAATACAAAGACCTGCTGATCAACTTCACCACCGAGTTCGTTCCTGTATGGAACGACAAAGGCACCCGCGCCGAAAAGCCCGTGACCTTCTGGCGCCCGAGCACATCCTCCAACGTGCTGGGCAACTTCGTCTCGCTGGGTGATGTGGCGGTAGCGGGTTACCACAACATCAATCAACTGAAAATCGTGGCCGTTGTCAGCGAAGTTGACCGGGAGAATGGCACCGCGTTGCGGCCCCCCGTCGATTTCGAGAGGGTCTGGGAACATTCAGGACCAAGGGCACGCGCCAATTTCTCAATCTGGCAGCCCACCGCTCCAGAAGGTTATGTGGCGATGGGGCTGGTCTGTGGCCTCGGTAATGACAAACCACCACGCAATACCATCCGCTGTGTCAGAGAAGACCTGGTGACTCAGGCCTATGTCGACCAGTTGATCTGGAGCGACCAAGGCAGCGGCGCCCACCAGGACTTCAGCGCCTGGGGCGTTTCCCCGTCGCAGGCAGCTCCTGGACAAACCTACCTGGCACCGGGCACCTTTACCGGCGCCGAGGGCTATGCCAAGCCAACCAGGCAAAGCCCGGTGCACGCCCTGCGGCTGGACCTTGCGCTCCATTCCGAGGATCTGCCGCCACTTCCACGCGAAATGGCACCAGGACGCACGATGCCGGAGCAGGTAACAGAAGGCACTCATGTCTGCGAACTGCCCTGGTTTACCGTGAACGACCCGACCTTGACGCCCTTGGAAAAACTGCAAACGTGCCCGGTTTATCGGCTCAAAAGAATCGACCAATACAGCTTGGTGGCCAGCGGTCAAAACACCACGCCAGCAAGCCAAACCTTCAGTTGGGTCTTCGCAAAAGGGGAAATCAGTGACTTCTCCATGGGTCTGCGCTACGTGACCGATATCGATATAAAGGCTGCATGGACACCCCGTCATTCGTTGAGTGTCAGTGCCAGCCTCAATCGCGACTTCACGCATACGGGCTTGACCGCACAAGGTTGGGAACGGGAGAGCGTGGCGGATGTGATGGCTTACATCCCGGCGAATAAATCCATCGCTGCCTACCTGGTCAAAAGCCGATACGAGCTATTGCGGGTTGACGGCAGCCAGCTCGGGCCAACCCTTACCTATGCCAGCGGAGATAACGTCTACTTCAGCGAGCTGCTGCAACCTGAAGCGGCGGTTACTGCTGTTGAGGAACCACAGGAAGTACCAGAAGAGGTGCCCGAGCCCACAGAAAACAACCTAGAGATAACGCCCCATGATGGCATCGACGACACCCTCTTGCCGTAACTGATCGAGGGCCGCCTGGAGTTTCGCCACCACCTCATCCGGCACGTTCTTGTTCAGTGCCAGGTACAACTGCGCGCTGTTGAAGCGCAGAACGGTCTTGAGCCCGGTCACCCCGACCTGGCGTGCCAGATAACGGCCCGCCGGGTCCCCGGTGGCCCACAGGTCGATCTGGCCATCCACCAGTTTTTGCGCATTGTCCTGATCCCGCAGCACGATCACCGGCTTGAGCCCCTGTTTCTCCAGGCTTTCCGCGATGGCATCGCCCTTGTAGGCGCCGATCTTGTAGCGCCGCGCCTGCTCAAGGTCGCTCAGTTGGATCTTGCTGTCAGCCTTGGCCAGCAACACCCAATCGTCCGGGCCGATGGGGCCGACCCATTTGAACAGCGCCTCACGGTCCGGCAGGCGCGCCATCACGAACACGCCGTAGCCGGGTTTTTCCAGGGCGAGTTTGTAGATTCGTTCCCAAGGGAAACGCAGAGTGAGGTTGTAGGAAATGCCGGCACGCTTGAAGGTCTCGCGGACGATGTCCACGGCGATGCCTTCGATGTTCTCTTCCTTGGCGAAGTTCTTGCCGTTTTTCGCCATGTTGTACGGCGGGAAGTTTTCCGTCAGCAGCACCAGGGAAGCGCCGTCGGACGGTTCATCGGCATGGGCCGAACCCGTCAATAGAACGGTGGTACTGGCGAGGGCGAGCAGCAGGTCTCTGAACATGAAAGTTACCGGAATCCATGGCAAGCCCAGAGAGTGCCGCGAGCCTGCCATGGTGTCCAGTGACGTTTAGCGTACGACGATACCGCGCGCCGCCATGTAGGCCTTGGCCTCAGGAACGGTGTATTCGCCAAAGTGGAAAATACTCGCTGCCAGTACCGCGCTGGCGTGGCCTTCGATCACACCGTCGGCCAGGTGCTGCAAGTTGCCTACGCCGCCAGAAGCAATCACCGGGATACCCAGCGCATCGCTGATGGCACGGGTCACGCCCAGGTCGAAGCCGTTTTTCATGCCGTCCTGGTCCATGCTGGTCAGCAGGATTTCACCGGCGCCCAGGGCTTCCATCTTCATCGCCCACTGCACGGCATCCAACCCGGTCGGCTTGCGGCCGCCGTGGGTGAAGATCTCCCAGCGTGGGGTTTCGCCCGGACCGGAGACTTTCTTGGCGTCGATGGCGACGACGATGCATTGCGAACCAAAGTGCTGCGCGGCTTCGCCGACAAATTCCGGGTTGAACACGGCGGCGGTGTTGATCGAAACCTTGTCCGCGCCGGCATTCAGCAGGTTGCGAATGTCCTGCACGGTGCGCACGCCACCGCCCACGGTCAGCGGGATAAACACCTGGCTGGCCATGCGCTCGACGGTATGCAGCGTGGTGTCGCGACCATCGACACTGGCGGTGATGTCGAGAAAGGTAATCTCGTCAGCGCCCTGTTCGTCGTAGCGACGGGCGATTTCCACCGGGTCGCCCGCGTCACGGATGTTCTCGAACTTGACGCCCTTGACCACGCGACCGTTGTCGACGTCCAGGCAAGGGATGATGCGTTTGGCCAGCGCCATGGTCAGTCCTCAGCCGTTGTAGGCGTCGCAGTAAGCCTGGGCTTCAGCGACGTCCAGAGTGCCTTCATAGATCGCCCGGCCCGTGATGGCGCCGATGATCCCTGGCGCCTTCGCGTCCAGCAGCGACTTGATGTCACCCAGGTTGTGGATACCGCCGGAAGCGATCACCGGGATTTTGGTAGCAGCGGCCAGCGCAGCGGTGAACGGTACGTTGCAGCCTTGCATCATGCCGTCTTTGGCGATGTCGGTATAAACGATGGCGGAGACGCCGTCGGCTTCAAACTGCTTGGCGAGGTCGATCACCTGGACGGTGCTGATTTCAGCCCAGCCGTCGGTGGCGACAAAACCGTCTTTGGCGTCCAGGCCCACGATCACTTTGCCGGGGAACGCACGGCAGGCTTCTGCGACGAAGGCCGGGTCTTTCACGGCCTTGGTGCCGATGATCACGTAGCTCACGCCCGCTTTCACGTAGTGCTCGATGGTTTCCAGGGAGCGGATGCCGCCACCAATCTGGATCGGCAGGTTCGGGTAGCGCTTGGCGATCGCCGTCACCACCTCGCCGTTGACCGGCTGGCCCTCGAACGCACCGTTCAAGTCCACCAGATGCAGACGACGGCAACCGCCTTCCACCCACTTGGCAGCCATGCTCACCGGGTCATCGGAGAACACCGTGGAATCTTCCATGCGGCCCTGGCGCAGACGTACGCAGGCGCCGTCCTTGAGATCGATAGCGGGAATAATCAGCATCTGGCAAACCTTATTCGATATTCAGCGTTGCTCGGAAAATCAGGGTTTCTCGAGCGCCCACAAGTCGCTTTCGATGCTTTCGAACCTTTCTTTAAGGTGCGTCTGCACGTCGAAAATCGCCCTGTTGTAATAGTGCGGAGCAATTTCAGTGGTGAACAGTTCGAGGATTTCTGCGACCTCGAACGAGCCGAGCTTGAGCTCGAAGCGGTCTTCCATGAAACGCTTGATCTTGTCGGTGGCCTCACTCTCCTGCTGGGGAGTGAGGTTCAAGATCGGCGGCTTGACCTTCTTGGCCATTACCAGCGCCCGTCCCACGCGGCGAAGTTCTGCAGCAATTGCAGGCCATGGGTATGGCTCTTCTCCGGGTGGAACTGCACGGCAAAGCGCGAACCGTCGGCCAGGGCAGCGGCGAAGTCGACGCCATAGTGCCCGCCACCCACCACCTGGCGCGGGTTACCGGCGGCGATGTAGTAGCTGTGTACGAAGTAGAAACGCGCCAGGTCCGGCACGTTGTGCCACAGCGGGTGGTCCACGGTCTGGCGTACTTCGTTCCAGCCCATGTGCGGGACCTTCAGGTGTTCGCCGTCTTCGTGTAGGTCCTTGCCGAAAAACTTCACCTGGCCCGGGAACAGGCCGATGCAATCGACGCCGGCGTTCTCTTCACTGCTGTCGAGCAAGGCTTGCATGCCTACGCAGATGCCGAGGAACGGCCGGTCCTGGCTGACTTCACGCACCAGGCTGTCGAAGCCCAGGCGGCGAATCTCGGCCATGCAGTCGCGAATCGCGCCAACACCCGGGAACACCACCCGGTCGGCTTCGCGAATCACCTCGGCATCGCTGGTGATCAGTACCTTGCCGGCACCTACGTGCTCGAGGGCCTTGGCCACCGAGTGCAGGTTACCCATGCCGTAATCGATAACCGCGACCGTCTGCATTACAGAACGCCCTTGGTCGACGGCATTTGCCCGGCCATGCGGTCATCCAGCTCTACGGCCATGCGCAGGGCACGACCGAAAGCCTTGAACACGGTCTCGATCTGGTGGTGGGTGTTGGTGCCACGCAGGTTGTCGATGTGCAGGCTGACCAGTGCGTGGTTGACGAAACCCTGGAAGAATTCCTGGAACAGGTCGACGTCGAAGCCGCCCACGGTGGCGCGGGTGTAGGGCACGTGCATCTGCAGGCCTGGGCGGCCGGAGAAGTCGATGACCACACGCGACAGCGCTTCATCCAGCGGGACATAGGCGTGGCCATAGCGACGGATGCCTTTCTTGTCGCCGATGGCTTTGGCAAATGCCTGGCCCAACGTGATACCGACGTCTTCCACGGTGTGGTGGTCGTCGATATGCAGGTCGCCCTTGCTGACGATATCCAGGTCGATCAGCCCGTGACGGGCGATCTGGTCCAGCATGTGCTCAAGAAAAGGTACACCGATATCAAATCGGGCCTTTCCGGTGCCATCCAGGTTAATCGAGGCTTTGATCTGGGTTTCCAGAGTGTCGCGCTCGACGGACGCCTTACGTTCGGCCATCACCAGCTCCGCAAAATCATTGGGCGAAAAAGGCAGCCATTATAGGGGCGCGGGCGCTAAACAGAAACATCGGAGGGGATAAGACTGATGGAGTGTCGAGGATAGACATGTCAGTACAAGCGTGGGAGCAGCTTTGTGTGGGAGCGGGCTTGCTCGCGAAAGCGGTGTGTCAGCCAATACATGTGCTGACTGATCCATCGCATTCGCGAGCAAGCCCGCTCCCACACAAGCCCGCTCCCACAAGGTTTACGCGGTGTTAGTGGAACAGTACTGCGGTTTTCTGCAGGGTGACCCACACGCCCCACGCCAACGGAATACCCACCACCAGCCAGGCGGCAACCGCCAATGGCACGCTACCGGATGAGGCTTTCCATTCCAGCACGGTGCTGGAATCGGAGCCCTTGTCGTGGCCAAGCGCCTGTTCGGCAGCCAATTCCGCGTCGGTCATGAAGTACTTGTCTGCCACCGGCCGTACCAGCAGGTTGCAGATAAAGCCCAGCACCAGCAGGCCGGCGAGGATGTACAAGGTGATGTCGTAGGCCGCAGCGCGTTCAACGCCGATGCTCAACTGGTACTCACGCAGGTAGTTCACCAGTACCGGACCCAACACACCCGCCGCTGCCCACGCCGTCAGCAGACGACCATGGATCGCGCCCACCATTTGCGTACCGAACAGGTCCGCCAGGTAAGCCGGGACGGTCGCAAAACCACCGCCGTACATCGACAGGATGATGCAGAACGCAGCCACGAACAGCGCGACGTTGCCCAGGTGGCCCAGGTTCGGGATCAACGCGTACAGGGCAAATCCCAATGCGAAGAACACGAAGTAGGTGTTTTTACGGCCCAGGTAGTCGGAGAACGATGCCCAGAAGAACCGGCCACCGATGTTGAACAGGCTCAACAGACCGGTAAAGCCGGCGGCAATGGCTGCGATGGACGCCAGTTGACCGGCATCCAGCTGGCCAAACGTCAGGCCGTTACCCAGCAATTTGCCGCCGAACACTTCCTGCAGCAGCGGCGAAGCCATGCCGAGGATGCCGATACCGGCAGACACGTTCAGGCACAGCACCAGCCACACCAGGCGGAATTGCGGGGTTTTCCAGGCCACGTTCACGTGCACGTGACGGTGGGTGATCATCGCGTTGCTGGCTTTTTTCGCCGGGGCAGTCCAGCCCTCAGGCTTCCAGCCGGTAGGCGGAACGCGGTAGGACAAGGCACCGCCGATCATGAACACGAAGTAGATCGCGGCCATGACCACGAAGCTCTGCCACACGCCAACGCTGGTCGGCGAAGCAAAGTGGCCCATCAGGGCGGCTGCCAACGGGGCACCCACCATCGCGCCGCCGCCGAAGCCCATGATCGCCATGCCGGTGGCCATGCCGCGCTTGTCCGGGAACCACTTGATCAGGGTCGACACCGGAGAGATATAACCCAGGCCCAGGCCGATACCACCAATGACCCCGGAGCCGATCCACATCAGCCAGATCTGGTGGGTATAGATCCCCAATGCGGAGATCAGCAGGCCGCCGCACCAGCACAAGGCCGACACGACGCCGGCTTTACGTGGCCCGGCATGTTCCAGCCAGCCGCCCCAAATGGCTGCCGAGCAACCCAGGAAGATGAAGAACAGGGTGTAGATCCAGCCCAGCATGGAGATGGGCCAATCGCATTGCGACGAGAAGACCTGGCTGATAAAGCTCATGTCCGGCGCACAGGCGACCGGTGCGGTGATACCCAGCGCCTTGGACAACGGCAACCAGAACACCGAGAAGCCGTAGGCCATGCCGATACACAGGTGGATGGCCAGGGCGGCCGGTGGTACCAGCCAACGGTTGAACCCGGGCTTGGCGATAATGCGCTCCTTGGACAGGAACGCAGGCTGTGCAGCAGTATGACCCGCCGCAGTGCTAGTGCTCATTGGTGTTTCCCCCAGTTATTAGTATGTGTCCGTCGGGCGCTCTCTCCTTCAGCCTTGCACGCAAAGCGTGGCCGTTTTTTTGAGTAAAGCTCCATTTTGGCGCGACGTTTAGCCGCAGAAGGCGGACGAACACGCAGAGATTAGCATCTGTGGATGACAGAAAAACCAAACTGCCATCACCTTTTCCAGGTTATCTGACTTATTTGACGCCAAAATCCCGTTTTTTCGACCGTGGATACAATGTAACTATCCGCGAACTGACGTAAGCCTTCGGGCGTTATACTCTTCGGCTAAATTTTAAATCGACATACAAGGACTCGCCCATGAAAGCGTTCGGCAAAATCCTGGGTCTGGTACTTCTCGGGCTGTTGCTGATCATTGTGGCTCTAGGCTTTGCCCTGACCCATCTCTTCGATCCCAACGACTACAAAGACGAGATTCGCCAGATTGCCCGCGACAAGGCCCACATCGAGCTGACGCTCAATGGCGACATCGGGTGGAGCCTGTTCCCCTGGCTCGGTCTTGAATTGCACGAGGCCAGCGTTGCGACCCTGACCAACCCGACCCAACCGTTTGCCGATTTGCAGATGCTCGGCCTGTCGGTTCGCGTGCTGCCGCTGCTGCGCCGCGAAGTGCAGATGAGCGACGTGCGTGTCGAAGGCCTGAACCTGCGCCTGAACAAAGACGTGCATGGCCACGGCAACTGGGAAGACATCGGCAAGAATGTGCCGGACCCGGCCACCGCCGCCAGTGCGCCCACCGTCACTGAAGCGGCCACGGCGCCCAAGCCTGAAAAGCCGCCGCAGCCGATCCGCCTGGACATCGACAGCCTGACCATCAACAACGCCCGCGTCGAATACAACGATGAGCAGACCGGCAAGCAGTTCAGCGCCGAAAGCATCCAGTTGAGCGCCGGCGCGGTGCACGAAGGTGCAAGCATCCCACTGAAACTCACCGCATTCCTCGGCACCAACCAGCCGCTGATGCGCGTCAAGACCGAGTTGAACGGCAACCTGCGCATTCAACGCGCCCTCCAGCGTTACCAGTTCGAAGACATGAAACTCAGTGGCGAAGCCACGGGCGAGCCGCTGCAAGGCAAGACCGTGACCTTTTCGACCCAGGGCCAATTGCTGGTGGACCTTGCCGCCAACATCGCCGAATGGACCAATATGAAGCTGTCGCTGAACCAACTGCGCGCCCTGGGCGAGCTGAAGGTCAATGACCTGGACAAGACTCCGCAGCTTAATGGTGCCCTGTCGATTGCCCAGTTTGACCTGGCCAAGTTCCTCGACAGCGTCGGCAACCCGCTGCCACCGATGGCCGCAGGCAGCCTGAGCAAGGTCGAACTGGTCAGCCGCCTCAAGGGCACGCCGACCAGCCTGGCGCTTGAAGACCTCAACCTGAAACTCGACGACAGCACCTTTACCGGGCGCGTGGCCGTGGATGATTTCGCCAAGCAATCCCTGCGAGTGCAGCTCAAGGCGGATACGTTCAACGCCGACAACTACCTGCCGGCCAAGTCCGAAGCCGCCAAAGGCGCTGCGGCCGCACGCCAGGCTGAAGTACAGAACAGCGAAGCCGGCGCCATGGCGGCCGGTGGCACCACACCACTGCCGGATGCGCCGACCAAGGCCGCCTGGAGCACCGACAAACTGCTGCCACTGACCCGCCTGCGTACCCTGGACGTGAACGCCGACCTGTCCTTCGGCCAACTGACCCTGAGCAAGCTGCCGATCCAGAACGCCGCCCTGAAAGCTTCCGGCCTCGATGGTCAGCTCAAGCTCGACACGTTGAGCGGCGGCCTCTACAACGGCACCTTCCAGGCCAACGGCAACCTTGACGTGCGCCAGGACGTCCCGCTGCTGGCGCTGCAAACCCGCATCAAGCAAGTACCCGTCGAACGCATCCTGCAAGCCCAGGGGCAAAACCCGCCGGTGAAGGGCCAGCTCACCCTCGACAGCAACCTCAACGGTCGCGGCAATAGCCAGAAAGCCCTGATCGACAGCCTCAACGGTACCGCCAGCTTCGCGATCAACAATGGCGTGCTGCTCAACGCCAACATCGAGCAACAGCTGTGCACCGGCATCGCCCTGCTCAACCGCAAGACCCTCAGCGGCGACCAGCGCGGCAAGGACACCCCGTTCCAGGAGCTCAAGGGCAACCTGACCTTCCGTAACGGCGTGGCCAGTAACCCTGACCTGAAAGTGCGCATCCCGGGCCTGGCCGTCAACGGCAACGGCGACATCGACCTGCGCGTGCTGGGTATGGACTACCGGGTCGGCATCATCGTCGAAGGCGACCAGCGCGACGTGCCGGACCCGGCTTGCCAGGTGGGCTCCAATTTCCAGAACATCGAAGTCCCGTTGCGCTGTCGTGGCCCGCTGGAACTGGGCGCCAAGGCTTGCCGCCTGGACAAGGACGGCTTGAGCCAGGTCGCGATCAAGGCGGCGGGCAACAAGCTCAGCGAGAAGCTTGAGCAGAAGCTCGACAAGGTCAATCCACAGTTGAAAGACGCTTTGAAAGGCCTGTTCAATCGATGAGAAACGAGGAATTTTCAACGGCGGTGCTGGACTGGTACGACCGCCACGGTCGCCACGACCTGCCCTGGCAACAGGGCATCACGCCTTACCGGGTGTGGGTCTCGGAGATCATGTTGCAGCAGACTCAGGTCAACACCGTGCTGAACTACTTCGACCGGTTCATGGCGTCATTGCCAACGGTCGAAGCCCTGGCCGCCGCACCGGAAGACGAGGTGCTGCACCTGTGGACGGGGCTGGGTTACTACACCCGGGCGCGCAACCTGCAAAAGACCGCAAAGATTGTCGTGGCCGAATATGGCGGCGAGTTTCCCCGTGACGTCGAAAAGCTCACCGAGTTGCCGGGCATCGGCCTGTCCACCGCTGGCGCAATTGCCAGCCTGAGCATGGGCCTGCGGGCGCCGATCCTCGATGGCAACGTCAAACGCGTGCTGGCGCGCTTTACCGCGCAAGAGGGATACCCGGGCGAGCCGAAGGTCGCCAAGCAGCTGTGGGCCACCGCAGAGCGCTTTACGCCCCACGACCGCGTCAACGCCTACACCCAGGCGATGATGGACATGGGCGCCACCCTTTGCACCCGCAGTAAACCCAGTTGCCTGCTGTGCCCGCTGGAAAAGGGCTGCGAAGCCCACATGCTCGGGCTGGAAACCCGCTATCCAATCCCCAAGCCACGCAAGACCGTGCCCCAAAAGCGCACGCTGATGCCGTTGCTGGCCAATGGCGAGGGCGCGATCCTGCTTTACCGTCGCCCTTCCACGGGCTTGTGGGGCGGTTTGTGGAGCTTGCCGGAGCTGGATGACCTGGCAGACCTGGAACACCTGGCCAACCAGCACTCGCTGGCGCTGGGCGAGCAACAGGAACTGCCGAGCCTGATCCACACCTTCAGCCACTTCCAACTGGCTATCGAACCCTGGCTGGTCCAGGTCCAGGAGTCTGCCCATCACGTGGCCGAGGCTGACTGGCTCTGGTATAACCTCGCCACCCCGCCGCGCCTGGGCCTTGCCGCCCCGGTCAAGAAACTGCTGAAGCGCGCGGCTGAAGCATTGAACGCAGGAGTTCCGTCATGACCCGCACCATCATCTGCCGCAAGTACCACGAAGAATTGCCCGCCCTGGAACGCGCCCCGTTCCCCGGCGCAAAAGGCCAGGACATCTTTGACAACGTCTCTGCCAAAGCCTGGGCCGACTGGCAAAAGCACCAGACCCTGTTGATCAACGAAAAACGCCTGAACATGATGAACGCCGAAGACCGCAAATACCTGCAGGGCGAGATGGACAAGTTCTTTTCCGGCGAAGATTACGCCAAGGCCGACGGCTACGTGCCACCTGCTGAATAATTGATCAAATGTGGGGGTTGGTCCGTAAGCGACGGTAATAATTAAATATTTTTTGAAAACTTGCTTGACGACCCCCTGAAAAACCCGTTTAATGCGCCCCGTTGCCCAGATAGCTCAGTCGGTAGAGCAGGGGATTGAAAATCCCCGTGTCGGCGGTTCGATTCCGTCTCTGGGCACCACTAATTAGTTTCAGGTGGTGCAAACGTCATCTGAAACACACAAGAAACCCGCCTAGTGCGGGTTTTTTGTTGCCTGGGATTTGTGGCCGTTCACTTTCATCCAATTGCGAAGGGCCAAGAGCATCTCCAGCCCCAAGCCATAGACAGGCCTGAGGCTGATCGCCAGCCCCACCCCGCACTCACCTCACCAAAAACACCAGCAGCGGATTGTCATTCAACCGCCCATTGAACACAGGCGCCATATGCTCCAGCGGCGTGCCGCTCAGCAATGCGGTTTGCTTGCGCTCCACAATCACCCAGGCGGGGCGCGGCAGCGTGTCCACTAGCAACGGTTCGTTGCGCCCAATGAACAAAGGCTTCTCGTCGTGATCCAGGTTCATGATGTAGCGAATCGCCCAGGTGTCTTTGGCGAGATCCACAAACACCAGGGTTCCAGGCGTATCGGCACGCAGCTTCTCCACCGCGCCAACGAAGTTCTTGGTGTCGTATTGCAGGTCCTTGGCCGGCTCCACCACCACGACGAGCACCAGCCATTGGGTGACCAACGCAACAAGGCTGAGCACCACCAAACGCTGGCCGAGACGGCCCTGCAAACGGCGCCAGGCAATCACCGCTGCCAGTTGCAACACAATCAGCACACCCACCAACGCAGGCACTGAAACGTCCGGCCAGTAACCGTGCTTGTGCCACAGGTGCCGACAGACAAACACCACCACAATGCCCAGCACCGGCAACACAGCCACCAGCCACTCATAGCCACGACGCACCCCAAGCAGCCAGCCTTGGGCCTGGAGCAGGCCATAGGCGGCTACCGCAGCAAACATCGGGACCATCGGCACGATGTAATAGGCGCGCTTGAAGTGCGGGATGGACAAGCCCACCAAAATCATCAGGCCGCAGGCGGCCAGGCGCACCATCAGTTGCACGTCGGCATCTTCGTTACGCATCGACCATCTGTGGCGCAGGGCAATCATCGTTGCCAGTGCCAGCGGTACCACCGGGAAGTAACGGTACAGACTCAGCTTGAAGTAGAAGTAGAACGCCTCACCGGATTCGTCGAGGCGCCCGGCGAACTGCATCCGCAGCACATCATCGACGAAGGCTTCGCCACCGCTGATCCGCGCCAGCTTCAATAGCAACCACCAACAGCCGGCCAGCAGGATCAGGCCGATCACGCCATGGGCAATGACCTTTTTCAGCACGCCAATTCGCTCTTGCCGCGTACGAGCGGGGCCCAGTGCCCAGTAGACACACACCACCCCGCACACCTCGATCAGCCCCAGCGGCCCGCGAATGGCAAACGCCACCACGAACAACGGAAAGACCGCATATTGGCGCACCCTCGAACCCATGTGCTCGCCGGTATGCAACAGGTAAAAAGCACCGAGGCACAGCAACGAGACCATCTGGTCCAGGCATGCCGAGCGCGACTTCTCCAGCAATTGCGCGGTCAATGCGGTGAGCAGCACCGTCAGCAGCGCCCACGCCCGGCCCGACGGCACCAGCAAGCGGTAGATCAGCGCCATGACCCCGGCAGACGCCAAGGCGGTGGGCATCACGTTAGCCAGGTCGTTGGGCGCGCCGAACAAGCGGGCAAAGAGGTAACTGAGGTAGGTCGCGGTGCCCGGGTAGTCCGGGTAAGGCTCACCGTAGGTGGTAGGAAACAGGCTCGCGCCGTGGCGAAACATCTCTTGCATGAACACGGCCCAGCGGCCGTCGAAGCCTTGTGGCTGCTGGTCCCAGATGCCCAGGGTAAACAGCAGCAAGGCGATAACGAAAATGCCCAGCGATTCCATTCGAAAGCGATTGTGTTGATCCATTATTCAGCCTGTCAGGTGGGGTAAACCGGTCCATGTTGCCGAACCCCACCCTGAATGCCCCCTGAACGGAATCAAACATTCATCCGCCTAACGACGAGCGGGCCAGATCAGCAGCGGAATCAGCCGGATATAGAGTAGCTCTCCCACCAGCTCCACCAGGGTTTGCATGATCACTGCGGCGGCGGCAAGCCCGCGGATGTCTTCAGGCAATGCCAGCGCCAGCGGCAATACCACCAGGGAGTTGCGTGTGGAAGCGCTGAAGGTAACCGCCCGCGCAGTAATCGACGGTAGCTTGAACAGGCGCGCAGCCAGCGCGCCCATTACCGGGGCCAGTAACAGGAAGCCGATATACACCGGGATCACCGGCGCCAGCAGGCCGATATCGCGGACCACTGCGGTAATCTGCGAACCGATCACCACCATCAGCACCAGCGCCATGGCGGGTACGGGTAACCAGGCCCAGGCATCGTTCCACGCACTGATGACTGTGGATCGCCGGGACAGGGAAGTCGTCAGCACCGCCAGAATCATGGGTACAACGATCAGCAGCAGGAAGGCCTCGACAAAGGGCCCCACCGCCACCACCACCTGCGACTGCGCGCCCAGGATCAACCCAAGGTACACCGGCAACAGCAGCAGCTGGAGCAGCAACAGGACCGGGGTCGCGGCCAGCATCAACCGCGAGTCACCCTTGCCGATGTGGGTGAACACCACGACGTAGTCGATGCATGGCGTCAGCAGCACCAGCAACGCGCCGATCAGAATCGCCGGGTGTTCCACCAGGCCACGGGTCAACGTCCACACCAGCAGCGGGATCAGGATGAAGTTGGCCAACAGCAACGCGACCATGAAGCGTTTGTTGCCCAGACCCTGGCGCAGGTGCAGAAACGGGATTTGCAGGAACATCGCATACATCAACACGGCGATGGCAGGTGTCACCAGGGTGCCCAGGCCTTGGGCCATGGATGGCGCCAACAGGCCGACAACGGCAGCCAGCAGCACGGTGGCGAAGTAGATCGGGATCTGGTTTTGTTCGAGGGTGTCGCGGTTCATGGGCCGGCTCTGGTGGGCGAAAGGGTCTAAGCCTAGGCATCTGTGCCGCTCAGGTCGAGCCTCAGAAAAATCCCCGGGGTGTTCGTAGCGGAAATTTGTTAGTTTCGACTTCTTATAAAACTGCGCACGGGCCGTTGACACCCCATCGAAAGCGCAATGATCGAGCCTGCTCATGAACCTGCCAATCCGACCTCAAGCCGAAGCATTCCGCGAGCCCACAGCCGATGGGCATTCCATCGGAGGCTTCACGTGGCGCCATCCGCGCACAGACTTTGAACGCCCGGTCGTCGTCATCAACGCCGCCACCTCTGTACGCTGCCGTCACTACTCACGGTTTGCCGATTACCTGTTTGCCAATGGCTTCGACGTCATCACCTACGACTACCGCGGCATCGGCGAATCCCGCAGCGGCTCGCTGAAGGGGTTCAAGGCCTCATGGTCGGATTGGGGCGTGCTGGACTTCGAAGCGATCCTGCAGCGAGCACAGCGGGAGTTCGCTGGCCAGCCGATTGATGTGGTCGGGCACAGTTTTGGCGGATGTGCGGCGGGACTCGGGGCTTCCGGCGCGGTAATTCGGCGCCTGGTGACGGTAGGCGCGCAGTTTGCCTACTGGCGCGACTACGAGGCGAGCGGGCGCTGGCGGATGTTTGCCAAATGGCATGTGGTGATGCCATTGATAACTGCGTTTTTTGGCTACTTCCCGGGCAAGCGCATGGGCTGGCTCGAGGATACGCCGGCGGGTGTGGTACGCGATTGGAGCACGCCGACGCCGGGTTATGAACAGCGCCCCAGCGGGCGAGCCTTGGGTGAGTTGCCGTTTTCCCGGGTGAAGGCCCAGGTATTGGCCATCAGCATTACCGATGATCCGTTCGGCACGGTGGCGGCAATCGAGCGCCTGCTGGGTTATTTCAAAGGCAGCGAGCGCACGCATCTGCGGATCGCACCTGAAGATATCGGCGAAAAAGACGTCGGACATTTCGCGTTCTTTCGCAGCCAGTATCAGGATCGGTTGTGGCCGATTGCGCTGGCATGGCTACAGCTGGGAGAGCTGGCCCAAGGCACTCCGGGGCGCCAAGTGACGGATCGCACTTAGAAAGCCTTGGGATTTCCCCAGACCTGCGCTTCAATACCCCACCCCCAGATCCTGACACCAAGGACGTGAGCCCATGGCTTCGCCGAACAAGCAGCAAAAACGCGCCCACCGGGCAAAAGCCAAGGCCAAGCAGAACCGTACCCAACGCGCCGTCGCGACCAAGCCGGACGCCTTTGCCGGCGATGACAGCCGCATCGATCTTGAGTCGGTGGATTTGACCGAGCTGTTCCTGGAAATGCGCACCGCTGGCGAAACCAGCCAACAAGCGCTGTGTGCGGTGTTCCTGGCGCACCCGCTGTTGGCGGTGGTGCTGGAGCAGGAAGGTGAAGAGGAAGCGACCGACTTTATCCTCGCGGCACTGATCGAGTATCGCCAGTGGGCCACGGATACCGAGGATGAAGCGGCAGCGCTGGCGTGGATTGAATCGCCGGAGTTCCAGGCCGATTACGTCGCGGCGTCACAGGCGCTGGTTAGCTCCGAAGACTGATACAAAACGAAATGTGGGAGCCGGGCTTGCCCGCGATGGCGGTGTGTCAGTCGATACATGTGTTGACTGACACACCGCCATCGCGGGCAAGCCCGGCTCCCACAGTTTTTTGCAGTGTTTGATGAATCGTATTTCAATCCATCAATTCAGCACCGCAGCCCCAACCTTCCGGCCCTTGCGCCGACGCGACACCATCAGCCCCGCCGCAACCACCAGCAAGCTCAGAATCCCGGTGGCCATGATCTCCACCTGGTGCGCTTCCTGGAACAGCATGATCGTCAGCACGCCCACGATGAACACGATCACCGCATACGTCAGGCCCGGGAACAGCCACATCTTGAACGCAATCTTCTCGCCCGCTTCCGTGCGCTTCTGGCGCATGCGCAGTTGCGACACCGCGATCACCAGGTACACCAGCAGCGCGATGGCGCCGGAACTGGCCAGCAGGAATTCAAACACCGCCGCCGGTGCCACGTAGTTGGCGAATACCGCCAGGAACGCCGCGCCGGTAGACAGCAACACCGCCCAGTAAGGCGTGCCGCTCTTGTTGGTGATCTTGGACACCGCCGGCGCATCACCGCGACGGCCCAGGGAGAACATCATGCGTGAAGCGGTGTACAGCGCCGAGTTCAGGCAACTGGTCACGGCCACCAACACCACCAGGTCGACGATCAGCTTGGCATTCGGGATACCCATGCGTTCCAGCACCGTCTGGTAGGAACCGACCGCTGCCAGCGCAGGATCATTCCATGGCACCAGGGCCACGACGATGAAGATCGACACCAGGTAGAACAAGCCGATCCGCCAGATCACCGAGTTGGTGGCCTTGGAGATCTGCTGGCCAGGGTTCTTCGATTCAGCGGCCGCGATGGTCACGATCTCGGTGCCCATGAACGAGAACATCGTGGTCAGGATCGCCGCCAACACCGCGCCCATGCCGTTTGGCAGGAAGCCCTGGGTGTCGAACAGGTGCGAAACGCCGCTGACCTGGCTGCCCGGCAAGAAGCCGAAAATCGCCAGGATGCCGAGGATCACAAAGCCAATGATCGCCACCACTTTGATCAGCGCAAACCAGAACTCGAACTCGCCGTAGTTCTTCACGCTGAACAGGTTGGTCGCGGTCAGCAGCAAGGTGATGATCAGGGTGAATGCCCAGATCGCCACGCTGGGAAACCAGGCGTGGAGGATGGTCGCGGCGGCGTTGGCTTCCAGCGGAATCACCAGCACCCAGAACCACCAGTAAAGCCAGCCGATGGTGAAACCGGCCCAGTGACCAATCGCACGGTCGGCATAAGTAGAGAACGAACCCGTGTCCGGGGATGCTACGGCCATCTCGGCCAGCATGCGCATGACCAACACCACCAGCGTACCGGCGGCCGCATACGCCAGCAGCACGGCCGGGCCTGCGGCAGCAATCGCGTGGCCGGAGCCGACAAACAAACCGGCACCGATAACGCCGGCAATCGACAGCATGGTGACGTGACGCGGTTTGAGCCCCTGTTCGAGGTCATTGGAGCTTTGCGTACTACTCATTGACACACCTTTGCGAGGAATTGCGAATACGGTCCACCCGGCCTGACGTCTTTCTCGTGAAAAGAAACCAACGGGGCGTTCTTTATTTTTTACGCAAGATTTGCGCCAAAATGTTACAGGGCCGCGATTGACGCGGCCTGTAGGGAAACTCAACAGCTCTCGTAAGTCACTGACACTAATGGCATTCCGCTATAGCGTTACTGTGCGACCCACATGAAGTGCGAACAAGCGCACCAAAAACACACACAAATTGTGCGTGACGCTCCATTAGAGGGCTTATAAGAACCGTTCGCCGGTTTAACCCTTCCAACACCCGGCCAAAGCTGGCACCATCGCGCCCTTTTTTACGCGAAGCCTGTAGGCATCCGGGTTCAAACGGCTGTTCGGTTGTTGATGGCGCGACACACTGCTGTGCCGATGCGACACCCTGCCGCACACCGTCTGTTTACCGCCTGCAGGGCTGTTGGCTGTCATCCAAACGCTATGCTAGCTTGGCGCCTCGCCAGGAAGGCGGGCCAATAGCAGGAGCGCAATGAACACAATGAGGACCGCACATGGCTGAGGCCACGCCCGCGCTTGAAATCCGCAACTTGCATAAACGCTATGGTGAGCTGGAGGTGCTTAAAGGTATCTCGCTGACCGCCCGCGACGGCGATGTGATCTCGATCCTGGGTTCCTCCGGTTCCGGCAAGTCCACGTTCCTGCGCTGCATCAACCTCCTGGAAAACCCGCACCAGGGGCAAATCCTGGTGGCTGGCGAAGAGCTCAAGCTCAAGGCCGCGAAAAACGGTGAGCTGGTAGCCGCCGACGGCAAACAGATCAACCGCCTGCGCAGCGAAATCGGTTTTGTGTTTCAAAACTTTAACCTGTGGCCGCACATGAGCGTCCTCGACAACATCATCGAGGCGCCGCGCCGGGTGCTCGGCCAGAGCAAGGCCGAAGCCATCGAAATCGCCGAAGCCTTGCTGGCCAAGGTCGGCATCAGCGACAAGCGCCACGCCTACCCGGCGCAACTGTCCGGCGGCCAGCAGCAACGCGCCGCGATCGCCCGCACTCTGGCCATGCAGCCCAAAGTCATCCTGTTCGACGAGCCGACATCGGCCCTTGACCCGGAAATGGTTCAGGAAGTACTTAATGTGATCCGCGCACTGGCCGAAGAAGGCCGCACCATGCTGCTGGTCACCCATGAAATGGGCTTCGCCCGCCAGGTGTCCAGTGAAGTGGTGTTCCTGCACCAGGGCCTGGTCGAAGAGCAAGGATCGCCACAGCAGGTGTTTGAAAACCCGCTTTCGGCGCGCTGCAAACAATTCATGTCCAGCAACCGCTAACGGAGCAACATGCATGCAGAACTATAAAAAATTCCTCCTGGCTGCCGCCGTTTCGATGGCGTTCAGCGCCACGGCGATGGCCGAGACCTTGAAAATGGGGATCGAAGCGGCCTACCCGCCGTTCAACAATAAAGATGCCAGCGGCAACGTTGTCGGCTTCGACAAGGACATCGGCGACGCCCTGTGCGCCAAGATGAAAGTCGAGAAGTGCGAAGTGTATGTCTCGGACTGGGACGGCATCATCCCGGCCCTGAACGCCAAGAAGTTCGACTTCCTGGTCTCCTCGCTGTCCATCACCGATGAACGCAAGCAGGCCGTCGACTTCACCGACCCGTACTACTCCAACAAGCTGCAGTTCATCGCGCCTAAAGCCACCAAGGACTTCAAGACCGACGCGGACTACCTGAAGGGCAAGATCATCGGTGCACAGCGCGCGACGCTGGCCGGTACCTACCTGGAAGACAAGCTGCCGGACACCACCGCCAAGCTCTACGACACCCAGGAAAACGCCTACCTCGACCTGACTTCCGGCCGCCTCGACGGGATGCTCGCCGACAAGTACGTGCAGTACGAGTGGCTGAAAAGCAAAGACGGCTCCGCCTACGAATTCAAGGGCGACCCGGTGGTTGAGAGCGACAAGATCGGTATCGCCGTACGTAAAGGCGACCCACTGCGTGAGCGCTTGAACAAAGCCCTGGCTGAAATCAAAGCCGACGGCACCTACAAAAAGATCAACGACAAGTACTTCCCTTTCAGTATCGAGTGATCCTGAATGGCCTGCCCGGCGCGCTCGCTTGAGTGCGCCGGTCCTGAGCTTTGCCTTGCGAAACGACTAAACCATGAATTTCGACCTCTACGGATTCGGCCCGGCGCTTGCCGCTGGTGCGCTGATGACCGTCAAGCTGGCGCTCACCGCCCTGTGCCTCGGGCTGGTGCTCGGCCTGGCCGGCGCCCTGGCCAAGACATCCCCGTACAAGCCGCTGCAATGGCTTGGCGGCGCCTACTCCACCCTGGTTCGCGGCATTCCGGAACTGCTGTGGGTACTGCTGATTTACTTCGGTACGGTCAACCTGATGCGCTCCCTCGGGGAGTTTTTCGGCAACCCCGACCTGTCCCTCAGTGCCTTTGCCGCCGGTGTTATCGCCCTGGGCCTGTGCTTTGGCGCCTACGCCACGGAAGTCTTCCGCGGCGCGATCCTCGCCATTCCCAAGGGTCACCGTGAAGCCGGTGTCGCGCTGGGCCTGTCGAAGTTTCGGATCTTCACCCGGTTGATCATGCCGCAGATGTGGCGCATCGCCCTGCCCGGACTGGGCAACCTGTTCATGATTTTGATGAAGGACACCGCGCTGGTCTCGGTGATCGGCCTGGAAGAAATCATGCGCCACGCGCAGATCGGCGTGACCGTCACCAAGCAGCCCTTCACCTTCTTTATGGTTGCGGCCTTCATGTACCTGGGCCTCACCGTCCTGGCGATGACCGGCATGCACTTCCTGGAAAAACGTGCCGCGCGCGGCTTTGCGAGGAGCACGCAATGAGTGGCGACTACAGCTGGCTGTCGCATTTCGACCTGGGCCTGAACTGGGCCGTCATCATCAAGTGGCTGCCCCGGTTGGCCCAGGGCGCGACCCTGACCCTGGAACTGGTGGCCATCGCCGTGATCGCCGGTCTGCTGCTGGCAATCCCGTTGGGCATCGCGCGTTCTTCGCGCCTGTGGTACGTGCGCACCCTGCCCTACTGCTACATCTTTTTCTTCCGGGGCACGCCGCTGCTGGTGCAATTGTTCCTGGTGTATTACGGCCTGGCGCAGTTCGACGCCGTGCGTGAAAGCTTCATGTGGCCGTACCTGCGGGACCCGTTCTGGTGCGCCACCGCCACCATGACCCTGCACACCGCCGCCTATATCGCCGAGATCCTGCGCGGCGCGATCCAGGCCATCCCGCCGGGTGAAATCGAAGCGGCGCGGGCGCTGGGCATGTCCAAGCCCAAGGCGCTGTTCTATATCATCCTGCCACGTGCGGCGCGCATCGGCCTGCCGGCCTACAGCAACGAAGTGATCCTGATGCTCAAGGCCAGCGCCCTGGCCAGTACCGTGACCTTGCTGGAACTGACCGGCATGGCCCGCACGATCATTGCCCGCACCTACTTGCCGGTGGAAATCTTCTTCGCTGCCGGGTTGTTCTACCTGCTGATGTCCTACGCCCTGGTGCGCTTCTTCAAGCTGCTGGAGCGTTGGTTGCGGGTTGATGCCTGCCAAGGGCGCTGATGCCGTGTTGACGGGTGAGCCGTTGCTCGCCCGCTTCCAGGCATTGGACGCGTTCCTCACCGAGCATCAAGGGCTGTGGCGACCACGGCCCTTTACCCACCTGCAATTGCCCTGGGAAGCGCAGCATCCCGAGCTGGCCAACTGGCTGCGCCAACGCTCGCTGGCTGAGGCGGAAAGCAGCCATAACCAACCTCATAACCTGCCGGCGCCCGCGCCGTTTCCCGAGCTGGCGGCCCAGTCGCTGAGTCTCGGTGCTGTGGATAACTTACCGTCCACTGCGCTACCGGCCGCCCACCACCGCTTAAACGTCGATGTTCCCGGCCGCAAATGGCAGCAGATAGAAGCCTTCGGCGCCGCCCTACAATTTTCTAAAACACCCCAGCACTGGCTCGACTGGTGCGCCGGCAAGGGCCACCTCGGCCGTCGCCTGCTGCAACCCGGACAGCAACTGACGTGCCTGGAATACGACCCGGCCCTGATTGCTTCAGGGCAAGTCCTCAGCGAACGCCATCAATTGCCCGTCAGCCATCACCTGCAAGACGTGATGGCCGACGTGCAGATCAACCGTGATCAAACCCCAGTGGCCCTGCACGCGTGCGGCGACCTGCATGTGCGCCTGCTCCAGTTGGCTAGCGCCGCCGGTTGCCAGCAACTGGCTGTGGCGCCCTGCTGCTACAACCGCATTCGCGCTGAGGAATATCAGCCGCTGTCGATCGCAGCCCAGGCTTCATCGCTCCGTTTATCAGTGGAGGACCTCGGCCTGCCGCTGAGCGAAACCGTCACCGCAGGCGCGCGCGTACGCCAGCAGCGAGATACGTCGATGGCCAGGCGTTTGGGTTTTGATGTGCTGCAACGGCACCTGCGCAGTAGTGACGAATACCTGCCCACTCCGTCCCTGCCCGCGAGCTGGCTGGCCAAGTCGTTCGCCGACTACTGCCGCGAACTGGCTGCACTCAAGGGATTATCCACAGGTGAACAGGATTGGTCGGCACTGGAAGCCCAAGGCTGGCGGCGCCTGGCCCTGGTGCGAAACCTGGAATTAGTGCGTGGTCTGTTTCGGCGCCCGCTGGAAATGTGGCTGGTACTGGACCGGGCATTGTTTCTCGAAGAAAACGGTTACAGGGTTCAAGTCGGCAGCTTCTGCGAAACACCGCTCACCCCACGCAACCTGATGCTGCTCGCCGAGCGCAATTAAAGGGCATTTTGTCGCAGCATGCCCTGTGGATAAGTCTGTTGATGGAATTCTGACAGAGGCCCTGCCTGCAAGCTTTACAGGGCAAAATGCTGACTGGTCATTTTTTGTTCACAAAATAAAACGCACGCAAAACAGGCAGTTGCGGCGTGTTGAGAACCGCTCCGCAAAATTGCGGTTTCATGACATGTCAAACCAATCGATTGTGCATAAGCATCTGGCGTTAGCGGCATAACCCGGTCTTTTCAGCGGGTAATCAACAGGCGGCAAAGCTCGTTGATATCGTCACAGGCCATGCTTGCGGCGTCGCCATCCAGCGGGTCGCTGCCAAAGGCCAGAGCCTCGCTGATCGCCGAATCCCGGTGCACCACTTCCAGCAGGTTTTCACCCAGGCGCTTCTTGAACACCTCGACCATGTCGAGGCTGAAGCCGGAAGTCTCGTCGAGTTGGTTGATCACAAAGTGGCACCGCAGCGCCGGCTGACGATCAACGTGTGGCGCCAGCAACTGCTCCATCTGCTCCAGAGTGCCGAGGGAGGCCGCATCCGCCTGGGCGATGACCAGCACCACATCGGCCACGTTCAGTGCCTGATGCAGGTAGACGTTGTTGCCCGCCGGGGTGTCGATGATGACTGTATCCTGCTCGCTCAGACCGAGGGCCGAGAGGTGCTGCGCCAACCACTGCGGTTCCTGCTTGAGCCACCGCTGCAGGTCTTCCTGTTGGCGAATATCGGTTTCGCCAAAAGTGATCACCTGGCAACCGGCGAAGCCCGAATGAAGGATCTGGCTCCAGCGCTCGTTCTGCAGGCTGGTGCGCCCGATGCCGGGCAAGCTGTGGCTCAGACCAAAGTGGTGATAGAGGGCATTTTGCGGGTCCAGGTCCAGCGCCACCACCGGCCGCCCGAGGCGCTGCAAACCGCTGCTCAGCGCCGTGGCCAGGGTGCTACGGCCCACGCCGCCATTGACCGACACCAGCGCCACCACATTCGCACGAATGGTCGCGGCTTCGCCGGACTGCTCGTTGGCACAGGGGGAATGTCGGAGGAACGACGCGCCGCTGCCCATGTTGAGACTGGCGCTGTCGTCGATGGGCATGTCTTCGAAGAATTGCAGCATCGAATCCATTCCCTGGACATCATTGGCAGTTGTCTTATTAAACAACTCAAAAAGTTCATCAGTACGGCTCATCGCCAACACTCCATCACGACGCATCTTAAAGACGTGAAAGGTCAGCTGTACTGATGCTTACCGCAGGTCTTTTTGTGGGCGCCTTTGTGTACGCATTCTGTGACAAAGGAATGAAGGTGTCATTATTTTGGTGTTTCTGAAGAAATCTTTACGACGAACGGTAAAAAGTCAATTAAATGACTAGTCGTCGCCGGATCGCGAAACGTCTGAAATGCCTCTAATGGCTGCGCTCGTGTAACAAGCTGTATGAAATCTACCTCCTATACATACCGAGGCAAAACCCAGAGGTGCGTGACACAGGCCGGATACCTCCCAGGCGCTCAATAGACTCCAACGCAACACACCCTATTGAACCCCAGAGGACACCACCATGAACCGGAACACCTTCATTGCCAGCTGCCTGTTTGCCTTGCTCAACATCGCCGCCCTTTCGGCCCAGGCCGAAGCCAGCCCCAAGGTGGATATTCAACAAGTGCTGTCGACCGTGGACGATGGCGGCGCGGCATGCGGCGTTGTGAATGCGCGGATGACCTACCTGGATTCCCATGGGCAGAAGCAGGTGTTTGAGTACATGAAGTTTGCGGATTCGTGTAACGAAGGCAACTGATCGGAACACATTCTTTTACGGGCTGACCCTGGATGGCCTTCGGGCTGAGGAAGCCATCCCCAGTGGTCAAAATGAGCTGGATGCTAGAAAACCTCTGTGTCTGCAAAAATAGTCAGAATTCAGGGGTTTACAGAAGCTTGCCAATCGCTATAATCGTCGCCCTAACACGCCGGTATAGCTCAGTTGGTAGAGCAACTGACTTGTAATCAGTAGGTCCCGGGTTCGACTCCTGGTGCCGGCACCATACAAAACGAAGCCCTCGCAGAAATGTGAGGGCTTTGTTGTTTCTGGGAGTGTTCTTACCGCAGATCCTGATCTGGCAGCCTCACTACTTTCCTGCTGATCACCTACCTGCTCCCACGCCCCTCTGCAAACCTTTCGAAAGCCCCGACTCCTGTAACCACGCTCGCATCGATCTTTGTATGCGAGATTTTGGGTTTAGGCGGAACCGTGCAGAGCGATAAATAAATCCGGCCCCTTCACGCTTAAAAAAGCATACCGCACGAGCAGCATGATTTTGCGTCCGGAACGGGCGGTAGAAATGGCGCACCAGCCCTTCAAGCTCCGCTTCCTGAGAAAACGCGACAGACTCATCTTCCCATCCCCAAAACCGAACATTGCGGCAGCAAAACCAAACAACTATTTCCCCTGTTGCGCCCACCCCACCACCACGCTACCCTCCTCCGGTCGCTGCAAATTCAGCGACCGGGCCTGAGAACCCGACATGATGCAGGCGCAACAGCGCCACCAATCACGATTTGCAGGCGTTTTTTTATGCCCGCAGTTTCGTGCAATGGCGGCTGTGCGTGGGAGACCTTCGGGTCTGCCGGGTTCCTGTATCTCCGGTTCTCAGCCTGCGCACAGCTGCCACCCATTCGCCTGAGAACGAACGTGGTAGCTCTCACTTGATATGGGAGTTTTACCGATGAACGCTCCAAATCCGTCTGGCTTCACTACCCTCGGCGTTACCCCTTTTTCGTTTCACTCTGATCAGCCTTTGTTCCGCGTTAACAGCGGGGTTTCCCTGAGCGAAGCGCTGTCTCACGTTTCCGATTTGCTGCATGTGGCCAAGCTGTTGGCAGAGGATGCGGCGATGATTCGGGATACGGACCGATACGCCTGGGCTTCGCACTATCTGCAGCAGATGAGCAAGGCGGTGATTGATGATGTGGTGAAGGTGTTGGAGTCGCCGGGCAATAATCTGTAGGTGTGTCAGGTTGTGAGTGTGTTGGCTGGGCCATCGCCATCGCGGGCAAGCCCGGCTCCCACATTTGATCGTTGTTGTTTGTTCTAGAGTGCCTGGCTTGAAGCCGTCACCCACAAAAACGCCCCGAACCATCACGGTTCGGGGCGTTTTTTATTCAGCCGTATCGCTTAGTGCCCAGCACTCTGCCCACCGTCCACATGCAGAATTTCCCCGGTCACAAACCCTGCCGATTCCAGGTACACAATCGCCTGCGCAATATCCCGCGCCTCCCCCATATGCCCAACCGGATGCAGGCTACCCAACGCCGCATGGGTCTCTTCCCCATGCATCGGCGTCTTGATAATCCCTGGGCTCACCGCGTTCACGCGAATCCCGCGCTTGGCGTATTCAATCGCCAGCGATTTGGTCGCCGAGTTCAGCCCGCCTTTGGTCAGCGAAGCCAGCACCGAGGGCACGCCATCAATCGCGTGGTCCACCAGGCTGGTGGTGATGTTGACGATGTGCCCGGCGCCCTGTTTCAGCATCTCGGTAATCGCCAGTTGGGTGATGTAGAAGAACCCGTTGAGGTTCACGGCCAGGACGTTCACGTAGTCTTCGTGGGTGTAGCTGGTGAAGGGCTTGGCGACGAAGATGCCGGCGTTGTTGATCAGGCTGTCGATGCGGCCAAAACGCGCCACGCCTTCGCGGATGACGCGCTCGGCGGTGGTCGGGTCAGCAATGTCGCCGGCCACGGTGAGGATGTCCGGATCCGTCGACGGTTTGATCGACCGGGAGGTGGCAACCACGCGGTAATCCAGCTCGCGGTAAGCCTTGACCGCAGCCGCGCCGAGGCCTTGGGATGCGCCGGTGATCACAACGACTTTTTTCGAATTGCTCATGATGAAACCTCTATATAGAAAAGGGGACGGTTCAAGCAGCCACGGCGGACATTTCCCGCAGCATCTGTTCGTAGTAACTGACGGATTGCGACCCGGAGACCAACTGGCGGCCGTTGAGGACCATGGCCGGTACGGAGTTGATGCCGTGCTCGCGGTAGAACGCTTCAAGCTCGCGCACTTCATTGCCGTAGGCGGCAGAGCCCAGCACCCGTCGTGCGCCTTCGATTTCCAGCCCGGCTTCGGCGGCTAAACGGGCCAGGGTTTCGTGGTCGCTGACGTTTTGGCCATCGGTGAAATACCCATGCAGCAGCGCCTTTTTCAGCTCGATCTGCCGCCCTTGCTGCAACGCCCAAAACAGCAACCGATGAGCGTCGAAGGTGTTGTAGAAGTGGCTGCGTTTTTCCAGGTCGAAGGTGAAGCCGATGGCATCGCCGCGCTCCATCAGCATTCTTTTCCCGCTGGCGACTTCTTCAGCGCTGCGCCCGTATTTGCGCATCATGTGGGCGACGGCGTTTTCACCTTCGGCCGGCATGTCGGGGTTGAGTTCGAAGGGTTTGAAGGTCAGTTCAACCTTCACTTCGCCCGCCAGGTTGTCGATGGCTTGTTCCAGGGCAGTGGCGCCCAGGGCGCACCATGGGCAGACCACGTCGGAGATGAAGTCGATGGTGACGGGCGTGCTCATGACGGATTTTCCGCGAGCTGCTTGCGGTACTGGGTAGTGGTGATACCGGCGTAGCCCCAGTTATCGGTGTCGACTTCCTCGATGACGATGTGGGTCAGGTCGGGGCGTTTGTTAAGGACGCGCTCGAGGGTTTCGGTGATTTCGGCAATGACCTGGGCTTTCTGCTCCGAGGTGACGCCGTCGCGGGTGATACGTACGCTGACAAATGGCATGACAAGGCTCCAGTGACTTGCCCATCGGTGTGGTGGGCAGGCAGTGAGGCCAATTTATGAGGTTGCTTGAAGTGGATAAAGGTGGGGCTGAGTACTTCATTAGTGATGTGATGTAATCAATAGCCCGGATCGCAGGCGTAAAAAAACCCCGAACCAGTCGGGGTTTTTTATTGCCTTGAATCAGGCACGACACCGAATCAATTAGAAAACGTTGATTGGGTAGTCGGCGAACAGGCGGATCTCGTTACCACCCACGTTGTAGTTGCTGGCGTTGTTGGAAACGCGCAACCACGACGCACGGGCACGCAGGCTCAGGTCTTTAGCCGGGCCGCTCTGTACCACGTATTTGAACTGGTTGAAGATCTCACGCTCGGTGCCATTGCCACGGTTGGAACCGTCGTCAATGTTGGTGCCGCGCACGTAGGCGATGTTGTAGGTCAGGCCAGGCACGCCGAAGGCGCTGAAGTCCAGGCCATAGCCTGCTTGCCAGGAGCGCTCGTCCTTGCCGTTGAAGTCAGACCAGTAGGAGTTGGCCAACAGGATGGTGTTGCCACCGTCGCCGATGCCGCTGTCCTTGGTGTTGTTGCGATAGCCGCCGTACAGGTAACCGGTGTCACCGGTGCTGCGCTGGTGGGCCAGGGTGAAGCTGTGCGGGCCAACGGCCCAGGTGGCGCCGAGGCTCCAGATGTTGTTGTCACGGGCGTCAGCATCGCCTTGGGTCAGCTGGGCGAAGCTCTTGTCCAGCTTGGTTTTGTAGCCGTTGAAGTCGAAGGTCAACGATTGTTTTTCTGGCAGGGCCAGCACGTAGTTGACGTTGACGTATTGTTTCTTCAGCACGTCTTCCATGTCGGAGGCGTACAGTGCAGCCGACAGGCTTTCGGTGAATTTGTAGCTGCCACCGATGTAGTTGATGCTTTTCAGATGGCCGCTGTCGCTGCCTTCAGCACCCTTCTGGGCTTGCTTGGTGAAGTGACCAGCGTCCAGTTGCAGGCCAGCGATCTCTTTGGAAACGATCGAAGTACCTTCGTAGGTTTCCGACAACAGACGGGAGTTGTCGTATTCCAGGACCGGCACGGCTGGCATCTGCTGACCGTATTTGATCACGGTGTTGGAGATGCGCGCCTTGACGGCTGCGCCGCCCTTGGCCAGGTCGCTTGCCGCTTCGCCGCTGTCGCCTTGCTTGAAGAAGTTGATGCCACCCGCGCCGCTGCGACCTTTACCACCATCCAGGCGAATGGCGTATTGACCGATCACGTCCACACCCACACCGACGGTGCCTTGGGTGAAGCCGGACTCGAACTTGCCGATGAAGCCCTGGCCCCATTCGGCTTTGTCTTGCTTGCCGTTTTTGTAGTCGCGGCTGATGTACGCGTTGCGTGCCGCGATGTTCAGGTGGCTGTCTTCAACAAAACCCTTCGATTGGGATTGGTCGTCAGCCATTGCTTGCGTAGCGCTCAAAATCCCCAGAGCGATCAGCCCCATCCGTTGCTTCAACATTTTCTTATATTCCTTATTACTGGTTGAGTACGCGCTGTGACACCAGGCTCCGTGTTGCTTTTCTGGTGTCGACTCTCCCAGATAAAAAAAGGCCCGCGGACGACTGAATATGCCGCGGGCCTTTTTTTATTGGAGAAGTCATGGCGGTTAGCCACAGGCGTTGGGGCGAATCCTATCCGCGCCCTTTACTGTGTGTCAATTTCGTGAATCTTCTGTATTTAGGCTAAAAAAGTCTAAGAAACATTAAATAGCCATCATCGCGCAAGGCTCTATCAAGCGCTTCTTGGATCTTCACACCCCTGCAGGCCACACATTGGTGCACTCGATTGAGTGGGTTGAATCGAAATTGCGACTCTTTGTCTCAGCCATTCAGAAAAGGCTTCGGGCTTACCCAGCCAAGGGCTGATGTCAAGCAATTGCAGCTGCCCATTCTGCTCCAAGGCCAACGTGGGAAAGCCCTGGCCACCGATTTTTGCCAGCCATTGGCGGCTGTCGTTGATGTGCGAGCGAGTCTCAGCACCCAGGATTTCATTGAAGGCGGCGTTGAAGGCCCGGGGATCCAAACCGATGGATTCGGCCAGGGTCAGCAGCACGTCGTGATCGGCGATTCGGCGACCTTCGACGTAGTGGGCCGTTTGCAAACGTGCCAGCAGTTCAAGGCCTCGACCTGTGATTTTTTCTGCGGTCAGCACGGCGCTGATCGGCGGGGCGGAGTCGAACACCGCGTCGTGGTCCCGCAGCAGGCCTTCGAAATACGCCTCGCCAAACGGTTGCCCGGTGTACTCGGCGATGCGTCGGTCATGAGGCATGACGTAGTCACGCAACTGTGGCGATACGGATTGGCGATTGGCGCCGGTCATCATCCCGCCGCCGTGCAACTGGATCGGTAACACGCTACGGGCGGCGTTCAGCAGCGGCTCGGCGCCGTAACACCAACCGCACAGCGGGTCGTAAATGTAGTGAAGCGTGGCTGCCGACATGACGGGCTCCGATGGACGTTGATGCCCGCCAGATTAGTCTCACGCACAGTTAGGAAAAACCCTGGATTGGCTTTCAGACTGTTTCGAGAATCGGTCGAATATCCCTCTCCTCTTCAGTCTTGCATCAACTCACACAACGCCTGCACTTCATCCTCGCTGAACAACCCCACCGGGTACCGTTCGCTCATCACCCGGCGCGGGTCGGGCGTCCTGATCTGCCTCGAACCGTTTTCCTTCAACCAGAGCGCCAGCGCATGAATCGCGTCACCGTTCACCCGCAAAGGGTGGAACGTGCGCGTGTACATCAGGTTGATATCGGCATTCATTTCAGCGCTCTCTCCGACTGCTTGAGCGGCTAACTTACTCAAGGTTTATGACAGAACCGCTTAGTCATACACCGTGCTCTATGTCCCAACAGCGATACAAGAGCTATGCCAATGTGCCCGGTTTGTGGGGACCTGGACACAAAAAAGCCCACGAACCTGACGGGCCGTGGGCTTGGTGTGAGCGCGCATACCGTAGCGCGCTCGATTGCCGTTCAACCCGGCATCAGGCTGTTACAAGTGCACTCAGTTTTTGTGCGGGGCCGGCTGTTGCTGGGTCAGGCAGTGGATATTGCCGCCCCCCAGTAACAGTTCGCGGCCCGGCACCATCACCACTTCGTGCTGCGGGAACAGGCTCTGCAGGATCTCCCTGGCGCGGCTGTCCAGCGGGTCATCGAAGCTCGGCGCGATGATGCCGCCGTTGACGATCAGGAAGTTGACGTAGGAACCCGCCAACCGCACCGTGGGATTGCGTTCTTGGGTGCCGTCTACCGGGTCGACACCGGCGCATTCTTCCTCGGTGGCGTACAGCGGCCCCGGGATCGGCATTTTATGCACTGTGAACGAGCGGCCCTGGGCGTCGGTGCTGCTTTGCAGCACGTCCATGGCGGCATGGCAGCGTGCGTAGTTCGGGTCTTGCGGGTCGTCGGTCCAGGCGAGCAACACTTCGCCCGGGCGCACGTAGCAGCAGAAGTTATCCACATGCCCGTCGGTTTCGTCGTTGAACAGGCCATCCGGCAGCCAGATGATCTTATCCACCGCCAGATTGGCGCTGAGTACCGCTTCGATTTCCTCACGCTGAAGGTGCGGGTTGCGATTGCGGTTGAGCAGGCATTCTTCGGTGGTGATCAGGGTGCCTTCGCCGTCGACGTGGATCGAACCGCCTTCCAGCACAAAACCCTCGGTGCGGTAACGCGGGCTGCGTTCGATCTCGAGGATCTTGCCGCCCACCTGGGAGTCGCGGTTCCACGGCGAATACAGGCCGCCGTCGAAGCCGCCCCAGGCGTTGAAATCCCAGTTCACGCCACGCACTTCGCCGGTGTTGTTGATCACAAAGGTCGGCCCGGTATCACGTACCCAGGCGTCGTCGCTGGACATTTCCACTAGGCGGATATTCGGCACGTCCAGGCGCGCCCGGGCATTTTCGTACTGGCCGGCCGAGACCGCTACGGTCACCGGCTCAAAGCGTGCAATGGCCTTGGCCACCGCCACGTGGGCGGCTTGCGCTGGCTTGCCGCCCAGGCGCCAGTTGTCCGGACGCTCGGGCCAGATCATCCAGGTTTGGGTCTGTGGCGCCCATTCGGCAGGCATGTAGAAGCCGTCGGCGCGGGGGGTGCTGTGCAAAGTGGTCATGGCGATTCAGGACTCCAGGGAACCGTCGAGGGTTTTAAGCGCACCATACAGGTTCGGACGGCGGTCGCGGAACGAACCCCAGGCGCTGCGGATGTGTTCAAGCTCATCGAGGTCGAAGTGGTGCACCAGGATGCCCTCTTCGGTTTCGTTGAGTTCTGCAACTTTTTCGCCGAACTGGTTGGCGATAAATGACGAGCCATAGAAGGTGATGTCGTAGCCGTCCTGCTCTTCATTGCCGATGCGGTTGCTGGCGACCAGCGGCATCAGGTTGGCACCGGCATGGCCTTGCTGTACCCGCTGCCAGTGGGCGCGGGACGAAATTGTCTTGTCGTGGGGCTCGCTGCCGATGGCGGTCGGGTAGAACAGGATTTCCGCGCCTTGCAGCGCCATGCTGCGGGCGGCTTCCGGGAACCACTGGTCCCAGCAGATGCCCACGCCGATCTTCGCGTAGCGGGTATTCCACACCTTGAAGCCGGTGTCACCTGGGTTGAAGTAATACTTTTCATGGTAGCCCGGGCCGTCCGGGATGTGGCTTTTCCGATAAATCCCGAGGTTGGAGCCGTCGGCATCGATGATCGCGATGCTGTTGAAACGCGCGCGGCCGGCCAGTTCATAGAAACTGATGGGCAGCACCACCTGCAGTTCCCGGGCGACTTTCCGGAAGTGCTTGATCGCGATGTTATCTTCAACCGTGGTCGCCAGTTGCAGGTAGTCCGGGTTCGGCTTCTGGCAGAAGTACGGCGCCTCGAACAGCTCCTGGATCAGGATGATCTGCGCGCCCTTGGCGGCGGCCTCACGCACCAGCCTTTCAGCGGTCTCGAGATTGGCTTCAAGGTCCCAGGAGCAGGCCATCTGGGTCGCGGCAACGGTAACGATACGGCTCATGAATCATCTCCTCGACGGCGGGCAAGTGGACGCCTTTATAGCGGATAAAAATCGGCTTTTGAAGCTAATAAATATCCGCTTATCGAAAAATGTTCAAAGTTTACCGATAACAATCGAGTTTATTGTTACAGCCGCTCCTCCAGAACCTTTGCCAACATATGAGATCACCTTGAGCCCCCGTACATCCGACTGTTCCCTCAGATGCTTGAGGGCCGCGTGCTGGGCCTGCAACTCGACGGCCGCGTAATTGCTCCGACAGATTTTCAGCACAAAGCGGCCCCGGTCGCTGTCAATTCGGTAGTTGAGGTCTTGCCGGCAGCCGAGGGACTGCAACGCCCCACCGAGGCCGTAATGCTGCTCAAGTAACCGTGCTGCAGACCCCGGCCCGACGTGCGGGCATGGCTGACCGGCACGATGAATCAACGTGGCGAGCAACATGTGACGACCCCTGGTGTCTTTATCAGGCGCTTATATCGCCATTGTTAACGGGGGGTTATGCAACCCCTGCAAATGCGGTGTTTCGGCACGCAAATTGCCATCACCCCTTGCGCCGTCTCGCGCCACAACTCAAGCTATGCTCCATTCGCTTAATGTCCGTCTAAGGAAAAGGGCTTCCGACATGCGCATTCTTATCACCGGCGGCGCCGGATTCATCGGTTCCGCTCTGATCCGGCACCTGATTCAACACACCGAGCACGAAGTGCTCAACCTGGACAAACTCACCTATGCAGGCAACCTCGAGTCGCTGACCAGCGTCGCGAACAACAGCCGCTATGAGTTCGTCCAGGCCGACATCATCGACCAGGCCACCGTCAGCGCCGTGCTGGCGCGCTTTGAGCCCGACGCGATCATGCACCTGGCGGCCGAGTCCCATGTGGACCGTTCCATCGACGGCCCATCGGATTTTATCCAGACCAACATCGTTGGCACCTACAGCTTGCTGGAGGCTGCGCGCGGCTATTGGCAGAAGCTGGAAGAGCCGGCCAAAAGCGCCTTCCGCTTCCACCACATTTCCACCGATGAAGTGTATGGCGACCTGCATGGCGTCGATGACCTGTTCACCGAAACCACGCCTTACGCGCCCAGCTCGCCGTACTCCGCGAGCAAGGCCGCGTCCGATCACCTGGTACGCGCCTGGCAGCGCACTTATGGCCTGCCGGTATTGCTGACCAACTGCTCGAACAACTACGGGCCGTTCCACTTCCCCGAGAAGCTGATCCCGCTGGTGATCCTCAATGCCCTGGCCGGTAAACCGTTGCCGGTATATGGCGATGGCCTGCAAGTGCGCGACTGGTTGTTCGTCGAAGACCACGCCCGCGCGCTGTTCAAAGTGGTGACTGAAGGTGTGGTAGGCGAGACCTACAACATCGGCGGCCATAACGAGCAGAAGAATATCGACGTGGTGCGCAGCATCTGCGGCCTGTTGGAAGAGCTGGCCCCTCAGCGTCCGGCCGGCGTTGAAAAATTTACCGACCTGATCACCTTCGTCAAGGATCGTCCGGGCCACGACCAGCGCTACGCGATCGATGCCAGCAAGATCGAACGCGAACTGGGCTGGGTGCCTGAAGAAACCTTTGAAACCGGCCTGCGCAAAACCGTGCAGTGGTACCTCGATAATCTGGAATGGTGCCGCAGGGTCCAGGACGGCAGTTATCAGGGCGAACGATTGGGCAACACTGACGTTAAGGATTTGATCGCATGATGAAGGGAATCGTATTGGCCGGTGGCTCCGGCACTCGTTTGCACCCTATTACCTTGGGCGTATCCAAGCAGCTGTTGCCGGTGTATGACAAGCCGATGATCTACTATCCGATCTCGGTGCTGATGCTGGCCGGGATCAAGGACATTCTGCTGATTTCCACCCCGGTGGACTTGCCGCAATACCGCAATCTGTTGGGCGACGGCAGCCAGTTTGGTGTGCGCTTCACCTATGCAGAGCAGCCGTCCCCGGACGGCCTGGCCCAGGCGTTTTTGATTGGCGAAGAGTTTATCGGTGATGATCCGGTGTGCTTGATCCTGGGCGACAACATCTTCCACGGCCAACACTTCGGCGACCAACTGCGCACGGCTGCTGAGCGCCCGTCCGGTGCCACGGTGTTCGGTTACTGGGTCAAGGATCCAGAGCGTTTCGGCGTGATTGATTTCGACAGCGAGGGCCGCGCGCTTTCCATCGAGGAAAAACCCGCCAAGCCGAAGTCGAGCTACGCGGTGACCGGCCTGTATTTCTACGACAACGACGTGATCAAGATCGCCAAGGCGGTCAAGCCATCGCCACGTGGCGAATTGGAGATCACCGACGTCAACAACGCTTACCTCCAGCGCGGTGACCTGCATGTGGAACGCTTCGGCCGTGGCTTTGCCTGGCTCGACACCGGCACCCACGACAGCCTGCTGGAAGCCTCGACGTACGTGCAGACCATCGAGCACCGCCAAGGTCTGAAAGTGGCGTGCCTGGAAGAAATCGCTTACGAGAACGGCTGGATCGACCGTGATCACCTGCTGGAACGGGCCAAATATTTTGGCAAAACCGGCTATGGTCAATACTTGTTCACTCTCGCTGGAGAAACTAAATGAATGTAACCGCCACTGAACTGCCCGGTGTCTTGATCATCGAGCCGAAGGTTTTTGGCGATGAGCGCGGCTTTTTCTATGAAAGTTTCAACGCTCGGGCTTTCGCCCAGGCGACTGGTTTGCAACAAGAGTTCGTGCAGGACAACCACTCGCGCTCGCAAAAAGGTGTGCTGCGTGGCCTGCACTATCAGGTTGAGCACGCCCAGGGCAAACTGGTGCGTGTAACCGCTGGTGAAGTGCTGGACGTGGCGGTGGATATCCGCCGCAGCTCACCGAACTTCGGTAAATGGGCGAGCGCACGCTTGTCCGCCGAGAATAATCGCCAGCTGTGGATTCCACCGGGATTTGCCCATGGTTTTGTGGTGCTCAGCGACTACGCCGAGTTCCTTTATAAAACTACGGATTACTACACGCCCTCGGCAGAACGGTGCATTCGCTGGGACGATCAGGACCTCAACATCGACTGGCAACTGATCGGCACGCCGACCTTGTCCGCCAAGGACCAGAACGGTAAAAGCCTGAAAGAAGCCGACCTGTTCCCATGACCGCGCCCCTGAAAATCCTCATCAGCGGCCAACACGGCCAGGTCTCCCGGGAGCTGCAACAGCGCCTCCAGGGCCTGGGCGAGTTGATCGTGCTGGGCCGAGACCAGCTGGACCTGACCCATCCCGAGCAGATCCGCCAGCAAGTGCAGGCCCATCGCCCCGGCCTGATCATCAATGCCGCCGCCCACACGGCGGTGGATCAAGCCGAGAGCGAACCGGACGTGGCCTTCGCCATCAACGCCACCGCGCCCGGCGTTTTCGCCGAGGAAGCCAAGGCACTGGGCATCCCGCTGATCCACTACTCCACCGACTATGTATTCGACGGCAGCAAGGCTGTGCCCTACAACGAGGGCGACGCCACCCACCCGCTGGGCGTCTACGGCGCAAGCAAGCTGGCCGGTGAACAGGCGATCGCCGCAGTCGGCGGTGAACACCTGATTCTGCGCACCAGTTGGGTCTACTCGACCCACGGCAAGAACTTCCTGCTGACCATGCAGCGCTTGCTGCAGGAAAAGCCGCAGATGCGCATCGTCGCCGACCAGATCGGCGCGCCAACCTGGGCCGGGACCATCGCCAACAGCACCCGTGCCTTGATCGAACGCTGGCAAGCAGGCCAGGCCGGGGACTGGGGTGTCTATCATCTGACCGCCCAAGGCGAGACCTCGTGGTTTGGTTTTGCCCAGGCCATCGGCGAGCAACTGCGGGCCAGCGGCCGTGCCTGCGCCGAGCTGGAACCGATTCCGTCCAGCGCCTATCCGACCCCGGCCAAGCGACCGTTGAACTCGCGCCTCGATTGCAGCCGCCTGCAACAGCAGTGGCACGTCTCGCAACCGCAGTGGCACGACGCATTGCGCGAGTGTCTTGCCGAGCAGCACTAGGCATAATGCGCTTGTACCCACAGGCGCATGACTCCCATGACTCCACCCCTTCCACGAAGACCCCGCTGGCGCAGCCTGGCGTTGCTGGCGCTGTGCCTGGCACCGTTGTTGTGGCCGCTGGAGCACCTGGCCGAGCGTTATTACCGCAGCGAACTGGCCGGTCAGAACCGTCAGACGCTGGACCTGTACGTCGCCAACCTGCTGGGCACCCTGCACCGCTACGAAGTGTTGCCACAAATTCTCGGCGACCTGCCGGCCCTGCGCACCGCCATCGATGCGCCCCAGGTCAGCACCAACCTGGTCAACGCCAACCACCTGCTCAAGGACGTCGCCGCCCAGGCCGGGGTGGAAGTGATGTACCTGATGGACACCACCGGCAAGACCCTCGCCGCGTCCAACTGGGACAAGCAGGACAGCTTCGTCGGGCGTAATTTTTCCTTTCGCCCGTACTTCAGCGAAGCCATGGCCGGGCGCCTGGGACGCTTCTTCGGACTGGGTACCACCTCGGCCAAGCGCGGCTACTTCTTCGCCGCCGCCGTGCGCAATGGCGACAGGATCATCGGCGTGCTGGTGGTCAAGGTCGACCTGGACCACACCGAAAGCCTGTGGGGCAACACACCGGAACAACTGCTGGTGACCGACCATAACGGCGTGGTGATCCTCACCTCGCGCCCGCAATGGCGATTCCGCGCCACCCGGCCGCTGACGGACGAAGAACGCCGCGCCATCATCGCCATCCAGCCCTATCCGACCCGCGACCCGCAGCCGCTGAGCCTCAGCCCGACGGCGTGGGTGCGCCAATCCACGGACATCGCCGAAACCGGCTGGAAAGTCGAGATTCTCGCGCCCCGTACCTTGATCAGCCGCCCGGTGCGTACCGTGGTCGCGGTGGGTGGCGCCGCCCTGCTGGTGCTGATGCTGTTGCTCGGCCTGATAATGCAGCGCCGTCGTCACTACCTGGAACGCATCGCCTTCGAAGCCAAGGCCCGTCGCGAGCTGGAGATGCGCGTGATCGAGCGGACCAGCGACCTGGAAGGCCTCAACCGGCGCTTGAAACAGGAAGTGCTGGAACGTGAACATGCCCAGCAGGAACTGGTGCGCGCCCAGGATGACTTGGTGCAGGCCGGCAAATTGTCGGCGCTGGGTACCATGTCGGCGAGTATCAGCCATGAACTCAACCAGCCCCTGGCGGCGATTCGCAGCTACGCGGAAAACGCCGGGATCCTGCTGGACCACCAACGCACCGACGACGCCCGTGGCAACCTCAAGCTGATCAGCGAGTTGACCGGGCGCATGGCCTCGATCATCGCCCACTTGCGCGCCTTCGCCCGACGCGACCGCCACGCACCGGAAAGTGTGGCCCTGCAACCGGCCCTGGACGATGCCCTGGCGCTGCTGGCCAAGCGCAGGCGGTCCATGGAAGTCGAGTTGATCCGCGATTTGCCCGAAGCCACCTTGTGGGTCGCAGCCGGCGAAACCCGCCTGCGCCAGGTGCTGGGCAACCTACTGGCCAACGCTTTGGACGCCCTGACCGAAAAAGGCCCGCCGCGCAAACTCTGGTTGAGTGCCCAAACCACCGAACAGGGCGTCAACCTGTACATTCGCGACAACGGCCCGGGGTTCTGTATGGAAGCCTTGGGCCGCGCCAGCGAGCCCTTCTACACCACCAAGACCCGCACCCAGGGCCTGGGGTTGGGCCTGGCGATCTGCGACACCCTGATGCGCGCCTTTGGCGGTGAACTGTTGTTCGCCAACCACAAGGAAGGCGGCGCGCTGTTAACCTTGAAACTGCGCGCCGGAGCACCGGGTGTCAGTCTGCAACCGTCCGAGGACCGCAGTGTATGAGTATCGATAACCAGATTCAGGTGGTGTTGATCGACGATGATCCACACCTGCGTCAGGCCCTGTGCCAGACCCTGGACCTGGCCGGGCTGAAGGTCCTGACTCTCGGCGAAGCCCAAGGCTTGACCGCGCGCCTGTCCCGGGACTGGCCGGGGGTTGTGGTGAGCGACATCCGCATGCCCGGCATGGACGGCCTGGAACTGTTGAGGGAGCTCCACGCCCAGGACCCGGAACTGCCGGTGCTGCTGATTACCGGCCACGGCGACGTGCCACTGGCGGTGCAAGCGATGCGTACCGGCGCCTATGACTTCCTGGAAAAACCTTTCGCCAGCGACGCCCTGCTCGACAGCGTGCGCCGTGCCTTGGCCTTGCGCCGTTTGGTGCTGGACAACCGCAGCCTGCGCCTGGCCTTGAGCGACCGCCAACAATTGAGCACCCGCTTGGTGGGGCACTCCCCGCAAATGCTGCGCCTGCGCGAACAGATTGGTGCTTTGGCGGCGACCAAGGCTGACGTGTTGATCCTCGGCGAGACCGGCGCCGGCAAAGAGGTGGTGGCCCGTGCGCTGCACGATCTGTCGAACCGGCGCACCGGCCCGTTTGTGGCGATCAACGCCGGCGCACTGGCCGAGTCGGTGGTGGAAAGCGAGTTGTTTGGCCATGAGCCAGGTGCCTTCACCGGCGCCCAGAAGCGGCGCATCGGCAAATTCGAATTCGCCAATGGCGGCACGCTGTTTCTCGACGAAATCGAAAGCATGAGCCTGGATGTGCAGGTCAAGCTGCTGCGACTGTTGCAGGAGCGCGTGGTGGAACGTCTTGGCGGCAATCAGCTGATCCCGCTGGATATCCGCATCATCGCCGCCACCAAGGAAGACCTGCGCCAAGCTGCCGACCAGGGGCGATTCCGGGCCGACTTGTATTACCGCCTCAACGTCGCGCCGCTGCGCATTCCGCCGCTGCGTGAGCGGGGCGAGGATGCGTTGATGCTGTTCCAGCACTTTGCCGACGAAGCCAGCACCCGCCATGGGCTACCGATGAAAGAGCTGCAACCGGGGCAACGCGCGCTGCTGTTGCGTCACAGCTGGCCGGGCAATGTGCGCGAGCTGCAAAACGCCGCCGAGCGTTTCGCCCTGGGCCTTGAGCTGGCGCTGGACAGCACCTCGGACAGCCCTTCAGCCAGTCTCCTGACCAGCACGCCCGGGGGGTTGAGCGAACAGGTTGAGCAGTTTGAAAAAAGCCTGATCGCCGCAGAGCTGGCACGCACCCACAACTCCATGCGCAGTCTTGCCGAAGCCCTCGGTGTGCCGCGTAAAACCCTGCACGACAAACTGCGCAAGCACGGACTGAATTTCGCTGACAGCGGCAACAGTCACGCTGACGACGAATGACCCTTTTCCACCTGCCACGAGGCCACCATGAGTCGCGATAGCCGTTACCTGGAGTCGATCCTTCACCACGACATTCCCTTGACCCGGGAAATGGGCCTCAAGGTTATCGACTGGCAGGACCGGCGACTGCAACTGCACTTGCCGCTGGACGCCAACATCAACCACAAGAGCACCATGTTTGGTGGCAGCCTGTATTGCGGCGCCGTGCTTGCGGGTTGGGGTTGGTTGCATTTGCAGTTGCGTGAGGAAGGGATCGAAGACGGGCACATCGTGATTCAGGAAGGGCAGATCAGTTATCCGCTGCCGGTGAGTACCGATGCGACGGCGATTTGCCCGGCACCTGATGAGAAGGTGTGGAAGCGGTTTTTGGCGACCTATAAGCGTTATGGTCGGGCGCGCCTGGCGCTGGAGACGTGGATCGTCAATGAGGGCAGTGAAGAGCGGGCCGTGACCTTTATCGGGCAGTACGTTCTGCACACATAATAAATGTGGGAGCGGGCTTGCTCGCGAATGCAATCTGTCAGTTGATACATCTGGCACTGAAAGACCGCTTTCGCGAGCAAGCCCGCTCCCACAATTTTGATCGATGTTGTGTTTAAGACCGGGCCAGGGTCAGCAACCGCTCACGCCACTCCGCCTTGGCCGGAAGAGCCAGAAAAAATGGATTCAGTAGCGACTCCCGCGCCGGATAGCTGAACGGCTGCCCATTCAATTCCAGCACCTCACCACCCGCCCCTTCCAGTACGCCCTGTGCCGCAGCGGTGTCCCACTGCGAGGTCGGCGCCAGACGCGGGTAGCAATCGGCGCTGCCTTCGGCCAACAGGCAAAACTTCAATGAACTGCCGATATTCGCCAGCTTCAACTCACCCAATCCGGCGCTCAAGCCAGCGAGCAAGCGGTCCTGTTCAGGGCTCGTGTGGCGACGACTGGCAACCACGGTAAACGCTTCACCCGTCGCCGGTGTCTGGCGCACCTGGATTTGCTTGGGCGCAGCGCCCACATCGGAACGCCAGGCACCCAGACCGGCACCACCGAAGTAGCACCGACCGCTGGTGGGCATCGACACTACGCCGAACACCACGCGGCCTTTTTCGATCAGGGCGATGTTGACGGTGAACTCCTCGCTGCCGGAGATGAATTCCTTGGTGCCATCCAGCGGGTCCACCAGCCACCAGCGCTGCCAACCGGCACGCACGCTCTGGTCAATGTCGGCGTCTTCCTCCGAGAGCACCGGAATGCTCGGGTCCAGGGCAGTAAGCCCGGCGAGGATCAAGTGATGGGCAGCCAGATCGGCGGCGGTGACCGGTGAATCATCGGTCTTGGTGGTCACGGCAACATCGGCGCGCCAATACGGCAGGATGACTTCACCGGCCTGGCGGGCCAATTCGATCACGGGGGCAATAAACGGGTGACCCAGGAACAGTTCGCTCATGGCTGGAACGCCCCGCGTTGAGTCAACAGGTCGCGCACCAGATACAGCGCCGCCAAGGCACGGCCCTCGCTGAACTGCTCGTTCTGCGCCAACTGCGAGAGCTCCCGCAGGTTGACCCGGTCGACACGCATGGGCTCCGGCTCGTCGCCTTCCAGGCGTTCTTCATACAGTTCGGTGGCCAGCACCACCTGGATTTTCTGGCTCATGTAGCCGGGGGACAGCGACAGCTCGGTGATGTGTTCCAACTGTCGGGCGCCAAAACCGGCTTCTTCCTTGAGCTCACGGTCTGCTGCCGCCAACACGTCTTCGCCCGGTTCGATCAAGCCCTTGGGCAGTGACAGCTCATACTCGTCGGTGCCGCCGCAATATTCTTCGATCAGCAACGCATGGTCCGAGTCAATCATCGCCACGATCATCACCGCGCCATAACCGGCCCCCCGGCCCACCAGGCGCTCGTAGGTCCGCTCCACGCCATTGGAAAAGCGCAATTGCACTTCCTCCACGCGGAACAAACGGCTACTGGCGACTATTTCGCGGGCGAGGACGGTGGGTTTCTGGCGCATGAGCGGCTCCTTGGCGTGATCGGGTTACTATACCGTGGCTTTTCCGATTGTCTGTGTCGGATATCTTTTCTTACATGAGTGATCTTTATGCCTCCATTGCCCTGGCACGCCATCGACACCGTCCTGCTGGACATGGACGGCACCTTGCTCGACCTGCACTTCGACAACCATTTCTGGATGGAGCACCTGCCCCAGCGCTATGCCGAGTTGCATGGTGTGAGCCGGGCCATGGCCGAGATGGAGTTGCAACCACTGTTCGAGCGTAACGCCGGACAGTTGCAATGGTATTGCCTGGATTTCTGGAGCGCCGAACTCAAGATCCCGGTGCGCGAACTCAAGCTGGAAACCGCGCACCTGATCGCCTTGCGCCCGGATGCCGATACGTTCCTGGCGGCGATCAAACAGGCCGGCAAGCGGGTGATCCTGATCACCAACGCCCATCGGGATTCGCTGTCGTTGAAGCTGGAACGCATCGAGTTGGCGCCTTATTTCGAGCGACTGATCAGTTCCCACGACTATGGTTTTGCCAAGGAAAACCCACAGTTCTGGGACGCCCTGCACGCCGACATCGCCTTCGACCCGGCCCGCAGCCTGTTTATCGATGACACCTTGCCGATCCTGCGCAGCGCTCGGGACTTTGGCGTGGGGCACTTGCTGGCGGTGAAGGAACCGGACAGCCGGAAGGGGCCCAAGGACACGGCGGAGTTTGCAGCGGTTGGGGATTACCGGGAATTGATCGTAGGTTTGTAACAACGCTGAATATCCAATGTGGGAGCGGGCTTGCTCGCGAAAGCGGTGGATCAGTCAATATATTCAGTGGCTGACACACCGCATTCGCGAGCAAGCCCGCTCCCACATTGGGTCCGCGTATTACTCAGGAATACGCAGCGTCTGCCCTGGGTAGATTTTGTCCGGATGGGACAGCAGCGGCTTGTTGGCCTCGAAGATTTTGTTGTACTGGTTGGCGTTGCCATACACCGCCAGCGAAATCGCACTCAGGGTGTCGCCCTTTTTCACCACTACAAAGCGGGCGGCAGCGACAACCGGACCGGAAACAGTGATCTGGTCATCAACACTCGCAACGCCGGCGATGTTGCCCAGCGCCAGCAATATCTTCTCTTTCTCTTCCTGGCTGGCGACTTCACCTGTCACGGTCACCTTGTCACCGTCGACGGAGGTTTGCACATTGGGGTTACCCAACCCGACCTTGGCCACGTGATCCTTTAACTGCTCGCTCGCGTTGGCATTACCCGGCGTCAACAGATCAATCAGCTTCTCGCCCGCTTCCTTAACAAAGCTAAAAATACTCATGGTGCGCTCTCCTTGGGATTTAATTTCCAGATGCCAAAGACTAGACCAGTCCTACAGAATTGGGTTCCAGCCTGACCAAAGACCCAAACACGCTAGAATCCCACCGCATTGGAATAAGCCCGGAGCGAAGATGGACATCAAACAGCTGAAATTCCTCATCGCCCTCGACGAAACCCGTCACTTTGGCCAAGCGGCGGCGCGCTGCCACATTACCCAGCCGACCCTGTCGATGCGCCTGCGCAGCCTGGAAGAAGAGCTGCAGCTGCCGCTGGTCAATCGCGGCCAGCGCTTCGAAGGCTTTACCGCCCCCGGCGAACGCGTGCTGGCCTGGGCGCGCACGGTGCTGGCGGCCTACGACGGTTTGCAGGCCGAGGCGGCGGCGTGTCGCGGCAATCTGGTGGGCACGTTGCGCCTGGGGGTGGTGCCGTTGTCGAGTTTCGATCCACTGGCATTGATGCAGAAGCTGCACAAGGAACACCCGAGCCTGCGCTTTGAGTTGTCCGCGTTAAGCTCCGAGCAAATCCTCGAACAACTGGCGAGCAACCGCCTGGACCTCGGCGTGTCGTACCTCGAACGCCTGGACGCCGAGCGTTTCGACTCCCTGGCCCTAGGCGAAACCCGCATGGGCCTGCTGTACGACCAACGGTTCTTCAGCTTCGGTGACAAGCCCCTGAGCTGGGAAGCGCTGATCGAACTGCCGTTGGGCATGCTCACCAGCGGCATGCACTTTCGCCAGTCCATCGACCACAACTTCCACAGCCGTGGCCTCAACCCGCAGCCGCTGTTGCAGACCGATGCCGTCCATCAATTGTTACAAGCTGTGCACGGCGGCCTGTGTTGCGCGGTGATGCCACTGGACGGCGGCCTCGATGCCCTCACCGAGCACCTGCGCCTGCAACCCATTGAAGACGCTCACACGCTGGCTCGCCTCGGGCTGATCATGCGCCGCAGTGCGCCCCGCTCGGCGCTGGCGGAAGCGTGTTTTGCGCTGTACCAGAAATCGCTGCTGGAGCCTTGATCGACAGCATCTATCGGTAGATCAGTACTGACGATTAGACGCGACCCTTTGTCGCGCCTAGTCTTACAGCTGAATACTTCCGGTGGTAATGCCCAATGAACGCCCAGCGCCCAGTTTGCGCGGCGCCCGCCCTCGAAACGCCCGCGCCCGCCGCCAGCCAGAGCTACCAGTTTTGTAATCTCGAACACACCGAATCGGCCAGCACCGCGCTCGCCGAGGAAGTGGCGTTGGCGATTGCCTATAACGACATCAGCCAGGCGGTGATGCTGGTGACGCCAACTGACCTTGAAGACTTCATTGTCGGCTTCAGCATCGGTAGCGGCATCATCGAAGACGTTAGCGACATTTATGACCTGAAAATCAGCGGTTCGGGCTCGACCCAATACGCTCAGGTGCAGATTTCCAGCCGCGCCTTCTGGAATATGAAGCAGCAGCGCCGGCAACTGGCTGGCACCAGCGGCTGTGGACTGTGCGGCGTAGAAGCCGTGGAGCAAGCGCTGCCCGACCTCAAGGTGCTGCCCGGCGCGCCCCTGCCGCCCGCCGAATGGCTGGATGGCCTGCGCCAACGCATCAGCGCGTTTCAACCGCTGGGCCAGTACAGCGGCGCAGTGCATGCGGCAGTCTTCATGAACAATCAGGGCGAATTGCTGCTGGGCCGTGAAGACATCGGCCGGCATAACGCCCTCGACAAGCTGATCGGCGCGTTGATTCGCCAAAAGATCCCGACCGACGGCGGCCTGGCGATTGTCACCAGTCGCTGCAGCCTCGAACTGATCCAGAAAGTATTGCGCGCTGGCATCCAGACCTTGGTCAGCCTGTCGTCACCCACCGGCCTGGCCTTGCAATGGGCCCGCCGGCACAACCTCAATCTCATCCACCTGCCGCAGAAAAGTGCGCCGCGGGTCTATAGCCCTGCGATGGAGAATCAAGCGTGAGCACTCATCATCAAGCCGACGACAAACCCACCCCGCGCTACAAGCCCTACAAAGGCCCGGCGGGTGGCTGGGGCGCCCTGATCAGCGTGGCGCAAGCCTGGCTGACCAGCGACAACGCGCTGAAAAACATCCGCATGATGCTCAAGACCAACCAGAACGGCGGCTTCGACTGCCCGGGCTGCGCTTGGGGTGATTCGCCGGAAAGCGGCATGGTCAAGTTCTGCGAGAACGGCGCCAAGGCAGTCAACTGGGAAGCCACCAAGCGTCGGGTCGACGCGGCCTTCTTCGCCAAGCACAGCGTCAGCGCGCTGCTGGAGCAGAGCGACTACTGGCTGGAATATCAGGGCCGCCTGACCGAGCCGATGAGCTACGACGCCGAAACCGACCGTTACAAGCCCATCAGCTGGGAATCGGCTTTCGACCTGATCGGCAAGCACCTCAATGCGCTGCCAAACCCGGACATGGCCGAGTTCTATACCTCGGGCCGGGCCAGCAACGAGGCGGCTTATCTGTATCAACTGTTCGTGCGTGCCTACGGCACCAACAACTTCCCGGACTGCTCGAACATGTGCCACGAAGCCAGCGGCGTCGCCCTGGCGCAAAGCGTGGGCGTGGGCAAAGGCACCGTAACCTTCGATGACTTCGAGCATGCAGACGCGATTTTCGTCTGGGGCCAGAACCCCGGCACCAACCACCCACGCATGCTGGAGCCACTGCGCGAAGCGGTAAAACGCGGCGCCCAGGTGGTGTGCATCAACCCGCTGAAAGAGCGTGGCCTGGAACGTTTCCAGCACCCGCAACACCCGCTGGAAATGCTCACCAACGGTGACAAGCCAACCAACACCGCCTACTTCCGCCCGGCGCTGGGTGGCGACATGGCCATTCTACGGGGCATGGCCAAATTCCTGCTGCTGTGGGAACGCCAGGCCCAGGCCGAAGGCAAAGAGGCCGTGTTCGACCACGACTTCCTTAATGAACACACCGCCAACGTGCTGGATTACCTGGGCAAGATCGACGACACCTCATGGGATGAGATCGTCGAGCAGTCCGGCCTGACCCTGGTGGAGATCGAGCAAGCGGCGCGCATGTACGCCAAAGGCAAGAACGTGATCATGTGCTGGGCGATGGGCATCACCCAACATCGCCACTCGGTGCCGACCATCCAGGAAATCGCCAACCTGATGCTGCTGCGCGGCAACATCGGCCGCCCGGGCGCAGGCCTGTGCCCGGTGCGTGGCCACAGTAACGTGCAGGGCGACCGCACCATGGGCATCAACGAACGGCCACCGGTGGCGTTCCTCGACTCCCTGGAGCGTCGCTTCCAGTTCCAGGTACCGCGGGACAATGGCCACAACGTGGTGGAAGCAATTCACGCCATGCTCGAAGGCCGCTCCAAGGTATTTATCGGCCTGGGTGGCAACTTTGCCCAAGCCACGCCGGACAGCCCGCGCACCTTTGAAGCACTGCGCAATTGCGACCTGACCGTGCAGATCAGCACCAAGCTCAACCGCAGCCACCTGATGCACGGCAAGGACGCGTTGATCCTGCCATGCCTGGGCCGTACCGACATCGACATCCAGGCCGAAGGCCCGCAAGCGGTGACCGTGGAAGATTCCTTCAGCATGGTCCATGCCTCCAACGGCCAGCTGCAGCCATTGTCGAAACAGATGAAATCCGAGCCTGCGATTCTGGCGGGCATTGCCGCCGCTACATTGGGCAGTAAGCCGGTGGACTGGAACTGGCTGGTGGCCGATTACGACCGCATTCGCGACCTGATCGCCGACACCATTCCAGGCTTCAAGGACTTCAACGAACGCCTGAAAAACCCGGGCGGTTTCTACCTGGGCAACTCGGCCGGTGCACGTCGCTGGAACACCCCGTCGGGCCGTGCCAACTTCCGCCCGAATATCCTGCCCAAGGACCTGGTGCACGAACGCACCCGCAACACCGGGCAATTGCCAGACCTGATCATGCAGTCGATGCGCTCCCACGATCAGTACAACACCACGATTTATGGCCTGGACGACCGCTATCGCGGGGTCAAGGGCCAGCGGGATGTGTTGTTCGTCAACGAAGCCGACATCATCCGCCTGGGCTTCAAGCCGGGGCAGAAGGCCGATATCGTGTCGATCTGGGATGACGGCCGTGAGCGCCGGGTGAAGGGCTTTACCTTGCTGGCGTTTGATATTCCGGCGGGCCAGGCTGCGGCTTATTACCCGGAAGTGAATCCGCTGGTGCCGCTGGAAAGCACTGGGGATGGCAGCCATACGCCAACCTCGAAGTTTGTGGCGATCCGCCTGGAAGCAGCGAGTGCAACCGGCTTGATCATGGCGAAGTCGGCCTAAGCGACACCTCATTGTGGCGAGGGAGCTTGCTCCCGTTCGGGTGCGTAGCGCCCGTAGAAATTTTGCGGCCGCTGCGCAACCCAACGGGAGCAAGCTCCCTCGCCACAGACAGCACCCGAGTTTTTTACAGGCACAAAAAAGGCCGCTTTTGCATAAAAGCGGCCGTTCCGAAGTAACTAAAGACTCGCAAATACAACTTAAGTTCCCCATAAAAAACAGCAACTTAGAGAATTGTATACAACTCATACCACTGGTCGGGTTTCGATTGTCACCGTCTCGATACAACCTCAGGATCGCGCCGTCATCCTCTTGAGGTTCCTCTATGAAGTTCTCCTCGATTCTCTTGTTGTCCCTTGGCCTGGTCAGTGGCGCAGCCATGGCCGGTGGCACCACCGAAGCCGGTGTGGGCGGCGCATTGGGCGGGGTTCTAGGTTCGGTCGTAGGTCAGCAACTGGGCGGTAACACCGGTTCAGCCATCGGTGCGGCTCTTGGCGGCGCAGGCGGCAGTGCGGTCGGCGCAGACAAGCGCAGCCGCGGCGAAGCTGCCATTGGCGGCGCATTGGGCGCAGCCGGCGGTAACGTTGTAGGCCGCAGTGTCGGCGGCAGCACCGGCAGCCTGATCGGCGCAGCCGCCGGCGGTGGCGCTGGTGGCGCGCTGGGCAACTACATGGGCAACAAGAGCGATGACGATGATCGTCGTTACCGTGGGCGCGATAACCGCCGCTATGACCGCGACGACCATCGCGGGCGCGGCCATGCTTATGGGCATCGCAACAAGCATCACAATCGCCACCGCTAAGACTGGAAATACCTTCCGGAAAACGTAGCAAAATAGTGTGGGAGCTGGCTAGCCTGCGATGCAGTCGCCTCGGTGTATCAGCCAAATCGCGGCGATGCTATCGCAGGCAAGCCAGCTCCCACATAAGCGGCGTTAAGCCACCAAGCGCTGCAAGGCACCTCGCAGCGCTTCTGGAATCCTCACCGGCTGGTTCGACGCCCGATCCACAAACACATGCACAAACCTCCCCGCAGCACAGGCGTCCTCTTCGCCCGCCTTGAACACCGCCAACTCATACTGCACCGAACTGTTGCCCAGCTTGCCCACCCGCAGGCCGATCTCGATGCGGTCCGGAAAGGCGATCGAGGCGAAGTAGTCGCACGCCGAACTCACCACGAATCCCACCACCTCGCCGTCATGAATATCCAACCCGCCCTGCTCGATCAGGTAGGTATTCACCGCCGTGTCGAAGAAGCTGTAGTAGGTGACATTATTCACGTGGCCATATACATCGTTGTCGTGCCAGCGCGTGATGATTGGCTGGAAGTGGCGATAATCGGCGCGCTGTGGCATTGAGTCGGACATGGAAAGATCTCGGTCAGTGAAGTTACAGGTCGTTCAAATGAGCTTCGGCCCATTCACGCACCTCGGCGTAGGGATATTCCTCAAGTGCGGCGAAACCAGGAATAGTTCGCGCCTTCAGCTTGGTAAACAACGGCACGCTGATCCCGCCCAGGAACCGGGTCAAACGCTCAGCACCCGGCAAGTGGCCGTTGTATTCATGATGCCTGTGGATAAATTCACCGCACAACGCCTGAAAGTTTTTATCCACAAGCGGCGGCAAGCTCGGCGGCGTTGGCAAGTGGGCGACGTTACCGTGGCACACCGAACAATGCCCGCATTGCCGGGGCGCGTTTTCATCACCGAAGTAATGCGCCAGGCGGTACCCCAGGCACTCCTGCGTAGCGAACAGATCCAGCATGGCGTGAATCCGCGCCACCTCCGTCACCTCATGCTGCTTGAAGCCTGTGTATAACTCCGTACTCAGCGCCTGTGGATCAAAGTCGGTATTCAGCAGCGCGTAGACCTCGGTCATCTGCTTGCTTTCCATCTCGATCAGGCCCTGCTCCTGGAAGTAATCCAGGGCCTTCACCACCCGACTGCGCTCGGCCTGATGCTGTTGATACAGCGCGTCGAAATCCACCGTCGCCCAGGTCTTTGCCCTTTTACAGACCTGGATAATCGCCGCGACAAACTGCTGCCGTTCGCCAGAAAAGCGCGCCAGCAATGCGTCCGGCTCAATCAGATATTTGAAACGGTACTCGGCGTAAAACGCGTAGCGCGGCGCGATTACGCCCTTGAGCTCAAGCTGCACGAGCAAGGTCTTCAGAGGCAGTTCACGGATATTGCTGTGGTCCGACAGTGACCGAAGCAAAAACTCCCATTGCCCATCACCACGGACCGCCTGTATTTCCTCCAGAACGCGGCGAATCCCTTCCTGCTCCGGCGTGTCGCCGTACACAAAGTTTTCCAGGATATTCAGGCTGTCGCGGTTGGCCAACACCAGACAGTCAGATGGCTGCCCGTCACGCCCGGCCCGGCCGATTTCCTGACTGTAGTTCTCGATGGATTTGGGCAGATCGAAGTGCACCACATTGCGGATATCACTCTTGTCGATGCCCATGCCGAAAGCAATGGTGGCGACGATGCAATTGGACTGGCCGCCCATGAACCGCTTCTGAATGCCCTCGCGTTTATCGTGGGCCAAGCCCGCGTGATAAGCCTCGGCCTGGATGCCGTTGCGATTCAAATGCTCGGCAATGTGTTCGGCGGTTTTCTGCAGGGTGACGTAGACGATGCTCGGCTGATTGGCCCGCTCCTTCATCCATTCCACCAGACGGCGGCGTTTGTCCTGGCCGCTGACCGGCTCCACCAGCAGGTTTAGGTTGGAGCGGTAGAAGCCGGTGGTGATCACATCGTCCGGTGCAATGGCGAACTTGGCCTGCATGTCGGCGATCACCTTGGGCGTCGCCGTGGCAGTCAACAACAGCGCCTGGGGAATGCGGAACTGACGCTGGTAGTCCGGCAGCTTCAGGTAGTCCGGACGAAAGTTGTGGCCCCACTCGGAAATACAGTGAGCTTCGTCCACCACCAGCAGCGAGATCGGCACGCTTTGCAGGAAGTTGCGAAAGCGCTCGTTCTTCAAACGCTCCACGGAAACCATCAGGATTTTCAGCTCGCCCGAGCGCGCCCGGGCCATGACGTCATTGGCATCATCGCGGCTCTGGGCCGAGTCGATGCTGCCCGCCGAGATACCGTGGCGCTGCAAGAAACCCAACTGATCCTGCATCAACGCCAGCAACGGCGACACCACCAGCGTCAGGTGCGGCAGCAGCACGGCGGAAAGTTGATAACACAGGGACTTGCCGGAACCGGTGGGGAAAATCGCCGCCGCCGAACGACCGGCCAGCACGGCACTGACCACCGCCTCCTGGCCCAAACGAAACTGTGGATAACCAAAGACCTGTTGGAGGGTATTGTGCATAAGCTGTCACTCCATTGACCGCTGAACGAGCCCAAAACATAGACCAGCGCATTCAGCGAATCGAGAAAGGTCGCAAGGAAAAAAGAGTCTGGATGATACACAGCCTGGGAAGTGGAGTAGGCACCCGTGAGAAACGTTCCGACCTTACGCAGGACGCATCTCGAAACTCATTGCGCTACAATCAAGCTTCGCACCGAGAGGACGCTGTCATGGCCGAACTGACGTTTGAGCAAAAGCAGGATCACTACCACAAGATCCGCCGTTCCAACTACCTGGCCAGCCTGCGCCTGGAAGGGTTCGACACCCAGCCCGCCGACGTCGACAAACCCCTGCCGACCCGCGAAGCCGTCCTCGCCAAGTACCGCAACACCCCACGCTGATGCTCGACAAATATGGCGTGGGCCAGGACCCGTACTGCTACCCCGGTAGCAGCGTCCTGCGCAACCGCCTCGATTTGTTCGACGAAGAACGCCTGCACCAGGCCGAACGGGAATTGTCTGAAATTGCCGTCGGCAGCCTTCCGCTGTATCCGCCGCCCTACGACCTGGAACGCCTGCAACACATCCACCGCACCCTTTTCGCAGACATTTACGAATGGGCCGGGGAACTGCGTACGGTCAACATCCAGAAAGGCGACACGCTGTTCTGCACACCGGAGCGTATCCCGCCTGAGGCGAGCAAGATCATCCAGCACATGGCGCAGGCCAACTGGTTTGTCGGGGTGACGCAGGCAGAGTTGGTGACGCAAATTGCCGAGGCCTATGGCGACCTCAACGTGATCCACCCGTTTCGCGAAGGGAACGGCCGGGCGCAGCGGATTCTGTTCGAGCAGATCATCGTCAACGCCGGGTTTTCGGTGAATTGGTGGCTGGTGAAGAATGCGGCGTGGATACCGGCGAATATCGATGCGGTGGCGTGTGACTATCGAGGGTTGGAGGCGATTTTTGAGCGGTGTATCAGTACCCCGCGCTAGCCGCCGTCAAGCGAACACCACCCGAGCAACCACACAGCTAAAAATGTGGGAGCTGGCTTGCCTGCGATAGCGGAGTGTCAGAAAACACCTCTACCACTGACACACCGCCATCGCGGGCAAGCCCGGCTCCCACATTTGACCTGTTTCGTTTGAAGGATCACGGTTCGATCGATAAAGTCAGTCGCCTCCACCAACTCTCGTGTAACCACCATGAACCTGGCCCCCAACTTTCCTGAAGACCTTGCCATGCAACAGCTCTTGCAACTGCTGCATGAGGAAATTGGCCTGCCCGAACATAAGACGCTGCGCCTTGAAACGGCCATCAACCTGGACCTGGGTTGCGACGGCGCCGAAGCCAATCAATTCATGGAAGCGCTGGAACAAGACTTCGCCGTAGACCTGAACGACTTCGACGCTTATCGTTACTTCCAACCTCCCGTCTTCGACGTATTCCTGAAACACCGAGCCAAAGGCCGCGGCGACAAAATCCCGCTGACCATCGGTATGCTTTACCTCGCGATCAAGACACACCGCTGGGACACTCAAACCCTGGAAAACCTGAGCGAACACACACCTCAAACACGCTAAAGATCTAATGTGGGAGCCGGGCTTGTCCGCGATGAGGCCCGAACAGTCACACACCTATAAGCCAATACAGCGCAGCCTTCAAAAAATAACAAGGACCTTACATGGACGTACTAATGGGCCTGCTGGCCGCCCTGCTCTGGGGCGGCACGGACTTCCTCGTCGGCCTGAACGCCCGAGCCGTCGGCGTCAAACGCGCGGTGTACTTCGGCCAGGCCCTGGGCTTCCTGATCATGACCCTGCTGCTGGTCATATTCCCGGCCTTCCTCGTCAAATCCCTCGCGGCGCCTTTGAGTGTCTGGCTCCTGGGCGCCGCAGCAGCCCTGCTGACCGTCTCCGGCGCCCTCGCACTGTCCAAGGCCTTCGCTCTGGGCAAAGCGGCCATCGTCGCGCCTCTAGTGACGTCCTACGGCGTGGTGACTACGTTGCTGTCATGGGCCAGCGGCGAACACATCAGCCTGAGCCAGCTCGGCTGCATCGCCCTGTGCGTGGTGGGTGTGATCCTTTCCAGTATCCACAAGGCCAACGGCGTGCCTCACAACAACTCCAGCAGCTCGATCGGCTACGCGATGCTCGCAGCGTTGCTCTACGGCACCAGTTTTTGGGTGCAGGGTCGTTACACCCTGCCGACGCTTGGCCCGGTCACGATGCTTTGGCTGGGTTACCTGGTAGGGCTATGCGTATTGGTGTTGATGGTGCTCAAAGTCAAAGACGGCCTGAAAATCCCGCCGCTGAAAAACTGCGCAACGCTGACCGGCGCGAGCGTGATGAACCTGGGTGGATTCTCGGCATTCTCGTGGGGTGCGATGGCGGGGTCTGTTTCCGTGGTGACAGTGATCAGCACGCTATCCGGTGGGATCGCGGCGATTCTGGGGTTTGTGTTTTTCAAGGAACGGCTGTCGGCAGTGCAAATAACCGGTGTGGTGCTGGTGTTGGTCGGAGCTGTGGTATTGCACCTCGTCGACTAATTCTACGCCCACAAAAAAGCCGCCCACAAGGGGCGGCTTTTTCACAACGGCCGAATCTTACAACTTCGGACCCGCAGCCTTGATCGCGTCGCTCACTTCAAACTTCTTGAAGTTCTCGATGAACAGACCCGCCAGCGCTTTCGCCGCTTCATCGTAGGCAGCCTTGTCAGCCCAGGTGTTACGTGGGTTCAACAGGCCAGTCTCGACGCCCGGTACAGCCAATGGCACGTCCAGGTTGATGGTATCGAGGTGCTCGGTCTCGGCACCAATCAACGCACCGCTCTGGATCGCTGCAATCACGCCACGGGTGGTCGGGATGTTGAAGCGCTTGCCAACGCCGTAGCCACCGCCGGTCCAGCCGGTGTTGACCAGGTAGACCTTGGAGCCGAAGCCGCGGATGCGCTTGATCAGCAGCTCTGCGTATTCGCCGGCCGGGCGCGGGAAGAACGGCGCGCCGAAGCAGGTGGAGAATGTCGACTTGATGCCGGCGCCCGAACCCATTTCGGTCGAGCCCACCAGTGCGGTGTAACCGGACAGGAAGTGGTAGGCCGCTTGTTCTTCGCTGAGGATCGAGACTGGCGGCAGTACGCCGGTCAGGTCGCAGGTCAGGAAGATCACAGCGTTTGGCTCGCCACCGAGGTTTTTCTCGGAGCGCTTGGCAACGTGTTCCAGCGGGTAGGCGGCGCGGCTGTTCTGGGTCAGGCTGACGTCAGCGTAGTCGGCGTGCTTGGCGTCATCGATGACGACGTTTTCCAGCACGGCGCCGTGCTTGATGGCTTTCCAGATAACCGGCTCGTTCTTCTCGGACAGGTCGATGCATTTGGCATAGCAACCGCCTTCGATGTTGAACACAACACCTTCGCCCCAGCCGTGTTCGTCGTCGCCGATCAAGTAGCGGCTTTCGTCGGCGGACAGGGTGGTTTTACCCGTGCCGGACAGGCCGAAGAACAGGGTCACGTCGCCTGCTTCGCCGATGTTGGCAGCGCAGTGCATCGGCAGAACATCGGAGGCTGGCAGCAGGAAATTCTGCACCGAGAACATGGCTTTTTTCATCTCACCGGCGTAACGCATGCCGGCGATCAGCACTTTTTTCTGGGCAAAGTTAAGGATCACGCAACCGTCGGAGTTGGTGCCGTCACGCTCTGGCACGCATTCGAAGTTGGCCACGTTGAGCACTTGCCACTCTTCACGACCGGCCGGGTTGTACTGGGCCGGGTTGATGAACAGGCAACGACCGAACAGGTTCTGCCAGGCAGTCTGGGTGGTCATTTTCACGGCCAGGTAGTGGTCTTCTGCAGCCCCTACGTGAACGTGGGAAACGAAATGCTCTTGCGCGTTGTTGAATGCCTCGACGCGAGCCCACAGGGCATCGAACTTGTCGGCCGGGAACTTGCGGTTGATCGGGCCCCAGGCAATGGCAGCCTGGGTGGAAGGCTCTTCAACAATGAAGCGGTCGACTGGCGAACGGCCGGTACGATGACCGGTTTCTACGACCAGCGCGCCGGTATCGGCAAGCACGCCTTCACCGCGCTGCAGGGCTTCTTTGACCAGATCGTCAACACTCAGATCGGTGTATACGGCGTTATTGGCTTGCGTCATGAGGTTCCCCGTCGGCCAGTGGCCGAGTGCTCCAAACGTTTTGTAGTAGAAAGTTGCGCACTACTACCGCGAAAAAAGTGGGCCGGATTATGCCAGAAAAGCCCAAAAAGAGTAGGGCCCTCCGGTCAGAACGGCGGAAATCCGGCGTTTGTCAGGTGATTTACCTGTGCTTAAACGTTTTAGTGGCGGGTGCCTGAAGGGGTGTCTACGCCCGCGCCGGCGAATAATTGAGCAATATCGGCGGCGTCGAACAGGTAGCGCTGGTTACAGAACTGGCAGTCGATCTCGATGTTGCCACCGTGTTCCACCACCAGGGCCTGCGCATCTTCCAGACCCAGGCTGACCAGGGCCGTGGCCGAACGCTCGCGGGAGCAACTGCAGTGGAAGTGCAGGGATTGCACGTCGAACAGGCGCACGGCCTCTTCGTGGTAGAGGCGGTGCAGGATGGTTTCGTTGTCCAGGCCCAGCAGTTCTTCGGCTTTCAAGGTACCGGCCAGGGCGGTGATATGGGCCCAGCTGTCGGCACGGTCTTCTTCATCCTTGATACGGTCGGCCGGCAATTGTTGCAGCAACAGGCCACGGGCGCGCTTGCCGTCGGCGTTCAGCCAGAAGCGGGTGCCGACTTGCTGGGACATCACGAAATAGTTGGTGAAGCAGTCGGACAGGGTTTCGCCGTCGAGGTCGACGATGCCCTGGTAACGCTGGCCTTCAGTCGGGTCGACGGTCAGTGCCAGCACGCCGTCAGGCATCAGGTCAGCCAGGGTGGCATCGGGAGCGATCCGGTCCGCGTCGTATCGGGCCAGGCCACGGATTTCACGCTCGCTGGAGCATTCGATCATCAGCAGCGGGATCGGGCCTTCGGAACGGGCCTGCAGGATCAGCAAGCCATCGAACTTCAGGGTGCCCACCAGCAGCGAGGCAGCCGCCATCAGCTCGCCGAGCAATTGCGCGACCGGCTCCGGATAGGGGTGCTTGGCGAGGACTTCGGCATAGCTGCGCTCCAGGGCGACCAGTTCGCCACGGGCGTCGCTGTCGTCGAAGATGAAGCGTTGGGTGAAGTCGGTATCCGGTAGATCAGTCATAGGTCTGGGTATCTGAATTGATGACAAAAAGATGACAACGTTTATAGAATTACACGCTTTAGCACCATTTTGGTGCGGCCTTCTCCAGGAAAACGAAGCGCTTTAAAGCAAAGAGGAAACAGTTTATGAACAATCCGGGTTTGTTCCAAGCCAGGTGGAACCTCGGGCGATTGGCCCTGTGCAATTTATTCGCTGTGGGGCTGCTGTGTTTTTGGCTCTGGCCAGCGGGCCAGGCGCTCTGTGTGGTTTTCGACGAGTGGCTGTTTCATCTGCTCAACGACCCCTTGGCGAGCAGCCAGGCGTGGTTGCATGTGTGGGCGGTGGCCAGTTTGCGCCCGTTTGATGCCGTGGTGGGGGTGATTCTGCTGGCGCTGTTGATCCGCGGCGACTGGGTGTTCAAGGCGATTGAAGTGCGCCAGGCGTTTTTTGGATTCCTGGGCATTCTGCTGCTGTTGTTGTTTATCCGCATGCTGTTTTCCAAGCTGGCAGCGCAGATGGGCTGGCAACACCATAGCCCGTCGATGGTGATCAGCGGGGCGATTCAGATGAGCGACTATTTTCCAGGCCTTGAGAAAACGTGGGAATTGAAGGACCGCTCCAGCCAGAGCTTCCCGGGGGATCATGCTTCGGTGCTGTTGATCTGGGGGATGTTCATGAGCGTGTTCGCCAAGCGCCTCGGGCACGTCCTGGTGATCTGGGGCCTGGCGCTGCTGTTCATGATGCCGCGGCTGGTGGCCGGCGCGCATTGGGGGCAGGACGACTATATCGGCGGGGTATTGCTGGCGCTGTTGGCGCTGGGTTGGGGTTACTACACGCCCTTTGCGGCGAAAGTTTCAGGGGGGCTGTTGCGGCTGACGGGACCGGTGTTTGAGTGGTTTCAGCGAGTGCCGCTGGTTAATCGCTTGAGCGTGATTCGCAGCGTTTGAGTTGAAGTTGCAGGAGCCGGCCTGGCTCCTGCAGTCTGCCGGTTAATCATCATTACCACTGCCGCGAAACTTGAACAGGTCGCGCCGCTGTTTCTTACTCGGCTTGCCGTCGGTGGTCATGCCCAGGGAGCCCGCCTTGCGCATGGCCGCCGCGTTTTCGCGCTTGGCGATGCTGGCTTCGGTTTCGGTATACAACGCCTGCGCCTCGGGAGCGCCCTTTCGCACAATTGAAAGCGCCTGGACCACGACGGTTCGCTCATCAAACCCGGCACGGATCTGGAACTCATCGCCGATGCGCGGCTCCTTGCCGGGCTTGCAACGCTCACCGCGCCAATGCACCTTGCCACTCTCGATGGCCGCTTTGGCCAGGGCGCGGGTCTTGAAGAAGCGCGCCGCCCACAACCACTTGTCCAAACGGACTTTTTCTTCCTCTTCCTGCTTCTGAGCCACTTGAATTCCTCGCTCTGAAAAATGTCGCAACTTTACCGTTGAACCCCTTCAACGCATAAACCCTTCACCTCACCTAAGATACGCCAGGCAGTATCCTGTTTTCGCGAGGTTAACGTGTGACCGACTTTCCTGTTTCACTCACCTCACCCAAACAAGGCTGTGCGGGTTGCCAGCAAAGTGAACCGCTGGGTTTTGAGTTTGATTTTGCGTATCAGCCTATCGTGGACCTGCGGGACCAGTCGATCTTTGCCCATGAAGCCCTGGTGCGCGGGGTCAACGGTGAGGGCGCGTTGTCGGTGCTGGATCAAGTCAACGACAGCAATCGCTACCGTTTCGACCAGCAATGCCGCACCAAGGCGATTGCCACCGCCTCGACACTGGGCATGCAGACGCACCTTTCAATCAACTTCATGCCCAACGCGGTGTACCGGCCGGAACTTTGCATTCGCAGCACCCTGGAGGCAGCTCGCGCGCACAATTTTCCGCTGGACCGCCTGATTTTCGAAACACTGGAAAGCGAGCACGTAGATAACTATCGCCATTTGACGAATATTCTGCGTGAATACCGCGAATTCGGCTTCAAGACCGCCATCGACGATTTCGGGGCGGGCTATTCGGGGCTGAATCTGCTGGCCGATTTCCAACCTGACCTGATCAAACTCGACATGGCGCTGATCCGCGATGTCGACCGTGATCGTGTCCGTCAGGTGATCGTCCGGGGGATTGTCACAATCTGTGAGCAGTTGGGCGTTACTGTCATCGCCGAAGGCATCGAAAGTGCCGGCGAACGAGACTTTCTCGCCGACTGTGGAATTTTCCTGATGCAAGGCTACTGGTTCGCCAAGCCTGCATTCAAAGCCCTGGCCAAGGTATCACCCGAGGCCTGGGCGAATTAATTGCTGGTTATTCATATTGAAGACATTTGACCATTTGACCGTTGTGGGTCTGCGTGAGTGGGTGGCACTTCCCGACTTGGGAGTGGCAGGCCTGCGCGCCAAGATCGACACCGGCGCCAGTACCTCAAGCCTGCATGCGACCGAGATCGAGCCATTTGAGCGCGACGGTGCAAAGTGGGTGCGCTTCACCGCGCACCTGGGCAGCGTGGTGCAACTGCGTCACCGACGCTGCGAAGCGCCGCTGGTGGCGATGAAAACCATTAAAAGCTCCAATGGCCAGGCCCAGGTGCGGTATGTGATCAGCACCACCCTGGCCCTGGGCGATCGGGTATGGCGGGTAGAATTCACCCTCGCCTGCCGCAAGGCCATGCGTTACCGCCTGTTGCTGGGCTCCAAGGCCCTGATTGACGGCCAACTGGTGGTCAGTCCCGGCGTCAAATACGTTCAAGACAAGCCGGTGTTCCCGGTCTCTACTACCTCTGCCACAGGTGCTGCATGAAGATCGCTGTGCTGTCGCGTAACCCGCGTCTGTATTCCACCCGTCGCCTGGTCGAGGCCGGCACCGAACGTGGCCATGAGATGGTGGTGATCGATACGTTGCGCGCCTATATGAACATTGCCAGTCATAAGCCGCAGATCCACTACCGGGGCAAACCGCTGGAAGGCTTCGATGCGGTGATCCCGCGTATCGGTGCTTCGGTGACGTTCTATGGCTGCGCAGTGCTACGCCAGTTTGAAATGATGGGGGTCTCTCCCCTCAATGAATCGGTGGCGATCGCCCGTTCGCGGGACAAACTGCGCTCGCTGCAGCTGCTGTCGCGCCGTGGCATTGGTTTGCCGGTCACCGGCTTTGCACACTCCCCGGATGACATCCCCGACCTGATCGAGATGGTCAACGGTGCACCGCTGGTGATCAAGGTGCTGGAAGGCACCCAGGGTATCGGCGTAGTGCTGTGTGAAACCGCGACAGCGGCCGAATCGGTGATCGAGGCGTTTATGGGCCTCAAGCAGAACATCATGGTGCAGGAGTACATCAAGGAAGCTGGCGGTGCGGATATCCGCTGCTTCGTGGTGGGCGACAAGGTGATCGCCGCGATGAAGCGCCAGGCCAAGCCGGGTGAGTTTCGGTCCAACCTGCACCGTGGCGGAAGTGCCAGCCTGATCAAGATCACCCCGGAAGAACGCATGACCGCACTGCGGGCAGCCAAGGTCATGGGGTTGAGCGTGGCGGGTGTGGATATCTTGCGTTCCAATCACGGGCCGCTGGTGATGGAGGTGAACTCGTCACCGGGCCTGGAAGGGATTGAGACCACCACCGGCAAGGATGTGGCGGGGATCATCATTCAGCATCTGGAGAAGAGTGGTGGGCCGAATATGACCAGGACCAAAGGCAAAGGTTGAGGACTCCCAACCTGTAAAGCACCGCAAAACCAGTGTGGGAGCGGGCTTGCTCGCGAAGGCGGTGGATCAGTCAACATTTCTATGGACTGACCCACCGCCTTCGCGAGCAAGCCCGCTCCCACATTTAGACCGCGTCCCTAGGCAACATCAGCCCCAACGGCAAACGCACCCGTGCTTCCAAACCGCCATCCGGCCGGTTACGCAATTCGACATTGCCGCCATGCATCGAAGCAATCCGCCGCACAATCGCCAGCCCCAGGCCCGTGCCTTTGCCACTCCGGGCACGATCACCACGGGTGAACGGGTTGAAGATGCCTTCCAGCTCTGCCGGATCGATACCGGCGCCACGGTCCATGACACTCAGCACCACGTACGGCGCACTGGTATCCCCGGAAACGTAGGCCGCCACTTCCACATCGGAACCGGCGTGATGCAGGGCGTTGCCAATCAGGTTGTTCAGCAAGCGTTTCATTGAGACCCGACGCAACGCGAACGGCTGGATCGGCTCCAGGCGCATGCGCACCTGCTCACCGTTCTGGTTGTAGGGCGCCACCACCTCACGCACCAGGTCCGTCAGGTCGACCTCTTCCACCACCTCGTCCCGGCCATCGCGGATGAACGCGAGGAACTGGTCGAGAATCGCGTCCATGTCCTCGATGTCTCGAACCATGTCGTCGGTAAGGTCGGTGTGGTTGCCCATCAGTTCCAGGGAAAGCCGCAAACGCGTCAATGGCGTGCGCAGGTCATGGGACACCCCCGCCAGCATCAGCTCGCGCTCGCGCCCCGCCTGTTCGACATCCTCGGCCATCTGGTTGAACGCGCTGTACACCTCGGTCATTTCACTCGGCGTGTCGCTGATGGGCAGCCGCACGCTACGGCCCTGACCAAGCTGGCGTGCCGCAAACACCAGGCGTTTGAGCGGCTGATTGAGCTGGCGCACGAAAATCCAGGCAGACGCGGTGGAAAGCAAACCAATCGCCAGGAACCAGCCCAACACGTTCCAGATCTTCTGCCCCCGCAATGGATGCGGATACAGCGGCACCTTCAGCCAGTCCTCGCCCAGGCTTGGGGCCCGCACCCAGAGCGCCGGTGATACATGCATGCGTAGCCGCACCTCGGTGTCTTCACCCAGTTCGGCCTGCATCTGGCGTTGGTAGATTTCGCTGTAGGGCCAATGTTGCTCGCCCTCGGGCACACCCGCACCCGCGACCCGGACCAGGGTAGCGGCCTTGGCGATCTTCTCGCGGTTCTCGGGGTCTGCGGCCCAGTAGGCGCGCAAGGTCAGGGCGACACCGTGGCTGTACTGCCGGTCCACCAGCACGTCTTCGTTCATCAACAGATAAACCAGTGTCAGGGCCTTGGAAAACAGTACGACGATGAGCACCAGCCAAAGGGTGCGTGAGAAGAAACTTTGCGGGAACCACAACGGGGTTTTCATAGAAGACAGCTAGACACCTTGCAGGAGCGAGCGAGGCTCGCAGAATTGCAAACGCCGGGCAACCGGCTGACTCTTATCGAGTCATCACCGGCAAGCCCGCTTCTGCAAATCATCGGTCACTTGGTTGCAGTGCCATCCGGCACAAACACGTAACCCACGCCCCACACCGTCTGGATATAACGCGGCTTGGATGGATCGGGTTCGATCATCCGGCGCAGACGGGAGATTTGTACGTCGATGGAGCGCTCTAGGGCGTCCCATTCGCGGCCGCGGGCCAGGTTCATCAGCTTGTCGCGGGTCAGCGGCTGGCGCGCGTTCATCACCAACGCCTTGAGCACGGCGAATTCGCCGGTGGTCAACATGTGCACTTCATCGCCACGCTTGAGCTCACGGGTGGCCAATGACAGCTCGTAGTCGCCGAAGGTCACGCTTTCGTCTTCGCTGCCTGGAGCACCCGGTACCGGGGCAGCCTGGCGGCGCAGTACGGCCTTGACCCGCGCCATCAGCTCATCCGGGTTGAACGGCTTGGCCAGGTAATCGTCAGCGCCCAGTTCCAGGCCCTTGATACGGCTCAGCTCATCGCCCTTGGCGGTCAGCATGATGATCGGGATCTGATTGTTGGCGCCGCGCAGGCGTTTGCAGGCGGTCAGGCCGTCTTCGCCGGGCAGCATCAGGTCCAGCACCACCAGGTTGAAGACTTCACGTCCCAACAGGCGGTCCATCTGTTCGGTGTTTGGCACCGCGCGTGCGCGATAGCCCTTGGAGTTGAAGAAACGCTCCAGCAGGCTGCTCAGCCCCGGATCGTCATCAACGATGAGAATTTTTTCGCCTTCAGCAGTTTGTGCAGTGCTGCTCATTAGATGCTCCTCTTATCTCGGCGCGCATTATGGCGTAGCTGCCGTTATACGCACCGTGTGCATTGTTAGCAGATTTTTCCTCTACCGCCAGCGAACCCGCGCCCTACAACCTTGGCCGCAATCCCCCCAAGGGCGGAACGCTGGTTATAATGCGGCGCCTTTGTGCAGGGCAACGTCAGTTCGTTGCCGTTTACTGCCAGGGGATTTTTTTCACCCGCTTGTAGTGATTTTTTCGATTTCGAGGGTCAATAGGCTGCCTCTTGACCCAGGCAGCGGCGCCAGTCGGGCCGCTCAACCAGCCTCGCAAGCCTTGTTTTCCGGGCCTGCGAGCCTGCTTTCAGAATTTCAGGTGGTTTTATGGACAGCATCAACAGCCGCATCGCCGAGGAACTCGGTGTACGCCCACAACAGGTCGAAGCGGCCGTCGCTCTACTGGATGAAGGCTCCACAGTGCCCTTCATCGCCCGTTACCGTAAAGAAGTCACCGGCAGCCTCGATGATATCCAGTTGCGGCATCTGGAAGAGCGCCTGCGCTACCTGCGAGAACTCGACGAACGGCGTATCAGCATCCTCGCCAGCATCGAAGAGCAAGGCAAGCTGACCCCGCAACTGGAACGCGACATCAAGCTCGCCGACACCAAGACCCGCCTCGAAGACTTGTACCTGCCGTACAAGCAGAAGCGCCGCACCAAGGGCCAGATCGCCCTGGAAGCCGGCCTCGGCGAGCTGGCCGACGGTCTGTTCAACGACCCGTCCCTGGCCCCGGAAACCGAAGCTGCACGTTTTGTCGATGCCGAAAAAGGCGTGGCCGACGTCAAGGCCGCCCTCGAAGGCGCCAAGTACATCCTCATGGAGCGCTTCGCGGAAGACGCCAACCTGCTGGAAAAACTGCGCAATTACCTGAAGCAGGAAGCCACCCTCAGTGCCCGCGTGATCGCCGGCAAGGAAGAGGAAGGCGCCAAGTTCCGCGATTACTTCGAACACGACGAGCCGCTGAAAAGCATGCCGTCCCACCGCGCCCTCGCGATTTTCCGCGGTCGCAACGAAGGCATCCTGAGCTCCGCACTGAAGGTCGGCGACGAGCTGCCCGGCACCATGCACCCGTGCGAAGGCATGATCGGTCAACAATTCGGCATCCAGAATCAGAACCGTCCTGCGGACAAGTGGCTCAGTGAAGTCGTGCGCTGGACCTGGAAGGTCAAGCTCTATACCCACCTGGAAACCGACCTGCTGGGCGAGTTGCGCGACGGCGCCGAGACCGAAGCCATCAGCGTGTTCGCCCACAACCTGCACGACCTGCTGCTGGCCGCGCCAGCCGGCCCACGCGCGACCCTGGGCCTCGACCCGGGCCTGCGCACCGGCTGCAAGGTTGCCGTGGTCGACGCCACCGGCAAGCTGCTCGACCATGCCACGGTTTACCCCCACGTGCCACACAACAAGTGGGACCAGACCATCGCGATCCTGGCCGCCTTATGCGCCAAGCACTCGGTGGACCTGATCGCCATCGGTAACGGCACCGCCAGCCGTGAAACCGACAAGCTGGCCGCCGAGCTGATCAAAAAATACCCAGGCATGCAGATGACCAAGGTGATGGTCTCCGAGGCCGGCGCTTCGGTGTACTCCGCGTCTGAACTGGCTTCCAAGGAATTTCCGGACCTCGACGTGTCGATCCGTGGCGCCGTGTCCATCGCTCGCCGCCTGCAGGATCCATTGGCCGAACTGGTGAAGATCGATCCGAAATCCATCGGCGTCGGCCAGTACCAGCACGACGTATCGCAGCTGAAACTGGCACGCGGCCTGGATGCAGTAGTGGAAGACTGCGTGAACAAGGTCGGTGTGGATGTGAACACCGCATCGGTAGCGCTGTTGGCCCGAATTTCCGGCCTTAACGCCACCCTGGCACAGAACATCGTGACCCACCGCGACGAAAACGGTGCGTTCAAAACCCGTGCAGCGCTGAAAAAAGTCGCACGCCTTGGCGAAAAAACCTTCGAACAAGCCGCCGGCTTCCTGCGCGTCATGAACGGCGACAACCCGCTGGACTCCTCGGCCGTCCACCCGGAAGCCTACCCGCTGGTACAACGCATCGCCGCTGAAACCGACCGTGACATCCGCTCGCTGATCGGCGACGCCGCGTTCCTCAAGCGCCTGGACCCGAAAAAGTACACCGACGAAACCTTCGGCGTGCCGACCATCACCGACATCCTGCAAGAGCTGGAAAAACCGGGCCGCGACCCGCGTCCCGAGTTCAAGACAGCCGAGTTCCAGGACGGCGTCGAAGACCTCAAGGACCTGCAACTGGGGATGATCCTCGAAGGTGTGGTGACCAACGTGACCAACTTTGGCGCGTTTGTGGATATCGGCGTGCATCAGGACGGTTTGGTGCACATCTCCGCGCTTTCGGAGAAGTTCATCAAGGACCCGCGCGAAGCGGTAAAAGCCGGTGACGTGGTCAAGGTCAAGGTCATGGAAGTCGACATCCCGCGCAAACGCGTCGGCCTGTCGATGCGCATGAGCGACACCCCGGGCGAGAAAATCGACGGTGCCCGCGGCGCACGCCCAGGCTCGGCGCCACGCCAGTCCCAAGGCGCCGCCCCCCGCAAGGAAACCGCTGCGCCAGCCCCGGCCAACAACGCCATGGCTTCGCTGTTCGCCAACGCCAAACAACTGAAGAAACGTTAATGGAACTGCCAGCCGGCTTGACTCACAGCGCTTTCAGCGAACTCATTGGCTGCCGCCTGCAACGCCTGGAAACCGGGGTTGCAGAGGTGGCCATGACCCTGGAGCCGCAGTTGCGCAACCGCGCTGGCAAGCTCCATGGCGGGGCGATCTTCAGCCTGGTGGACATTGCCATGGGGCTGGCCTGTTCCAGCTCCCATGGTTTCGACCAGCAAAGCGCGACCATTGAATGCAAGATCAACTACATCCGCGCCGTTTCCGACGGCGATGTGCTGTGCACTGCCCGGGTGATTCACCCCGGTCGGCGTACGCTGGTGGTCGAGGCGGACGTGTACCAGGACGAAAAACTGGTCGCAAAAGCACAAGGCACCTTCGCTGTCCTATAGCTCCCTGTCATCGATTTGAGTTAATTTCGGCGCTTCGAAAGTTGCGCCGAACTTTTCCTCGTGCGCGATAGCCAGATTCAGGGACGAGGGCGGCTCTTTCAGAGTGGGTCAATCCGGCTCGAAAACCAGGCGATAACGCCAGTTTCCACTTCACCCTTGTAGACCGTCCTGCCCACCCCCATATTGGGGCGACTGACGCGTGAAGGAATCCAACTTGAGCGAACTTCTCAACCGCCGCCTGGCCCTGCTCGGCAAGCACGAACACCTCTCTTTGCTCGAGCAATGCCTGCACGGCATCGAGCGCGAATGCCTGCGCGTCACCGGTGAAGGCCGACTGGCACAAACGCCGCATCCCGAGGCGCTGGGCGCTGCACTGACCCACGAACAGATCACCACCGACTATTCCGAGTCGCTGCTTGAGTTCATCACCCCGGCGTTGCCCAACCCGGCCGATACCCTGAGCAGCCTCGACAAGATCCACCGTTTTGCCTACAGCAAGCTCGGCAACGAGTACCTGTGGAGTCCATCGATGCCGTGCCCGTTGCCGGCCGAGGAAGATATTCCGATTGCCTACTACGGCACCTCCAACATCGGACAGCTCAAGTACGTGTATCGCAAGGGCCTGGCCCTGCGGTACGGCAAGACCATGCAGTGCATCGCCGGGATCCACTACAACTTTTCCCTGCCGGAAGCCTTGTGGCCGCTGCTCAAGGAAGCCGAAGGCTTTGTAGGAACCGACCGCGACTACCAGTCCACGGCCTATATCGCGCTGATCCGCAACTTCCGCCGCTACAGCTGGCTGCTGATGTACCTGTTCGGCGCCTCGCCGGCCCTGGACGCGGGTTTCCTGCGTGGGCGCTCGCATCAGCTGGAAGTGCTGGACGCCGAAACGCTGTACCTGCCGTACGCCACCAGCCTGCGCATGAGCGACCTGGGTTACCAGAGCAACGCCCAGGCCGGCCTGACGCCTTGCTACAACGACCTGGCGAGCTACACCGACAGCCTGCGCGAAGCTGTGGCAACGCCCTACGCGCCGTACGTCGAAGTCGGCACCCATAAGGACGGTGAGTGGGTACAGCTCAACACCAACATCCTGCAGATCGAAAACGAGTACTACTCCAACATCCGGCCCAAGCGCGTGACCTACACCGGCGAGCGGCCGATCCAGGCGCTGATGGCCCGTGGCATCCAGTACATCGAAGTGCGTTGCCTGGACATCAACCCGTTCCTGCCAATGGGCATCGACTTGCAAGAGTCGCGCTTCCTCGACGCGTTCCTGCTGTATTGCGCGCTGAATGACAGCCCGCTGTTCGCCGACAACGAGTGCGGCAACGCCACCTCCAACTTCCTCAGCGTGGTCAAGGAAGGTCGCCGTCCGGGCCTGCAATTGCAGCGCCGTGGCGAATCGGTGGACATGAAGGAATGGGCCGCCGAGTTGCTGGAGCAGATTGCTCCGCTGGCAGCCTTGCTGGATCAGAGCCAGGGCATCACTGAACACAGCCAGGCGCTGGACGCCCAGTTGGCGAAGGTCAAGGATTCGTCCCTGACCCCGTCGGCCCAGGTGTTGGCGGCGATGAGCGAGCGTAAAGAGAGCTTTGCGCAGTTCTCGTTGCATCAGAGCCAGGTGCACGCAGAACACTTCCGCAGCGAGCCGTTGAAGGCTGAGGAACAGGCGCGTTTTGAGGAACTGGCGCGTAGTTCGTTGGCGCAGCAGGCGGAGCTTGAGCAGAACGAAGTGGGCGATTTTGACGTGTTTGTCGGGTCGTACCAGGCGAGCATCCTCGCTATCAGTAACTAAAAGCCTGGCACAAAACCCTGTGGGGGCCGGGCTCTTGTGGGAGCCGGGCTTGCCCGCGATGCAGGCGCCGCGGTATTTCATTAGTACCGAGTCGATGCTATCGCAGGCAAGCCAGCTCCCACATTTGGCCATGCGCCTTCTAGCTTGGTGCTCGAGTTTCTCCTCATAAGCTAATTCGAAAATGTTATTTATTTTCGGATTCTTAGATCATTTAGTCTTCTCACACGCCGACCTCCGGCCGCCTGATGAGGACTTCCCCCTTGAAACTGCATTTCCCCCTTCGCCTCCTGGCGGCGTTGTCCCTGGCCGGTGCCAGCCTGTTTGCCCAGGCCGCCGATGTGACCATCGCTTACCAGACCACCGTTGACCCGGCGAAAGTCGCCCAGGCCGACGGCGCTTATGAAAAAGCTACCAATGCCAAGATCGACTGGCGCAAATTCGACAACGGTGCCGACATCATCGCCGCCATCGCTTCCGGTGACGTGCAGATCGGCTACCTCGGTTCCAGCCCGCTGACCGCTGCCGTGACCCGCAAGGTCCCGGTGGAAACCTTCCTGATCGCCACCCAGATCGGCGGTGCCGAAGCCCTGGTGGCCCGCAACGGTTCCGGGATCAACAGCCCGCAGGACCTGATCGGCAAGAAAGTCGCCGTGCCGTTCGTTTCCACCGGCCACTACAGCCTGCTGGCCGCGCTGAAGCACTGGAACATCGACCCTTCCAAAGTGACCATCCTCAACCTCGCCCCGCCGGCCATCATCGCCGCCTGGAAGCGTGGTGATATCGACGCGACTTACGTATGGGACCCAGCCCTCGGCGTGGCCAAGGAAAACGGCAAGGTGCTGATCACCTCCGGCGAACTGGCCAAGTTTGGCGCACCGACTTTCGATGCCTGGATCGTGCGTAAGGATTTCGCCGAGAAGCACCCGGAAATCGTCACGGCTTTTGCCAAGGTCACCCTGGATGCCTACGCCGCTTACCGCAAAGACCCACAAGCCTGGCTGGCGGACAAAGGCAACGTCGACAAACTGGTGAAGCTCTCCGGGGCCAAGGCCAGCGACATTCCATTACTGCTGCAGGGCAACGTCTACCCGCTGGCGGCTGACCAGGTGACCCTGCTCGGCGCGCCAACCACCAAGGCTGTCACCGACACCGCCGCGTTCCTCAAGGAACAGGGCAAGGTCGACGCCGTACTGCCGGACTACGCCCCGTACGTCAGCCCGAAGTTCATCACTAACTGATACCAGGAGTTCACCGCGATGGCCTTGCTACAACTGGAGCGCATCAGCGCACAGTACCCAGGCAGCCCGGAGCCCGTACTGGCCGATATTTCCTTGAGCCTTGGGCCCCAGCAATTGCTGGTGGCCCTCGGCCCTTCCGGCAGTGGCAAGACTTCGCTGTTGAACCTGATTGCCGGCTTTGTCGAACCCAGCGCCGGGCGCATCACCCTTGACGGTGTGCCGGTAAAAGGACCGAGCGCCGAACGCGGCGTGGTGTTCCAGGACGACGCCCTGCTGCCCTGGCAGGACGTGCTGGCCAACGTCGGCTTCGGCCTGGAACTGGCGGGCGTGCCCAAGGCCCAGCGTGAAATCCGCGCTCGGGAAATGCTCGCCCTGGTGGACCTCGCCGGTTTCGACAGCCGCCGTATCTGGCAACTCTCCGGTGGCCAGAAGCAACGTGTGGGCCTGGCCCGCGCGTTGGCCGCCGACCCGCGCGTATTGCTGATGGATGAACCCTTCGGCGCCCTCGATGCCTTCACCCGCGAACAGATGCAGGAGCTGCTGCTGCAAGTCTGGCGGCGCACAGCCAAGCCGGTGTTCCTGATTACCCATGACATCGAAGAAGCGGTGTTCCTCGCTACGGACCTGATTCTGCTGGCGCCCAACCCCGGGCAGATCGTCGAACGCCTGAGCCTGGACTTCGGCCAGCGTTATGCCGCCGGTGAGTCGGCACGGGCGATCAAGTCCGACCCGCGCTTTATCGAAACCCGCGAACACGTGCTGGGCAAGGTGTTCTCCCAACGGCAGGTGTCCGCATGAGCAGTTATGAATTACCGGCCACGGCCGCCAAGCCGGTGACCAAACCCGCCGTGCCCGTACGCCGCAGCCTGAGCACCCGCTGGATCAGCGTGCTCACCTTGGTGACCCTGGTTGCCATCTGGTGGGCCGTGACCGCCAGCGGGCTGATCGAGCCACTGTTCCTGCCACCGCCTTCGGCCGTGCTGCAAAAAGGCTGGCTGCTGGCGACCACCGGCTACATGGACTCCACCTTGTGGCAGCACCTGGGCGCGAGCCTCAAGCGCATCGGCCTCGGCCTCGGTTTTGCCGTACTGACCGCCGTGCCGGTGGGGATTGCCATTGGCTCCAATCGCATCGCCCGGGGCATTCTGGATCCGCTGATCGAGTTTTACCGGCCGATTCCGCCGCTGGCTTACTTGCCGCTGATCGTGATCTGGTGCGGTATCGGTGAGCTGTCCAAGGTGCTGCTGATCTACCTGGCGATTTTTGCGCCGATCGCCATCGCCACCGCCACCGGCGTACGCACCGTCGACCCGGCCAAATTGCGCGCTGCGCAGTCGTTGGGCGCGACCCGGGCACAGCTGATTCGCTACGTGATCCTGCCAAGCGCCCTCCCCGACATCCTCACCGGCGTGCGGATTGGCCTGGGTGTCGGCTGGTCGACCCTGGTGGCCGCCGAGCTGATCGCCGCCACCAGCGGCCTGGGCTTCATGGTGCAGTCCGCCGCGCAATTCCTGGTCACCGACGTGGTGGTGCTGGGGATTCTGGTGATCGCGCTGATCGCCTTCGCCATGGAAATGGGCTTGCGTGCCCTGCAGCGCAAATTGGTGCCGTGGCATGGCCAGGCACACTAAGAAATTTTCGACGAGAATCCCATGAGCAGCCTGACCGTAACACCTCTCAGCACCGCCCTTGGCGCACAGATCAGTGGCGTCGACATCACCCAACCGCTGAACATCGAGCACCGCGACGCGATCGAACAGGCGCTGCTCAAACATTCGGTGCTGTTCTTCCGCAATCAGCCGATCAACCCGCAGCAACAGGCGCGGTTCGCGGCGAATTTCGGCGACCTGCACATTCACCCGATCTACCCCAACGTGCCGGAGCAGCCAGAAGTGCTGATCCTCGACACCGCCGTGACCGACGTGCGCGACAACGCCATCTGGCACACCGACGTGACCTTCCTGCCCACCCCGGCCCTCGGTGCGGTACTGAGCGCCAAGCTGCTGCCGGAGTTTGGTGGCGATACGTTGTGGGCCAGCGGGATTGCCGCGTATGAGGCGTTGTCCGAGCCGTTCAAGAAGCTGTTGGACGGTTTGACGGCAACCCATGACTTCACCCGCTCCTTCCCGCTGGAGCGTTACGGCAACACGCCGGAAGATTTAGCGCGCTGGGAAGAAGCCCGGCGCAAGAACCCGCCGCTGTCTCACCCGGTGATTCGTACGCACCCGGTGAGCGGGCGTAAGTCGCTGTTCGTCAGCGAGGGGTTCACCAGCAAGATCAACGAACTGGAGCCGGCGGAAAGCGACGTGGTGTTGAAGCTGCTGTTTGCCCACGCGACACGACCGGAATTCACCATTCGCTGGCGTTGGCAGAAAAATGACGTGGCGTTCTGGGATAACCGCGTGACCCAGCATTACGCGGTGGATGATTACCGGCCGCAACGACGGGTGATGCATCGGGCGACAATTTTGGGGGATGTGCCGTTCTAGCAGGCACTCCACAAATCAAATGTGGGAGCGGGCTTGCTCGCGAAGGCGGTGAATCAGTCGACATATCCAGTGACTGACACTCCGCTTTCGCGAGCAAGCCCGCCCCCACATTGGGTAGAGGTTGATGCAGGAATCGGGCTCTACTGCTTATTCAGCCGTAGACGGCTTCTCCCATAAGTTAATCCCGCCTTCCTGGGCAAACCGATCAATCTCCGCCAACTCTTGCGCGCTGAAGCTCAAATTCTGCAACGCCCCGACGTTTTCAATGATCTGCTCCGGCCGGCTCGCGCCGATCAGGGCGCTGGTGACCCGTGGATCACGCAACGTCCACGCCAACGCCATTTGCGCCAGGCTCTGGCCACGGCGCTTGGCAATTTCATTCAGCGCGCGGGCGTGGTCGATGTTGGCCTCGGACAAATGCTTGGCCTGCAACGAACCACCACCCGGGCGGTTCACTCGCGCATCGGCCGGTACGCCGTTGAGGTATTTGTCAGTCAGCAGACCCTGGGCCAATGGCGTAAAGGCAATCACCCCGGCACCCAGTTCTTCGGTGACGTCCAGCAGGTCTTTTTCCACCCAGCGGTTGAGCAGGTTGTAGGCCGGCTGGTGGATCAGCAGCGGCACTTTCCACTCTTGGAGCAGCGCTGCAATTTCTCGGGTTTTCACGCCGGAATAGGACGAGATCCCGATGTACAACGCCTTGCCCTGTTGCACGGCAGTGGCCAGTGCGCTGGCAGTTTCTTCCAGCGGGGTGTCGGCATCAAAACGGTGGGAGTAAAAAATATCCACGTAGTCGACCCCCAGGCGTTGCAGGCTCTGGTCGAGGCTCGCCAGCACGTACTTGCGCGAACCGCCGCCCTGGCCGTAAGGGCCTGGCCACATGTCCCAACCCGCCTTGCTGGAGATGATCAGTTCATCGCGGTAGTGCTTGAAATCTTCCCGCAGCAAACGACCGAAGTTGATCTCGGCGCTGCCGTACGGGGGGCCGTAGTTGTTGGCCAGGTCGAAGTGGTTGATACCCAGGTCGAACGCCGTGCGCAGCAAGGCGCGCTGGGTGTCGATCGGGGTGCTGTCGCCAAAGTTGTGCCACAGCCCCAGGGACAGTGCCGGCAGCACCAGTCCGGTGCGACCTACGCGGCGGTAAGGAATAGATTCATAGCGGTTTTCGGCAGCAATGTAAGTCATCGAATCCTCTCTGGTCTTAGAGCAAATAAGGCCTGGGAATAACGATATTCCCAAGCCTTTTAAGCAGCTGAATCGCTTAAGGTGCTCGCTCTTTGTACAGCAATTTCCTACCAGAGTGGAACGACGTAGCTCACATAGAAGCGGTTTTCATCTTGCACGGTGGCACCGGTGATATCCGGGCTGGCGTGGGCATTTCGCCATGTCACACCCAGGCCTTTGAGGGTGCCGGTGGGCACCTGGTAAGCCACGGTGACGTTACGTTCCCATTCACTGGTAGTGCCTTGGGTCGTGCGAATGTCATCACCGTGTGCGTAGGACGTGGCGAAGGTCAGGCCGTTAAGGCCGAGTTTGCCGAAGTCATATTTGTACTGCGCCAGCCAGGTGCGCTCGCCGGCATGCTGGAACTTGTTCAGTTGCATGTTGGTGAGTGCCGGGGTGTCGGCACCCGAGCCCGGGCCCTGGTTGCTGGCACCGCTGTTCAGGCCGGAATCCAGGTACGGGAAGTCGCTGTCGCCGCTGTTTTTCTGGATGCCCAGGCCGACGGTATGGCCGTCCAGGCTGTAGCTTTCCAGCAGGCTGACGGTGGACTGGTTGATGCGACCCTTGGAGGTGCCATCGCCGTAGAGACCCGCAGCGGAATAGTCTTTGTCGCCCGCCGCGTTTTCACCCACACCCAGGCTGCGGTACAGGCGCACGTCGGTGTCGATCGCGCCGACAGGCAAGGCGTCATGGCGCTTGGCACCGAGGAAGAACTGCTGGTAGTAATCCTCAAGGTTGGAGTACCACAGGCTGACGGTGGTGTCCGGCAAACCTTTGTAGTCCGCGCCGCCGTAGAGGAAGCGATCGCTCTCTTTGGTGCCGCCGGCGGTGATCATGCCCTGGTCGCCGGTTTCGTTGCGGATCTTGGTCTTGAGGATGTCACCGGCGGTAAAGGTGAAGTCGGTCAAGTCCTTGGAAACCAACTGCACGCCAGTGTTGGTCTGCTGGTACAGGCGGCCGTCGGTGTTGGCCAGTACCGGGTTGTTGCCGTACAGCGTGCCGACGCGCAACTCATCCTGGGCGAAGCGCATCTTGAAGGTCGGGCTGAGCACGCCGAACTGGTCGGCGGACTTGCCGTTATCCAGCGGGAACATGCTGCCGGGGTAGCGGCCCTGGTGATCCTTGTCATTGAGGTCGCCACCGGAGTCCAGTTTCAAACCGTAGAACGCCTGCAAGTCCAGACCAAAGCCCACCGGGCCATCGGTGTAGCCGGACTTGAAGTTGAACTCAAAACCCTGGCCCCAATCGCGGATGCTGTGGGCCTTGTTATTGCTGTTCACCACATCCCGCCCCTGCTGATTGAGGTAGCGGTTGAGCAGGGTCACGTCGGCGTGGCTGTCATCGATAAAATCGGCGTGGGCGGACAGCATAAAGCTCGCCATGGCGGCACCCACCATGGGGCTTAATAACGTCTTCATTGGTACCGGTCTCCGTCACTGTTCTGAAATGAAAGCGTCAAACGCTTCACACAATTAGGCGATGGCCATGTGACAGTTCGGAGTCAAAACACCCTTTACCCGGATGAAATTAAATTTAAGAAACCCAGTAACGACGGGGGTTAGCGGGCGGTGGCGAAGATTTCAGCGAGCCAATCGACGAACACCCGCACCCTCGGCGACATGTGTCGATTTTGCGGGTAGAGCACCGAAACCGGCATGGGCGGCGGCGGTGTATCGGTGAGGATTTCCTGCATCACGCCCTGGTTAATCAGCTCGGCGATGCGGTAGTGCGGGCACTGGATAATGCCCAGTCCGGCGACTGCGCTGGCGGAATAAATCTCTGCGCCGAACACCGACAGCGCCCCTTCGATCGTCACTTCCTGCACCTGGCCGTCGACCATGAATTCGAAGGGGAACAGCTTCGCGGTGGTGCGTGAAACATAGTTCACCGCACGGTGCTCGCCCAGGTCGGCGAGGCGCTTCGGCTCGCCGTATTTGCGCAGGTAGGCCGGGCTCGCGCAGGTCACCTGGCGCAGCGTCGCGACACGCCTGCCGATCAACGCCGAATCCCCCAGGGTGCCCGCCCGCAGCACACAATCCACGCCTTCGGCGATCAGGTCGACGAAGCGGTCCGCCTCGCTGATGGACAGCTCGATTTCCGGGTAGCGCGCCATGAATTGCGGCAGCGCCGGGATCACGAAGTACTTGGCCAGAGTGCCGTGCAAATCCACCCGCAGGCGGCCCTTGGGGGCCACCGAGCGGAAGGCCAGTTCCGCCTCTTCCAGCTCCGCCAGCAGTTGCACACAGCGCAGGTAATAGGCCTCGCCATCAAGGGTCGGGCGGACGCGGCGGGTGCTGCGCTCCAGCAGGCGCGTGCCGAGCCAGGACTCGAACTGGTTGAGGGTGTGGGTCAGGGTGGCACGCGGCAGGTTCAGGTCATCGGCCGCCAGCGTGAAGCTGCTGCGTTCGTAAATCCTCACGAACACTTTCATCGCTTTGACCTGGTCCACGGCGCGTCTCCATTGTTGGCGATTCTTGAACAGTCAAGGCAACTCTGGCGCATTTATCGGCCTGGGTAAACATGTGAATCTGCTTCCACACCCAACCACTCCCCCAAGGAAACCAGATCATGACTACCCAAGTTGCTATCGTTACCGGCGCCTCACGCGGCATCGGCGCCGTGGTTGCCAGACAACTGGCTGCCGACGGTTATGCCGTCGCCATCAACTACGCCAACAGCGCCACCGAAGCGTCAAGGCTGGTAGTGGAGTTGCGCCAGGCCGGCCACCAAGCCATAGCGATCCAGGGCGACGTAGCCAGCGCCGCCGACGTCAAGCGCCTGTTCGACGAGACCGAAGCCCAGCTGGGCAAGGTTGATGTGCTGATCAACAACGCCGGGATTCTCAAGGTGCTGCCGCTGGCCCAACACAGCGATGAGCTCTACAACCAGAACTTCGACATCCATACCCGCGGCACCTTCAACGCCCTGCGTGAAGCCGCCACCCGCCTGAACGACGGCGGGCGCATCGTCAATTTCTCCAGCAGCACCGTCGGCCTCAACTTCCCCGGTTATGCGGTGTACATCGCCAGCAAGGCGGCGGTGGAATCCCTGACCCAGGTGTTCGCCAAGGAAATGCGCGGCCGGCGCATCACCGTCAACGCCGTTGCCCCGGGCCCGGTGGCGACCGAACTGTTCCTGCATGGCAAAAGCGAAGAGCAGATCCAGGGCCTGGCCAAGATGGCGCCGCTGGAACGCCTGGGCCAACCGGAAGATATCGCCCGCGTGGTGGCGTTCCTGGTGAGCCCGGCCGGTGGTTGGGTGAACGGGCAAATCCTGCGGGCCAATGGTGGTTTGGTCTGACGACCACACAACACTCACTCTACGACGCACTAATATTGTGGCGAGGGAGCTTGCTCCCTCGCCACAGGTTTGGTGTTCACGGAAAATCAGCGGGTATCAGGAGACTTCAGATATGCACACCGCCCTCGTCATCACCTGCGGCCTGATCCTCCTCGCGCTGATGCTGTTCATCGGCCAAAAGCTGGGCGTCAGCCGGCACATTCTGGCCTACAGCTTTGTCGGGATCTGGCTGGTGGTGTCGGTGGTGAACGGCGCGGCAGGTGTGGTCACTGCCGGCCAGCCCCTGGTCTGGGAGCTGGTGATCGGCAGTGGGGTATTCGGTGCGCCGTTGGTGGCACTGGCCCTGTTTATCAGGGCCTGAGCCTTAACGAACCAGGTGCAGGAACTGCATATGCCGTTCGTACTGGTCGAGGATGTCGTTGATGATCTGCTCCTTGGTGTAGCCCACCAGGTCGTAGTCCTGGCTGCCCTCACTCAAGTGCACTTCCGCGCGGTAGTAGCGGCGGTTGTTGAGCTGCTTGGAACCCATGCCGCCCCGTGCGAATGACGGGGTGAAATAGCCGCGCATCTGCACCTGATACACGAACGGATGCTGTTCGCCGTGGCCGATTTCCAGGCTGACGCTGTCGTTGGACGGGTCAGGCTGGGTGACGACGTTGAGGCCTTTTTCGACAAATACGGCCGTCACTTCTTCGATCGCCGGACGCACCGTGGTCTCGAGGAAACGGTACACCTCATCCCGTGACGGGAAGTGCACCGCCTGGCTCAAACGCTGGCGCCAACCGCCCGTGCCCTTGCGTGAGCCCGACACCGGCGCGAGGGAGTGCATCTGCGCAATCTGTTTCTGCGACTCAAGGTAGAACGCCTTGTGCAGCCCCCACATCATCAGCAGCAAAATCATCGAGAACGGCAGCGAGGTCAAGACCACGGCAGACTTGAGCGAATCGATGCTGCCGGCAAACAGCAGCGCGCTGGTCACCAACGCGGTCATCGCGCCCCAGAACACCCGCAGCCACTTCGGCCCGTCTTCATCGGCGTTGCCGCCTTTGGCCGACAAGGTCGAGAGCACCACGGTGCCGGAGTCGGCCGAGGTGACGAAGAACACGAAGCTGATGAATACGGTGACCGCAATGACCGTCTTGCTCCACGGGTAGGTTTCCAGCAGCAGGTAGAGGCTCATCGACGGATCATCGATGGCCGACTGACCGAGCGCCGTGAGGCCGTGGTTGAGCACCTGGTCGATGGCGCTGTTGCCGAAGATCGACATCCACGCCAGGGTGAAGCCCAGCGGGATCAACAGCACGCCGAACACGAACTCACGGATGGTGCGGCCGCGGGAAATACGCGCGATGAACAGGCCCACGAACGGCGACCATGCGATCCACCAGGCCCAATAAAACACGGTCCAGCCACCCAGCCAGTCGCTGGGTTTGTCGTAGGCGTAGAGGTCGAAACTCTTGGTCGGCAAGGCGCCAAGGTAGTCGCCGATGTTCTGGATCAGGGTGTTGAGCAAGTGCTGGGTGGGCCCGGCGAACAACACGAACAGCAGCAGCGCGCAGGCCAGCAGCATGTTGATGTCGGACATCACCCGCACGCCTTTATCGACACCGGAGACAGCCACCAGGATCGCCGCGCCCATCATCAAGGTGATGAGGCCGACCTGGATCCACTGGGTGTGGGCCACGCCGAACAAGTAGTCCAGCCCGGAGTTGAGGTGCAACACGCCAAAGCCCATGTCGGCGCCGAGGCCGAACACCGTGGCGATGATGCCAAAGCCGTCCACTGCATAACCGATCGGGCCGTTGATGCGCTTGCCAATCAGCGGGTACAGCGCCGAGCGCAACGCCAGCGGCAGGTTATGCCGGTAGGCGAAGTAGGCCAGGGCCATGCCGACGAAGGCGAACACGCCCCAGCCATGCAGGCCCCAGTGCAGAAACAGAATCTGCATGGCCTGGCGCGCGGCGTCACCGTTCAGCGCTTCGCCCTGGGGCGGTTGCACCAGGTGAGTCAACGGTTCGGAAACGCAAAAGAAAAACAGCGTGATGCTGATCCCCGCGGCGAACAGCATGCCGGCCCAGGACAGGTAACTGAATTCGGGCTCGTCGTGGTCGGCACCGAGTTTGATCTTGCCGTAGCCCGATAACGCGGTGACCACCACGAAGACCAGATACAGGGTCATCGCCAGCATGTAGTACCAGCCGACCGTATTGGCCGCCCAGTTTTGTGCGGCCAGCAGCCAGGCGCCGGCTTGTTCGGGAATTGCGATGACAGTCAGGCCGAACAGCAGGATGAAGCTCGCGGCGAAGTAAAACACCGGCGGGTTCATGCGGACCAGACCGCTGGGAGGTGTGGACGATGCACTCATGAAGGGCGCACCTCAAGGGTGTGGGATGTGGCTGTAAAAAACGGACTCAGCAAAGGTAAGCCTCCTGTTGTGAGCGGGCAGCGAACCACCGATTTAACTTGAACGAACAGTCAAGTTAAACATGGATAGGGGTTTGAGGACTAATCGCAGGGCCGAGTGGTAGGTGTTTCCTACACTAGCTCAAGGAATGGTATGACGTATGGAGATGACGAAACGTTCAGCGATGGCTGAGGGAAATACTGGCCGAGACTGGAATGCGATCCATTGTGGGAGCTGGCTTGCCTGCGATTGCGGTGGGTCAGCCAGACATCTGTTGCTGATACACCGCTATCGCAGGCAAGCCAGCTCCCACATTTGATCTGTGTGATCTTGAGAGCGGGGTGCTACTTCTGCGTCCCATCATCATGCTGCAGATTCGCCTGGGTCAGGTTCGCCCCCGCCGGCACGCTCCGCGTCAGCCACACGTTGCCGCCAATGGTCGAACCCTTGCCAATGGTAATCCGCCCCAGAATCGTCGCCCCGGCGTAGATCACCACATCATCCTCGACAATCGGATGCCGCGGATGGCCCTTCTGCAACTGCCCATCTTCATCCGCCGGGAAGCGCTTGGCGCCCAAGGTCACGGCTTGATAGATACGCACCCGCTCGCCGATGATCGCCGTCTCGCCAATCACCACACCTGTCCCGTGGTCGATGAAGAAGCTCGGGCCGATCTGCGCGCCCGGGTGGATATCAATCCCGGTCGCAGAGTGCGCGATTTCCGCACTGATCCGCGCCAGCAACGGCAAGCCCGCCCGATACAAGTGGTGCGCCAGGCGATGGTGAATCACCGCCAGAATCCCCGGGTAGCACAACAGCACTTCATCCACGCTGCGCGCCGCCGGGTCCCCGTGGTAGGCGGCGAGTACGTCGGTGTCCAACAGGCTGCGCAAGGCTGGCAATGCCAGGGCGAAATCCTGGATCAGGTGGATGGCGTGGGCGTCCACCTCACTGTCATCCTGGCCGCCTTGCCGTGCGGCATACCGCAGCTCCAGCCGCGCCTGGGCGAGCAACGCATTCAGCGCCACATCCAGGGTATGGCCGACGTAGAAATCTTCACTTTCTTCACGCAGGTCCACCGGCCCCAAACGCATTGGGAACAGCGCACCACACAACGCCTCGAGAATCTGCGCCACGGCTTCCCGTGAAGGCAGCTCGCGCCCGCCCTGCTCGCCGCTGACCCGACCATTGCGGGTGCGCCACTGGTCCCGGGCGCTGCGCAGCTGGCTGACGATGGTCTGTAATTGCCAATGACTGGAACGCTCACTCACGGTCTTCACTCCTGACGTAATGCCCACCACTTTACGGCAAGGCACCTGAGCGTCCTTAAGAACCAATAGTGCAATGCTAATAACCTGTCGACATAAGCGATTGGCGGTTGCCGACACAAAAGTGCCTGCCTATAGTCCCAGCATCTCTGACCACCCGTGCGTAGCCATGATCAAACAACAGCTCGACCGCTTTAACCGTCTGGAACTGCTGGGCGGCGCCACTGCCCTGGAAAAACTCGAGCGGCTGTCGGCCTGGCTGGGGCGTGACGTCTACGTCAAACGCGACGACACCACGCCGCTGGCGATGGGCGGCAACAAGCTGCGCAAACTCGAATACCTCGCCGCCGATGCCCTGGCCCAGGGTGCCGACACCCTGGTGACCGCCGGCGCGATTCAGTCCAACCATGTACGTCAAACCGCCGCACTGGCCGCCAAGCTGGGCCTGGGCTGCGTCGCCCTGCTGGAAAACCCGACAGGCACCGATGACCCCAACTACCTGGCCAACGGCAACCGCCTGTTGCTGGAACTGTTCGACGCCAAGGTCGAGCTGGTAGAAAACCTGGATAACGTCGACGACCAACTCAACGCCCTCGCCGACCGCCTGCGCAGCAACGGCAAGAAGCCGTACCTGGTGCCCATCGGCGGCTCCAACGCCCTCGGTGCCCTGGGTTATGTGCGCGCCGGGCTGGAGCTGGCCGGGCAGATTGAAGCCAGCGGCATCCCGTTCTCCACCGTGGTCCTGGCCTCCGGCAGCGCCGGCACCCACAGCGGGCTGGCCCTGGCACTGGCCGAAGTACTTCCGGACCTGCAAGTGATTGGCGTCACAGTGTCCCGCACCGACGAAGCCCAGCGCCCCAAGGTGCAAGGCTTGGCCGAACGTACGGCCGAATTGCTCGGCGTGCCGGTGCCCGACGCGTTCAAGGTGATCCTGTGGGACGAGTACTTCGCCCCCCGTTATGGCGAGCCGAGTGCCGGCACGCTGGCGGCGATCAAGCTGGTGGCGAGCCAGGAAGGCCTGCTGCTGGACCCGGTCTACACGGGCAAAGCCATGGCCGGGTTGCTGGATGGCATTGGCCGGCAGCGCTTTGAAGAGGGGCCGATCATCTTCCTGCACACCGGTGGCGCACCCGCCTTGTTTGCTTATGATTCGAGCTTTTGATATTCCATAAAGAAATATCAATCTGATTTTATATTATTTTCAAGTCTTAAAAACCGGCTTTATAGTCGCGCCGTAGGCGAGCTTGATGGCGATACGCATGACTGGGCAGATCCAAAACACCGAGTTGATGCAATCGCGGGCAAGCCCGGCTCCCACACACGGCGCTTTTAAGGCAGGATACGACTACCGCGTCACCTGCATCGCTCAACATAAAAAACACAGGGGCTCTTCATGACTATTTCCGTATTCCGTCGCACGTTACTGGTTGGTACGTTGGGGCTGGCGCTTGGCGCCGGGTGGCTCGGTCAGGCAGTTGCCGGCGAGCAGTTGGACAACATCAAGAAAGCCGGCGAAATCAAGATTGGCCTGGAAGGCACCTACCCACCGTTCAGCTTCGTCGATGAAAGCGGCAAACTCAGCGGTTTCGAGGTCGAGTTGTCTGAAGCGCTGGCCCAGAAACTCGGCGTCAAGGTCAAGCTGCAAGCCACACCGTGGGATGGCATCCTCGCCGCCCTGGAATCCAAGCGCCTGGACGCGGTCGTCAACCAGGTGACCATCTCCGACGCGCGCAAGGAAAAGTACGACTTCTCCAAGCCGTATACCGTCTCCGGTATCCAGGCGCTGACCCTGGCGAAAAACGCCGACACCATCAAGACCGCCGACGACCTGGCCGGCAAGAAGATCGGTGTGGGCCTGGGCACCAACTACGAACAATGGCTCAAGGAAAACCAACCGAAAGCCATCGTCAAAACCTATAACGATGACCCCACCAAGTTCCAGGACCTGCGCATCGGCCGTGTCGACGCGATTCTGATCGACCGCCTGGCGGCGCTGGAATACGCCAAGAAAGCCAAGGACACCGCCGCTGCAGGTGCTGCTTTCTCCCGTCAGGAAGCCGGTATTGCCCTGCGCAAAGGCGAGCCTGAACTGCTGGCTGCGGTGAACAAGGCCCTCGACGAACTGCGCGCCGACGGTACCTTGAAGAAGCTGTCCGAGAAGTACTTCAACGCTGACGTTACTCAATAATGGAAGCAGGTTTCCAACTCGCGCTGGACTCCGCGCCCTTTCTGCTCAAGGGCGCGTATTACACGGTCATTCTTAGCCTTGGCGGGATGTTTTTCGGCTTGCTGCTGGGCTTCGGCCTGGCCTTGATGCGCCTGTCGCGCTTCAAGCTGTTGAGCTGGACCGCCCGCGTCTACGTGTCGTTCTTTCGCGGCACGCCCTTGCTGGTACAGCTGTTCCTGATCTACTACGGCTTGCCGCAAGTGGGCATCGAGCTGGATCCTATCCCGGCGGCCATGATCGGCTTCTCGCTGAACATGGCCGCTTACGCCTGTGAAATCCTGCGTGCCGCCATCGGTTCCATCGAGCGCGGCCAGTGGGAAGCTGCGGCCAGTATCGGCATGACCCGTGCGCAGACCCTGCGCCGGGCCATCCTGCCGCAGGCCATGCGCACGGCCTTGCCGCCGTTGGGCAACAGCTTTATTTCCCTGGTCAAGGATACCGCCCTGGCCGCCACCATCCAGGTGCCGGAACTGTTCCGCCAGGCGCAATTGGTCTCGGCCCGTACCTTCGAAATTTTCACCATGTATCTGTCCGCCGCCTTGATCTACTGGATTCTTGCCAGCGTTCTGGCGCACGTGCAAAACCGCCTGGAAGCACGAGTCAACCGGCATGACCTGGAGTCTTGAAGCATGATCGTGGTTGAAAAACTGACCAAACAATTCAAGGGTCAGGTGGTGCTTAACGGGATCGACCTTGAGGTCAAGGAAGGCGAAGTCGTCGCCATCATCGGCCCCAGCGGTTCCGGCAAGACCACCTTCCTGCGCTGCCTGAATTTCCTCGAAGAACCCACCAGTGGCCGGATCAAGGTCGGTGACATCGAGATCGACAGCAGCCGCCCGCTCAATCAACAACAAAGCCTGGTGCGGCGCCTGCGCCAGCACGTGGGCTTTGTGTTTCAGAACTTCAACCTGTTCCCCCACCGCACTGCCCTGGAGAACGTCATCGAAGGCCCGATCGTGGTCAAGAAGATGCCCCGGGCCGCCGCGGACGCCCTCGGTCGCAAGCTGTTGGCCAGGGTCGGCCTGGCGGGCAAGGAAGACGCCTACCCACGGCGCCTGTCCGGCGGCCAGCAGCAACGGGTAGCCATTGCCCGGGCCTTGGCGATGGAACCGGAGGTGATCCTGTTCGATGAACCCACCTCGGCCCTGGACCCGGAACTGGTAGGCGAAGTGCTGGCGACCATTCGCAGCCTCGCGGAAGAAAACCGCACCATGGTCATCGTGACCCACGAGATGAGTTTTGCGCGGGATGTTGCCAATCGCGTGATCTTTTTCGACAAAGGTGTAATTGTTGAACAAGGCGATGCAAAGGCACTGTTTGCCAACCCGAAAGAAGAACGTACCCGACAGTTTCTGAGCAAGTTTATCAACAACTAACTTGCGCCTATCAAGTGTAAGAATCTTCGCTTAATAGAGTTGCCGAAAGGCAACTCCCTTCTTTAGCGTTTTTTGGGAAGAGCCCTTTATTCATTGGGTAAAAGTCACCTTGAAACACTCACTTCAAGTGCCCCTCCAGTAAGACCTTTCTGAATATTCCATAACCCCCTGTTTGCCCCGCCCCGCCTCTTGACGCCAACTAACCAAGCCTCTTATCTAGAACCCAGATAATTGGATCCATTCCGGTTTTTCATTAAGTCGTTCCTTTCGGACTACGCCGCCTGCCCGCGCTTAATGTCCGGAGCGATGGCTGCTGGCTGCATCAAGGAGATTATTTATGAAGCGTATTTCCACCCAGGCGCTGCTCACTGCCCCGACCTTGCCCCAGGCCAATCGAGAAGGCATCAATGCCCTCGCCGCGACAAACCTGCAAGTCGATATCGCGCCTTACTGCGGCATGGATGAAGGCGACCTGATCGAGTTGTTCTGGAACAACTGCTTTGCCGCCTCCCGGCGTGTCACCGCCGGCAAAATCGGCATGCCCACCCGCCTGCGGGTGCCGGAAAGCTTTGTGCAAAATGGCCCGGCGCGGATTCATTACCGGGTCATGCAAGTCGGACGCGACTCGGCGCGCTCAGCCATCACCCGGGTGCAGATCAAGACTGATTACCCCGGCGGCCTGCCCTGTGCACTGAGCATTGACGAAAACCAGAACCTGGCCGCCGTCAGCCTGCCCGAAACCATCCGCCGCCATGGCCTCAACAGCAGCCAGATTCGCCGAGGCGTGCCCCTCACCATCGAGCCGTACCTGAACATGGCGACCGACGACGAGATCACGCTGCGCTGGGGTGACGTCCGCCTGGACCTGCCAAAAATCCAGGCCGGCGATGTCGGCAAGGCGGTGCAAGTGTGGGTGCCGTCGACGATCATCGTCGAGGCCGGGGATGACCATCGCCTCGAAGTGACCTACTGCATTCGCGACCGGGTCGGCAATAATTCACGCTGGGCGCCAGCCCGCGCCCTGCGCATCGCCACGTACGCTCCCAAGGCCCCGACCAGCCCCGCCAAGCCTGCGCTGGTCTACCAACCCCGCCGCCCCGGTTCACCCTGTGAGCCCGGGTGACAGACCTTCTATGCATATTCCTAAAAGTTAGTTTATTAAAAAATTTAACACGCTTAGGGTATATGCACCGGACCACCGGACATTCCTGATTTTTTTATCTTTTCAACGGATGTGAGGTAGGTATGGTCAAAATTACCCCGGTGCGTAACGCCAGGGCATTGCGTGCAGCCAAGGAGCGGCGCTGATGTCTAACTTGGCACAAACACCCCCCCAGAGTGATCTGGACGTCGCCCCGCTGTTGTTGCCCGCCAAGGTGCTGCGCAACGACGCCGAGGCACTGAGCGCGGCTCATGAGCTGGCACAGGCTGCGCGCCTGCAAGCGGCCAAGCGCGATCAGCAACGCAAACTGCCTTGGGCTGAACTCGAACACTTCACCCGCAGTGGCCTGGGCAGTATTTCCATTCCCCGTGAGTACGGCGGCCCGCAAGTGTCCTTTGTGACCCTGGCGGAAGTGTTCGCGATCATCAGTGCGGCCGACCCGGCGCTGGGGCAAATCCCGCAGAACCATTTCGGCATCCTGCACGTGCTGCAAGGTGCGGCCAGCGAGCGCCAGAAAAAGCAGCTGTTCCAGAGCGTGCTGGACGGCTGGCGCATCGGCAACGGCGGCCCGGAACGCGGCACCAAAAACACCCTGGACCTCAAGGCACGCATCACTGCCGAAGGCGACGGCTACGTCATCAGTGGCCAGAAGTTTTATTCCACCGGCGCGCTATTCGCCCACTGGGTGGCGGTCAAGGCATTGGACGATGAAGGCAAAGTCGTCATGGCGTTCGTGCGCCGTGGCACCGAAGGCCTGCGTATCGTCGATGACTGGTCAGGCTTTGGCCAACGCACCACGGCCAGCGGCACAGTGCTTCTCGATCAGGTGGCGGTGGACGCCGAACTGGTGGTGGAGACGTGGCGCCTCGGCGAAGCGCCGGGTATCCAGGGCGCCGTTTCGCAATTGATCCAGGCGGCCATCGATGCCGGCATCGCCCGTGGTGCTCTCGAAGACACCATCAGCTTTGTACGCGAACGCTCCCGGCCATGGATCGACGCCAAGGTCGAGCGGGCCAGCGATGACCTGTATGTGATCGCCGATATCGGCAAGCTGAAGATCGAACTGCACGCCGCTGAAGCCCTGCTGCGCAAGGCCGGCCAGGTGCTGGATCAAGTCAGTGCCGCACCGATCACCGCGCAGTCAGCCGCACGCGCCTCGATTGCCGTGGCCGAAGCCAAGGTGCTGACCACCGAGATTTCCTTGCTTGCCAGCGAAAAGCTGTTCGAACTGGCCGGCAGCCGCGCGACCCTCGCCGAATTCAACCTCGACCGTCACTGGCGCAACGCCCGAGTGCACACCCTGCACGACCCGGTGCGCTGGAAATATCACGCGGTGGGCGCCTATCACCTGAACGGCACTTTGCCTGCCCGGCATTCCTGGATTTAACGACCAGACCTCTGGAGAAACCTATGACTCTTTCTCATCACGTCGCGGTTATTACCAGCGATGAACAAGCCCTTATTGTCGCCAGCGACCTGGCCGAAGACTTCCGCCGCGACAGCGCCTTGCGTGACCGCGAACGCCGCTTGCCCCTGCCCGAACTGGACGTGTTTTCCCGCTCCGGCCTGTGGGGCATCAGCGTACCCAAGGAATTCGGCGGTGCCGGCGTTTCCAACGTGACCCTGGCCAAGGTCACGGCACTGATTGCCCAAGCGGATGCATCCTTGGGGCAGATCCCGCAGAACCACTTTTATGCCCTCGAAGTACTGCGGGTAAATGGCAGCCCGGCGCAGCAAAAACGCCTGTACGCCGAAGTCCTCGCCGGCCAGCGCTTCGGCAATGCCCTGGCGGAGCTGGGCACCAAGACCGCCCACGACCGCATCACGAAAATCACCCGCGACGGTGACGGTTTCCGTATCACCGGTCGCAAGTTCTACTCGACCGGTGCGATCTACGCCCAACGCATTCCCACGTCTGTAGTGGACGAAAACGGCGTGCAGCAACTGGCCTTTGTCACCCGTGACAGCCAGGGCCTGACTGTGATCGACGACTGGAGCGGCTTCGGCCAGCGCACCACCGGTAGCGGTTCGGTGGTGTTCGATAACGTGTGGGTCGCGGCCCAGGACGTGATTCCGTTCCAGAGCGCCTTCGAACGCCCGACCACCGTCGGCCCGCTGGCGCAGATCCTTCACGCCGCCATCGACACCGGCATCGCCCGTGCGGCCTATGAAGATGCGCTGCACTTCGTGCGCACCAAGACCCGGCCATGGATCGACGCCACCAGCGACAAGGCCACCGAAGACCCGCTGACCCTGAAAAGCTTCGGCCACTTGAGCATCCGCCTGCACGCCACAGAAGCCCTGCTGGAGCGCTCCGGTGAATTCCTCGACCGTGCCCAGGCCGACAGCAATGCCGACACCGTCGCGGCCGCATCCATCGCAGTCGCCGAAGTACGCGCCCTCAGCACCGAGATTTCCTTGGCCGCCGGCAGCACCCTGTTCGAACTCGCGGGCAGCCAGGCCACCCTCGCCGAACACGGTCTGGACCGCCACTGGCGCAACGCTCGGGTGCACACCCTGCACGACCCGGTGCGCTGGAAGTACCACGCGGTGGGCAATTACTACCTCAACGATGAAAACCCGCCACTGCGGGGGACTATCTGATGGCCAAGAAAAAGATCCTGCTCAATGCCTTCAACATGAACTGCATCGGGCACATCAACCATGGCCTGTGGACCCATCCACGGGACACTTCGACTCAATACAAGACCCTCGAATACTGGACCGAACTGGCACAGCTGCTGGAGCGCGGACTGTTCGACGGGCTGTTCATCGCCGACATCGTCGGCGTGTACGACGTCTACCAGAATTCGGTGGATGTGCCGCTCAAAGAGTCTATCCAGCTGCCGGTCAACGACCCGTTGCTGCTGGTCTCGGCCATGGCGGCGGTGACCAAAAACCTCGGCTTCGGCCTGACCGCCAACCTCACCTACGAACCGCCGTATCTGTTCGCCCGGCGCATGTCGACCCTCGACCACCTGAGCCGTGGCCGGGTGGGCTGGAACATCGTCACCGGCTATCTGGACAGTGCCGCCAAGGCCATGGGCCTGACCGAGCAGGTCGAGCATGACCGGCGCTACGACCAGGCCGACGAATACCTGGAAGTGCTCTACAAGCTTTGGGAAGGCAGTTGGGAAAACGACGCGGTGATCAACGATCCGCAGGCGCGGGTGTATGCCCAGCCGGAGAAGGTGCACAAGGTCGAGCACAAGGGCGAGTTCTATCAGGTCGAGGGCTATCACCTGTGCGAGCCGTCGCCGCAACGCACACCGGTGCTGTTCCAGGCGGGCAGTTCGGACCGTGGCTTGCTGTTCGCCGGGCGTCATGCCGAGTGCGTATTCATCAGTGGGCAGAACAAGGCCTCGACCAAAACCCAGGTGGACAAGGTGCGCGCCAGCGCCGTGGAAGCCGGGCGTAACCCGGACGACATCAAGGTGTTCATGGGGCTGAACGTGATTGTGGGCGCCACCGAAGAGGCCGCGTGGGCCAAGCACGCCGAGTACCTGAGCTACGCCAGCGCGGAAGCCGGCGTGGCGCATTTCTCGGCGTCCACGGCGATTGATTTCTCCCAGTACGACATCGATGAACCGATCCAGTACGTAAAGAGCAACGCCATTCAGTCGGCCACCAAAAACCTGCAAAACAACGACTGGACCCGGCGCAAATTACTGGAGCAACACGCCCTCGGCGGCCGCTACATCACACTGGTGGGTTCGCCGGCACAGGTGGCGGATGAACTTGAATCATGGATCAGCGAAACCGGCCTGGATGGCTTCAACCTGACGCGCATCGTTACCCCGGAAAGCTACGTCGACTTTATCGAACTGGTAGTGCCGGAGCTGCAGCGCCGGGGCTCGTACAAGACCGCGTATGACACCGGGACGCTGCGGGAAAAAGTCTTCCACCACTCAGCGCACCTGCCCGAACAACACACCGGTTCCACCTACCGACACTGAACCAAAATGTGGGAGCTGGCTTGCCTGCGATTGCGGAGTGTCAGTTGAAGAAATGTCGCTGACCCACCGCTATCGCAGGCAAGCCAGCTCCCACAGTTGACCGAGTTGCTCACACAAATACCTTATGACTGGAAATCCACGATGAAAAAAACATTGCTCAGCCACCCAGTCAAAGCACTGGCCCTCGCCCTCGGACTCTTCAGCTCGGCGGTGTTTGCCGCTGACGCACCGTTGAAGGTCGGCACCACTGCCGCCTTCGCGATTCCCCTGGAAGCCGCCGTCGAAGAGGCCGGCAAACAGGGTTTGAAAGTCGAACTGGTGGAGTTCACCGACTGGATTGCACCCAACGTCAGCCTGGCAGCGGGCGATATCGACGTGAACTACTTCCAGCACATCCCGTTCCTGGAAAACGCCAAGGCCGCCGCCGGGTTTGACCTGGTGCCGTTCGCGCCGGGGATCATCAACAACGTCGGGCTGTATTCGAAGAAGTACAAAAGCATCAATGACCTGCCCCAGGGCGCCAGCGTGGCGATTGCCAACGACCCGATCAACAGCGGTCGCGGCCTGCAACTGCTGGCCAAGGCCGGCTTGATCACCCTCAAGCCGGGCGTGGGCTACAAGGCCACTGAAGAAGACATCGTCACCAACCCGAAGAAGATCAAGATCCTGCAAGTGGAAGCCGTGCAACTGGTGCGCGCCTATGACGACGCCGACCTGGTGCAGGGCTACCCGGCGTATATCCGCCTGTCCAAGACCTTCGATGCCGAGTCGGCGCTGCTGTTCGACGGCCTCGACCACCCGGAATACGTGATCCAGTTCGTGGTACAGCCCAAGAGCAAAACCGACCCGCGTGTGATCAAGTTCGTCGACATCTACCAGCACTCGCCGGTGGTGCGCGCCGCGTTGGATAAATCCCTTGGCAAGCTCTACCAAGTGGGCTGGGAAGATAAAAAATGACCGCCGCCCACTCTCAACTGCGCGACCTGGGCTTGCCACCCAGGGACGCCGAGCAGACAGAACTGCACCCTGACCTGAACCGCGCGCACGTGCGCTTTATCAACCTGGGCAAGACCTATGACGGCCAATCCGTGCCCGCCCTGCAAGGCATCGACCTGGCGATCCAGCGCGGCGAAGTCTTCGGCATCATCGGCCGCAGCGGCGCTGGCAAGTCGTCGCTGATCCGCACCATCAACCGCTTGGAACAACCGAGCAGCGGCCGGGTATTGATTGACCAGGTCGACATCGGCGACTTCGACGAAGACCGCCTGGTAGCCCTGCGCCGGCGCATCGGCATGATCTTCCAGCACTTCAACCTGATGTCGGCCAAGACCGTGTGGCAGAACGTCGAACTGCCGCTGAGAGTCGCGGGTGTGCCCAGGGAACAGCGCGAGAAGAAGGTTCGTGAACTGCTGGAATTGGTCGGCTTGCAGGATAAGCACAAGGCTTACCCGGCGCAGCTGTCCGGCGGGCAAAAACAGCGGGTGGGCATCGCCCGTTCGCTGGTGCATGACCCACAGATTCTGTTGTGCGATGAAGCCACTTCGGCGCTCGACCCGGAGACCACCCAATCCATCCTCGGCCTGCTGCGGGAGATCAACAAACGCCTGGGCCTGACCATCGTGTTGATCACCCACGAAATGGCCGTGATTCGCGAAATCTGCGACCGCGTCGTGGTGCTGGAACACGGCCACGTGGTCGAGCAAGGCCCGGTGTGGGAAGTGTTTGGCAACCCGCAGCACGACGTCAGCAAAACCCTGCTGGCGCCGCTGCAACACGGCTTGCCTGAAGAGTTGCAAAGCCGCTTGCAGGCCAATCCGGCATCCAAGGACGCTGCCGTGGTGCTGCGCTTGCAACTGACCGGGAGTGCCGAAGACGAACCAGACCTGGCGGCATTGTTCAGCGCCCTCGGCGGGCGCGTGCGTTTGCTGCAAGGCGGCGTGGAGCGTATCCAGGGGCATGCCTTGGGGCAATTGCTGCTGGCGGTGAGCGGCTCGGCCCTGACCGCCGAAGAACTGCGCGCCCGCGCCGGGCGCTGGGCACAACAGGTGGAGGTGCTGGGCTATGTGGTTTGATCGTTTATTGCAGGGCGCCATCGACACGCTGTTGATGGTCGGCGTGTCGTCGCTGATCGCGCTGCTGGTGGGGATTCCGCTGGCGGTGTTCCTGGTGACCAGCGACAAGGGCGGCATCTATCAGGCACCAGCGTTGAACCGGGTGCTGGGGGCGTTCGTTAACCTGTTCCGCTCGATTCCATTTTTGATTCTGATGGTGGCGCTGATCCCGTTCACCCGGCTGATCGTCGGCACCACCTATGGCGTATGGGCGGCGGTGGTGCCGTTGACGATCGCAGCCACGCCGTTCTTTGCGCGGATCGCCGAAGTCAGCTTGCGCGAAGTCGATCACGGCTTGATCGAGGCGGCCCAAGCCATGGGTTGCCGGCGCTGGCATATCGTCTGGCATGTGCTGCTGCCGGAGGCGCTGCCGGGGATTGTCGGCGGGTTCACGATTACCCTGGTGACGATGATCAACTCCTCGGCCATGGCCGGGGCAATTGGCGCCGGCGGGCTGGGGGATATTGCCTATCGCTATGGCTATCAGCGTTTTGACACGCAGATCATGCTCACCGTGATTGTGCTTCTGGTGATCCTGGTAGCCGTGATTCAGTTGGGCGGCGATCGGTTGGCCAGGGTTCTGAACAAGAGGTGAGGTATAGTCGGGCCATCTCAGCGCCCGGTATTGCCCGCCATGAAACTCGCCCCCGACGACCTCGACCAGATCACCGCCACCACTCTCGGCCACTACAACAAAGTGGCCGAGGATTTCCGTGAAGGCACCCGCGATCACGATGTGAGCCAGAACATTGATGCGCTGCTGCGGCATATCCAGGGCGACGCGCCGTTTACCGTACTGGATTTTGGCTGCGGGCCGGGGCGGGATTTGCAGACGTTTACGCGCATGGGCCATATCGCGGTGGGGCTCGATGGTTCGGTGCGCTTTGCACAGATGGCCCGGGAAGACAGCGGCTGTGAAGTGCTGCAGCAGGACTTCCTGAAGCTGGATTTGCCCGCCAGACGTTTTGACGGGATCTTCGCCAACGCGGTGCTGTTTCATATTCCCAAGCAGGAGCTGCCGCGCATTCTTGGGCAGTTGCATGGGGCGTTGAAGGTCGGTGGGGTGTTGTTCAGCTCAAACCCTCGGGGTGAAAACCAGGAGGGTTGGAATGGGCCGCGGTATGGCTCGTATCACGACTTGCAGGCCTGGCAGGAACTGCTGACGGCGGCGGGATTTGTGGAGTTGGAGCATTACTACCGACCTGCCGGGCTGCCTCGGGAACAGCAGCCGTGGCTGGCGAGTGTGTGGAAGAAAGTTTAGAGCTGCATTGCCTGAAACAGCCTCATCGCAGGCAAGCCAGCTCCCACCCTTGATCGGTGCAAGCCCTGACAACCCGGTCAAATGTGGGAGCTGGCTTGCCTGCGATGGACTCACGGCCGCCACTAATCCACCTGATACACCACGGCCTGCGCGCCAGGCACGAAAGCCGTAATACTGCGTTCAGCAAAATTCGCCACCAACCGCGTCCCATCGGCAAAGGTGGTCTGCTGCACCTGCTTATCTTCCGTCAGCCAACGAAAATCCGTCATCGCCTGAGTCGCCAACCGCTCATGCAGCGGCCGAAAGAACGCATCCTGGCGCTGAATCACTGGCAAGCGCTGCTTCACCGTCGCCGCACTCAGGTGATACAGCGGCGGCACGTTGTAGAGCAATTGCGTCAGCTCGTTCTCGGCCCGCACGTTGCTCAGTTTCAGGCTGTCGAACAGCCAATGATGGGTGGTAATCACCGAGCCATGGAACACCGCCTGATACAGCGGCAGGCGCATCGTCGGGTCAAAGTAGACCGTGCGAAACGGCTCCTTCAACGGTACGGATTTAAAGAACACCGCCGGCTGCTCTGGTGGATACCAAGCCCCGACGTAGTACGGCGACTGCTTGTCCTGGGTCATCTCCCGATCACCCCAGCCCAGCACCGGCGTTTGCATGCCGTGGGCAAACAGGATGCCTCGGGCGGTGATCGCGTTGCCGTCCTCGGAACCTGCCGGCAACTTGAGCGCGGTATTGATCCAGCGGGCTGCGTCGATATTGCCTTCGGCGTTTTGTGCCTGGGTCATGCTCGCACCCGTGCGATAGCTGTCGAACAACATGCTGGTGGCATAGGCGTCGAGGAACCAGGCGTTGAACCCGGACTTGGCCTGCACCGCCTTGATCCGCGCCTCCAGCAGCGGACGCACGCAGCGCGGGTCGGTGTAGTGGCCGGACTTCTGGAAGCCTGTCTTCAACTGGCCGCCCTTCAACACGATCGCGCACTCGCCATAGGCCTTGCTGCCCAGGTGCGCGGTGGTCCAGTCGGGGTTTTCAGTGGCAGACAGTGCCGTTTCATAAGAGTCGTAGGGCGCCATCAAGTAACCGGCGTCGACCCCGGCCTTCACCGCTTCAGGATGCCAGAGCCCACCTTCCCAGCCTTCGCCCTGAGTCACCAGCAGGCGCTTGAGACCGGCGTCTTTCAAAGCGTTGGTGACCGATAGGGTGTTGCCCCAGGTCTCGGGCGTTGTGCTCAAGGCACCGGCAAAGGCCACGGCCAACTCACGACGCAGCGCACCATAACCGTCAGCGAGTTGGGTCATATTCGGCTCGGTGGAGGGCTGCCAACCCTGCCGGGCCTTTGTGCTGATCGCCGCATTCAGGCCGCGCAGCAGGACAGCCTGCTCATACGGTTGCTTGACCTGTCGAACCTGCGCAGCCTCTTTGTCCAGCAAGCCATTCAACTCCGCCGCCAGGCCTTTGCCACTGCGCAGCAGTTTGAGCAACTGCGGCCAATCACGCACATCACCCAGGCTCAGCAGGTCATTGCCCCACAGGTAGATATGGCTGGCGCCCAGCAGCTTTTCCGCTTCCGGGGTTTGCCGCAACTTGTCTTCCAATGGTTCAAAAAGCCCCTGCTCCACCAGCCATTGGTGATAGCGCTTGGCGCCGGCCAGCGGGTCGCTTTCGCCCAGGTGCAACAGCACGGTCATCGGCGCGGCGGGGTCCAGCGTGGTGAATTCATGGAACGCGGACATCGCCAGCCCTTTACCGTCGGCCTGCCAGTGCAAACGGTTGTTGTAAGGATTAGTCATCAGCCAGTTGAGGGTGAACGCGCCGTGGTCCACGCCCCACAACGGCAAACTGAGGTCCTGGGTGGTGTTGACGTCGCCCTGCTCCAGCAGGAAGTCCTGCCATACCGCATTGCCCGCCGGCACATAATGCCCTTCGGCCAGTGGCCAGATCAGGCCCTTGCCCATGGCGCTGGCGGGTTGGCGCAGGATCGCCAGCTCACCGGCATCACGGGCGGTAATCGTCAGGGCAAGATCCCGTTGATCGAGGGTGGCGCTCAAGCGATAGGCGCCATCGTCCCATTGCCAACTGGCCTGACGGGCGTTTTGGGAGAGCTGGTTGACCCTGTGCGCAAGGACTCCGCTTGAAGCCTGCACGGCGGTCTTGTCGCTGGGGATAACGTGGATCGCAAGGGTCGCCGGATCGATCTCAACCCGCCACAGGGCGTTCTCCAGCACCGTGCCGGCAAGGGCCACGGGCGACAGCAACAAGCTACAAACCAGCAGAAAACAACGCATGGGCAGGCCTTGGCAAAAGGATCAGGCCCGGAGGGTAAAACAATTGATCGGGTGCGAAGGGCAAAAAAATGTTTCAGGGAACATTCCCACGTCCGTGTAGGAATGTCATCGCAGTGGCTGTCAGGCGTTTTCTTTCTTCGGCTCGCGAATCTTGTACCAGGCCACATACAGCGCCGGCAGGAACAGCAGCGTCAGCAAGGTCGCGATGATGATCCCACCGATCATCGCGTAGGCCATCGGCCCCCAGAACACTTCCCGGGCAATCGGGATCATGCCCAGGCTGGCCGCTGCCGCCGTCAACAGGATCGGCCGGCGCCGGTGTTCGGTGGCTTCCACCACCGCGTCCCACGGCGTGTAGCCGTCGCGCTCGTAGGCGTCGATCTGCGTCACCAGGATCACCGAGTTACGGATGATGATGCCGATCAACGCGAGGATCCCGAGGATCGCCACAAAGCCCATGGGCGTGCCCGTGGGAATCAGCGCCAACACCACGCCAATCAGCCCCAGCGGCGCGACGCTGGCCACCAGGAACATCTTCTGCACGCTGTGCAACTGAATCATCAGGAAGGTCGCCATCAAGAACAGCATCAGCGGCACCACCCTGGCAATCGGGCCCTGGGCCTTGCCGCTTTCTTCCACGGTGCCGCCGGTGGCGACCTTGTAGCCCACCGGTAACGCGGCGCTGAACTTGTCGATTTCCGGCTTGAGCTGTTTCACCAGGTCGGTCGGCTGCATGTCGTCGCGCACCGCCGCCTTGATGGTGATGGTCGGCTTGCGGTCGCGACGCCACACCAACGGCTGTTCAAGCTCATAGCGCACGGTGGCGAACGCCAGCAGCGGAATCGAGGTGCCGTTGGGCGTGACGATCTGCAGGTTCTGCAACGTCTCCGGCGTACCGCGCTCGGCATCTTCGGCGCGGCCGACCACATTGATCAGGTAGATATCGTCATGCACTTGGGTCACCGACGCACCGCTGACCACGCTGTTCATCAACTGCGCCACGTCTTCCGACGACAGCCCCAATTGCCGTGCCTTGTCCTGGGCGATATCCACCCGCAGGACTTTGCCGGGCTCGTTCCAGTCGTAGATGATTTCGCCCATGTGGGTATTTTTATCGAGCATCGTCGCCAGCTCGATCGCGTGTTTGCGCACTTGGTCGATGTCCTTGCCAGATACCCGGTACTGGATCGGACGCCCCACCGGCGGCCCCATTTCCAGCGGCTGCACGAAGCTGCCCACGCCGACAAAGTCTTCCCGCAGGCGTTTTTGCAGGCGCGCAATCAACGCGCCGCGCTCTTCCAGGCCCTTGCTGACGATCACCAGTTGCGCGTAGTACGGGTTCTCCAATTGCTGGTCCAGCGGCAGGTAGAAACGGATCGCGCCCTGGCCGATATAGGTGCTCCAGCGGGCGATGTCCGGGTCGTCCTTGATGATCGCCTCAAGACGGTCGACGGCCTTGCGGGTCTCGTTGATCGAGGCGTTTTGCGGCAGGTTGAGGTCGACGAGAATTTCCGGACGGTCCGAGGACGGGAAAAACTGGTTCTGCACAAACTGCATGGAAAACACCGACGCCACAAACAGCAGCACCGTAATGCCAATGGCCCACCAGCGGTTGCGCATCGCCCACAGCATGCCGCCATTGAACGCCCGGCCCACACGGCCCGGCTCGGCGTTATGAGGTTTTACCTTGCTGCTGAGGATATGCACCCCAAGCACCGGTGCGAACAACACCGCGACCACCCACGACACCAGCATCGCCACGGCAATCACCGCGAACAAGGTGAAGGTGTACTCGCCCGCCGAACTGGCATTAAGGCCAATCGGCACAAAACCGGCAACGGTCACCAGCGTACCGGTCAACATCGGGAATGCCGTGGAGGTGTAGGCGAAGGTCGCCGCCTGCTCCTTGGTTTCGCCTTTTTCCAAGCGCGTGATCATCATCTCCACGGTGATCATCGCGTCGTCCACCAACAGGCCGAGGGCGATGATCAAGGCACCCAGCGACACCCGCTGCATGGTGATGCCGCTGTATTCCATGAACACGAACACCAGCGCCAACACCAATGGAATCGAGCACGCCACCACCAACCCCGCACGCACGCCGAGGCTGATAAAGCTCACCACCAGCACGATGATCACCGCCTCAAACAACGCGCTGGTAAAGCCGCCGACGGCCTCTTCCACCACTTCTGCCTGGTCGGAAACCTTGTGCACGCCCACACCCACCGGCAGGTCGGCGGTCAGCTCGTCCATGCGTTTGTGCAGGGCCTTGCCGAAATCCTGGATGTTGCCGCCCTTCTGCATGGCGATGGCCAAGCCGATGGCGGGCTTGCCATTGAAACGGAACATCGGCGTCGACGGGTCGACATAGCCGCGAGTGATTTCCGCCACGTCAGCCAGCCGATAGAAACGGTCATTGAGCCTCAGATTGACGTTGGCCAGGTCCTTCTCAGAGGCGAACTGCCCGGAGGTGCGCACCGAAATCCGCTCCGGCCCCGCCTCGATCACACCCGCCGGGGTCACCGCGTTCTGTGATTGCAGGCTCTGCACCACCTGGCGCTGATCAATCCCCAGGGCCGCGAGTTTGCGGGTGGAGAAATTCAGGTAAATCACTTCGTCCTGCTGGCCGATCATCTCGACTTTGCCCAGCCCCGGCACCGAACGAATCTCGGCGCGCGCTTGCTCGACGTAGTCGCGCAACTGGCGCATCGACAGGCCATCGGCGGTGAACGCATACACCGAACCGAACACGTCACCGAACTCGTCGTTGAACGCCGGCCCCTGCAAGCCTTGGGGGAAGCTGCCGCGGATGTCATCGATCTTCTTGCGGACCTGGTACCAGATCTCCGGGATCGCCTTGGCGCTGGTGGTGTCCTTGAGGAACACAAACACCGTGGACTCACCGGGTCGGGTGTAGCTTTTCACGTAGTCGAGGGAGTCCAGCTCTTCGAGTTTTTTCTCGATGCGGTCGGTGACCTGCTTCAGGGTCTCTTCCTGGGTCGCGCCTGGCCAACGGGTCTGGATCACCATGGTCTTGATGGTGAACGACGGGTCTTCCTCGCGGCCAAGGTTCATGTACGAGAACACGCCCATCAGCAGCGCGACGAACATCAGGTACCAGACGAAGGACTGATGCTTGAGGGCCCAGTCGGATAAGTTGAAGCTCCCTTTCATCGCGGGCTGTCCTCGTCGAATTTGACTTTTTGCCCCGGTTTCAGGCTGTTCACGCCGGCACTCACCACGCGCTCACCGGGCTTGACGCCGGCATTGAGCAAGGCGCTGTCGGCGTCACGGCTGACGATGGTGACGTCACGGGGTTGTACGGTCTGGCTTTGGGTGTCGATCACCCAGATGCGGGTCTTGCCGTCGGCTTCCTGCAGGGCAGTGAGGGGCAGCTCGATGCGTGGGACGATGGCTGAACTGAGGGTCACGCTGATAGCGGTGCCGAGGCGAAACGCGGATGGCGTTTCGGCCAGGGTCAGGCGGGCGCGACGAGTGCGGGTGGCGCTTTGGGCCTGGGGTTCGATCTCGCGCACGGTGGCAGTGGTGCTGACGGTGGGGTCCATCTGCCCGGCGACCAGGAACACCACATCCGGCGGCAGACGCTCGGCGAGGCCGGCAGGCAAATCAATGACGGCTTCCTTGATGTCCGGTCGCGCCAGGGTCACCACTTGCTGCCCGGCGCTGACCACTTGGCCGGCCTCGGCATTCCAGGCGGTGACGATGCCCGCGTGGTCGGTGCGCAGTTCGGCGTAGTTGAGCTGATCCTTGGCCTGATTGACCGAGGCCTTGGCTTGGTCGAGGGAGGCCTGGGTGGTTTTCAGGTCGGTCTGGGCCACATCCAGTTGGGCCTGGGCGCCAACGCCGCGGTTGAACAGTTCCTGCTGGCGACGGGCATTGGCCTGGGCGTTGATCCACTGCGCCTGGACCCTGGCCAGGTCGCCCTGGGCAGCGCGCAACTGGTTCTGTTGGTCGGTGGGGTCGAGCACGGCGAGCAACGCGCCCTGCTCCACTTCAGCGCCCACGTCGACGGCTCGGCGGGCAATGCGGCCTGGCACGCGGAACCCCAGGTTACTTTCATAACGGGCCTGGATCGTTCCGGCGAAGCGGCCAAGGTTTTCCTGGTCTTCGGATTTCACTTCAATCGACAGCACCGGGCGCACCGGCTCCGGCGCCGGTTCTTCCTTGGAGCACGCCACCAACAACAGGCTGGCGGCGAGCACACACGTCAGCCGCTTCATGGCTGCACTCCTTGGGCCTGGGCCTGATCCGGCGGCTGGGCGATTTCCACGATCATGCCGGGATGCAACAGTTGCCCGCCGGCCACCACGACTTTTTCGCCGCCCTTGAGGCCGTCGCTGATGATGACCTTGCCGGTCAGATAGCGCGCGACCGTGACCTTGTGCAGTTGCGCCTTGCCGTCAGCGTCCACCAACCATACCGCTGGTTCGCTGATGTCTTTGGTCAATGCGGCCCACGGCAATTCAATGCTGGCCTTGGCCGGCCCGTTGGCGGTGGCGCTGACCACCGAGCCCAGTTGCATGCCCTTGGGCAACGCGTCGAGGGCGATTTTGACTTGCACCGTGCCGGTATTCGCAGCCACGGCCGGGGTAACTTCGCGGACCTTGCCCACGGCGGTAATCTGCGGATTTTCCAACAGGCTGACGGTAATCGGTTTGTCCGGCGGCGGCTCCACCAGCAGCGACTCATAGACGTTGAACACCGCATCGCGCTCACCGTCCCGAGCCAGGCTGAAAATCGGCACCGTGGCCTGCACCACCTGGCCCACCTCGGCCTGGCGCGCGGTGATGATGCCCGGCGCGTCGGCGACCAGCGAGGTGTAGCCCAACTGCTCGCGGGCATTGGCCAACTGCGCCTGGGCGGCGGTCAGCGCGCTCTGGCTGCTGCGCAACGCGGCCTGGGCGGAGTCGTATTCGCTGCGGCTGGTGTAGCCCTTGGGCAGGAGTTTTTCCTGGCGCACAAACGCGGCGGCGGTCTGTTTGACCCGCGCCTGCTCCGCGACCACCTGGGCCTGGGCGGAATCGACATTGGTCTGCAAATCTTTCGGATCGAGCTTGGCCAGCACCTGCTTGGCGCTGACGCGGTCACCGACATCCACCATGCGCTGGATGATCTTGCCGCCGACGCGGAACGACAGATCGGTCTGCACCCGGGCCTGGATATCACCGGTCAAGGTCACGGCGGCGGCAAAGTCGGTGGACTTCACCGTCTGCACAAACACCCGGGAATGTTCCTTGGGCTCGGTTTTTTCCTGGCCGCAACCGCTCAGCAGCGCCAGCAGGCCAAGGCCGAGGATAATAAATGTGGAGTTGGGACCGCCCATGCAGGCTCCTTTTGCGTGATGCCGCCGTGCCAGTGTCTATGCGACTGTGAGCTTAGAACAGGGTTCCTTATCTGCATGGAGAATCCCATACTCCAATGGTTCCCAAAGCGATAATTTTTCTCATGCTCAAAACCCTCGCGGTGGCCAATTACCGCTCGATCAACAAATTGGTGGTGCCACTGGATCGGCTGAACCTGATCACCGGCCCCAACGGCAGCGGTAAATCCAACCTGTACCGCGCCCTGCGGCTGCTGGCGGAGACGGCACAGGGCGGTGTGATCAATGCACTGGCCCGCGAGGGTGGGCTGGATTCGACCTTCTGGGCCGGGCCGGAAAACATCAGCCGGCGCATGCTGAGTGGTGAAGTCGCGGTGGAACCCATCGTGCGCCAGGGCGCCAAGCATTTGCGCCTGGGGTTCGCCGGAGAAGATTTCAGCTATGCGATTTCCCTGGGGTTGCCGGAGCCGGGCGAGTCCTACTTTTCCCTGGACCCCGAGATCAAGAAAGAATGCATCTGGGCCGGCCACGTGTACCGCCCAGCGAGCCTGCTGGTACAGCGCTCCGGCCCGATGGTGCGCGCTCGCGAAGGCCGGGCCTGGGATGTACTGGCCCAGCACACGCCGAACTACCACAGCCTGTTCGATCAGGTCGGCAGCCTGCGGGGTTCGCCGGAAGTGTTGCTGCTGCGTGAAAGCATTCGCGGCTGGCGCTTTTATGACCACTTTCGCAGCGACGTCGACGCCCCGGTGCGCCAACCTCAACTGGGCACGCGTACGCCGGTGCTGCATCACGATGGTCGGGATCTGGCGGCGGCGTTGCAGACCATTCGCGAGATTGGCGATCCGGACGCCTTGCAGCGGGCAATCAGCGACGCGTTTCCCGGCGCGCGGTTGAATATCGAGCCGTTGCAGGGCGGCCGTTTTGCCATTGAGTTTTATCAGGAGGGGTTGCTGCGCCCGTTGTCGGCAGCGGAGCTGTCGGACGGGACCTTGCGCTATTTGCTGCTGGTGGCGGCGCTGCTGACGCCGAGGCCACCGACGATGATGGTACTGAACGAACCGGAAACCAGTTTGCATCCGGACCTGCTGCCGGCATTGGCGCGGCTGATCATCCAGGTGTCGCAGCAGTGCCAGGTGTGGGTGGTGTCCCACGCCAGCCGCTTGATTGCGGCGTTGCAGCAGGATGAAGGGTGTAATTCGATCGTGCTGGAAAAGGTGATGGGGCAGACGCAGGTGGTGGGGCAGCGGGTGCTGGATGAGCCGGCGTGGCATTGGCCCAGCTGATGATCGTTCCCACGCTCTGCGTGGGAATGCATAACGGGACGCTCCGCGTCCCAACAGCAGACGCGGAGCGTCCAAGGCGGCATTCCCACGCGGAGCGTGGGAACGATCACTGACGGGTCAGCCCTGCCACTTCCCGCCTTCAACAATCACACTCTCAGGCTTGGTGTCATCGCTCAGTTCCTTGCGAACATACTGATCATACAGCTTGAGCAGATACTTCTCCTCGCCCAACTTGGCCAGCTCGGCATTCACCCAATCCCGCAGTTCGATGTTGCCCTTCTTCACCGCCGGCGCAATCGGCGCTTCATCCCCCAGTTTCTGCTCCAGCACACGGTAGCCCGGGTTCTGCTTGGCCCAACTGAACAGCACCAGGTTGTCCTGGGCATAGGCATCACCACGGCCAGCCGACAGCGCTTGCAGCGACTCGGAGTTTTTCTCGAACTTCAGCAGTTTCCAGTCCGGGTGGTTCTTGGTCAGCCAGATATCCGCGGTTGTGCCGGTGGTGACGATGGTGGTGCGGGTTGCCAGGTCGTCCAGGCTTTTCACCGGGCTGCCGTTGGCCACCAGTGCCTGCACTGCCACTTTCAGGTTCGGGTTGGTGAAGTCCACCGCTTCCTTGCGCTCAGGCGTCACAGTCATGTTGGCGAGGATCAGGTCGACCTTGTCGCTTTGCAGAAACGGGATGCGGCTCGCCGGCTCCACGGCAACGAATTCAACCTTGCTCTCGTCGCCCAGCAGGTCCTTGGCGAAGCGGCGGCCGATGTCGGTATCGAAGCCGACGTAGCGACCGGACTCATCCACAAAACCAAATGGCGGCTTGTCGGTAAACACGCCGACAATCAGCTTGTCCCGCGCCTTGATCTTATCGATGTAGCTCACCGCCGCCGGTGCCGGGGTGGCCGCAGCGGCCGTCTTGGCGGGCTCTTCGGATTTGTTGCAGCCGGCCAGCAGAGCGAGGCCGAACAGGGGGAATAACAACTTGGCAGTTTTCATAGCAGCTCCAATTCCTTGGTTCTTTTGGGCAGTGTTGAAACGAAGGAGAACTTCTCCAGGAACTGCTGCGCGCGTGCGGTTTGCGGGTTCGTAAAGAATGCCTCGGGGGTGTTTTGTTCGAGGATGCGGCCGGCCTCCATGAACACCACGCGGTCGGCGACGGCGCGGGCGAAGGCCATTTCATGGGTGACGATCAGCAGGGTCATGCCGTCCCGGGCCAGACCCTGGATCACTTCCAGTACTTCCTTGACCATTTCCGGGTCGAGGGCGGCGGTGACTTCGTCAAACAGCATGACCTGCGGGTTCATGCACAGCGAGCGGACGATGGCGATGCGTTGCTGCTGGCCGCCTGAAAGCTGGCGCGGATAGGCGTCACGCTTGTCCGAGAGACCCACCCGTTCCAGCAGCTTTTCGGCTTGAGCACGGGCCTCACGGGGTTCGCGTTTTTGCACTTTCAGCGGGCCGAGCAGGATGTTGTCGAGCACACTCATGTGCGGGAACAGGTGATAACTCTGGAACACCATGCCCACGTCCTGCCGCACCTGGCGCCAGTCGGTGGCCTTGTCCAGCAGCTCCTTGCCGGCAAAACGCAGGCTGCCGCTGTGGGCCACTTCCAGGCCATTGAGGCACCGCAGCAAGGTGCTTTTGCCGCAACCGCTGGGGCCGAGAATCACCACCACTTCGCCGCTTTGTACGCTCAGGTCGATGCCCTTGAGCACCTGCTGGTCGCCGAAGTATTTATTGAAACCCTGGAACTCGATCAATGCGCTCATGCTTGGGCCCAGCGCCGTTCCAGCACCTTGGAGGCGGCCGACAACGGGTAGCAGATAAAGAAGAAAAACAGGAACAGTGCGCCGTAGATCAACACTGACTCGTAGGTGCGCTCGATGATTTGCTGGCCAACCTTGATCACGTCCACCACGCCGATCAGCACCGCCAGGGAGCTGGTCTTGATGATGCGGGTGTAGACGTTGATGGTCGGCGGGGTCATGCGTTTCAGGGCCTGGGGCAGCAGCACGTAGCCGTACAGTTGCGGGTCCGACAGGCCAATCGACAGGCCGGCTTCACGCTGGCCGCGGGGCAACGAATGCAAGGCACCGCGCACCACTTCGCCGACTTCACTGGCGCCCCACAGCGACAACACCAGCACCGCGCACCAGAAGCTCGGAATGCTCAGGCCAAAGAAAATCGGCAGGCCGAAGAACAGCAGGTACAGCCACACCAACACCGGAATGGCGCGGAACAGCTCGAGGTAAATCCGCAGCACCAGGTTGATCGCTTTCGAATTCAGCGTGCGCAGCACGCCATACAACACGCCGCCGACGGTACTGAAGGCAATGCTCAGGAACGAGATCGACAGGGTTTGCGCAGCGCCCTTGCCCAGTTGCGGCAACGACACCCAGAGTAATTCAAGACCCGAACTGGCCATGCTGGAGCCTCCTTTCAAGGCGGCTGAGCAGCAGCGACAGCGGCAGGAATAACAGCACGCAGATCAACGTCAGCACCGCGAGCATTTCGTAGGTTTTGTAATAGAGGGCAATGTAGCTTTTGGTGGTGTAGAGAATTTCCGGAACCGCCACCGCCGACACGATGGTGGTTTCCTTGAGCAGGAAAATGAAGTTCGCAAACAGCGCCGGCAGGCTGAGGATCCCCGCCTGAGGCAGGATCACATGGCGCAGCAGCTGCCAGTGGGACAGGCCGATAGACTTGCCCGACTCGATCTGCGCCAACGGCACCGCCTCGACACCGGCGCGCAGCACTTCCGTGAGGTAGGCGCCGCCGAGAAAGGTCATGGTGATGATCGCCGCCCAGAACCCGGAAATGTTCAAGCCCAGGGCCGGCAACGCGAAGTAGACGAAAAACAGTTGGATCAGCAGCGGTGTGTTGCGCGCCAGCTCGACGTACAGCGCCACCAGGCGCCACACGTAGGGTGTGCGAAATACCAGCAGCGCAGCGTTGATCAGGGCCACCACTAACGAGGTGCCGATGGCGATCAGGCCGACTTGCAAGGTCACGCCCACGGCCTTGAGAAACGCTGGCAGCGTGCTGAGGATAAATGCGTAATCGAAGGTCATCTGAAATCCCTGACGCCGCAGGGGTAATGCGGCGTTGGTGCGGTCCGGGTCAGCGTGGGTAACGCTGAGTAGCGCCGACTTTAAAGGTATAAAAAGCAAAATTTAAATACCGAAATAGCATATTGATATCACCCAAATAGATAACCTGCGGATTCGCGGTACCGGCGGATGACAGCTACTGTTTCCGGGGAAGTAGGAAGGGTCTTTTTATCGGTGCTGCACTTCAGGGATAGGCAGCGCTTGGCCAGACTGACGGCCAACCAACAGACGAGGGAATGAGCGATGACAAAAGCAAAACCGATTGATCCGCAGGAGCTGGTGAAGTGGCTGGTGGCGTTGCGCAGGGCCATCAATAGCCGGAATCTCTGAGCTGACACGCTCCCACATTTCGATTGCATTCCAGCCATAAAAAACGCCGACGCTGTAGAAGCCGTCGGCGTTTAAACCTTGAAGGAGGTTTTGGGGCTCGATCAGAACGCCGGCACGACCGCACCGTTGTATTTCTTCTCGATGAAAGCTTTCACTTCAGGGCTGGTCAGGGCTTTGGCCAGCTTCTGGATCGCGTCGCTGTCCTTGTTGTCCGGGCGGGCAACCAGGAAGTTCACGTACGGCGACTTGGCGTCTTCGATGATCAGTGCGTCCTTGGCCGGGTTCAGGCCGGCTTCCAGGGCGTAGTTAGTGTTGATCAGGTCCAGGTCAACCTGGTCCAGAACCCGTGGCAGCAGCGCCGATTCCAGCTCTTTGAATTTAAGGTTTTTCGGGTTGCTGGCGATGTCTTTCGGCGTGGCCAGGGCGTTGGTCGGGTCTTTCAGGGTGATCACGCCAGCCTTTTGCAGCAGCAGCAGGGCACGGCCGGAGTTGCTGCCTTCGTTCGGGATGGCCACGGTGGCGCCATCTTTCAGCTCAGAGATGTTTTTGATCTTTTTCGAGTAACCACCGAAGGGTTCAACGTGCACACCGACCACGGTCACCAGGTTGGTGCCTTTACCCTTGTTGAAGTTTTCCAGGTACGGCAGGGTCTGGAAGTAGTTGGCGTCCAGACGCTTCTCGGCCACCTGCACGTTCGGCTGCACGTAGTCGGTGAAGACTTTGATTTCCAGGTCCACGCCTTCTTTGGCCAGGGTCGGCTTGACCAGCTCAAGGATCTCGGCGTGCGGGATCGGGGTAGCGGCTACCACCAGTTTCTCGTTGGCCTGGGCGAAGCTTGCAGTCAGGGCAGCCGCCAGTGCGGTAAACAACAGAACCTTTTTCATGCAGTGTCCTTATCGAAAATCCGGGTCGTCTGGGACGGCCGCTTTGTAGTTGAGTGCCAGCGAAGTGCTATCGCGGCGTGAAGCGGACAATACCGAGGTTTTTTATTCCAGAACAATACTTTTTATTCACTTTGATATTCCATTTTGTTCATACAGACGCCAACCCTTTCAATAGACGCCTCAACGCATCACGTTCGGCCTCGGTACCGCTGCTGAGGATCTGCCGCGCCTGGTGTTCGATCTGCGTCACCGACGGCAGCGGCAGGTTCAAATGCTCCGGCAAAATCTCGTCGCCACTGCTGACCAACAGGGCAAAGTGAATCACGTTCTCCAACTCCCGCGTGTTCCCCGGCCAGCTGTGATGCTCCAGCACGCGTTGGGCTTCGTCGCTGATCAGCGGCACCGGCAGGTCGAGGCGCTGGCTGTAGATGCCGAGGAAATATTCGGCCAGTGACAGGATATCGCCCACCCGCTCGCGCAGTGCCGGCAACTCCAACTGGCCTTCGCTGAGGTAATGGAACAGGCGCTCGTGAAACTTGCCGGCTGCCACGGCCTGAGCCAGGTCGATGCTGGTGGCCGCCACCAGCCGCACATCCACCGGACTTGGCTGATGAGCGCCAACGCGGGTCACTTCGTGGTTTTCCAGCGCCGCCAGCAACTTGACCTGGATCGGCAACGGCAGGTCGCCGATCTCATCCAGGTACAACGTGCCGCCGTTGGCCGAGCCAAACCAGCCGGCGCGGCTACTGGCTGCGCCGCTGTGGCTGCCTGCGGCGTAGCCGAACAGTTCGGCGTCGGCATAAGTCGGGCTGATGGCGCCGCAATTGACCGAGACAAACAAGCCGGTGCGGTCGCTGCCACGGTGGATATGCCGCGCGAGCAATTCCTTGCCGCTGCCGGTTTCGCCGCGGATCAACACGGGCAAGGCACGGGGGGCGAGATTTTCGAGGTCTTCGCGCAGTTGCCGCGAACGCGGGTCGACAAACACAAGGGCCTTGGCACGAATGCTCAGGGGGCTTTTTTCGGCGTCGGGGAAGGTCAGCAGGGGCTGACCGAAGGTTTCATGCAGGCTCATGGCAGACTCCCGCCCCATCCACGAAGGGGAAGGGGCGTTTAAAAAATTTTATGCACGGCGCCGGGAGTGATGTTCCAGGCGATTTTGCAGGCGATAGAGGTAGGCGAAACCCTGTTCCCAGCGTTGATGGCCGGACTTCACATTGATATGCCCGGCCCCCGCGAGAATTCCCGCTTCGGCGCCCCAGTTACGCGCCAGTTCCAGGGCGCGGGTGGCGCTTACGGCGCTGTCGTTGTCGGAGCTGACGACCTGGCTTGGGAACGGCAGCAGATGATTGGGGATTGGCGCGAAGTTACGCAGGGCGGGAGCGCAGGCAGGGCGTTCGACATCGGCCGGGGCCACCAGCAAGGCGCCGCGTACCTGACGTAGGAACTGCACCGGTGCGGTGGCGGCCCAATGGGCGACGGTGATGCAGCCCAGGCTATGGGCAATCAGAATCACCGGGGTGCTGTCGGCGGCGATGGCTTCGGCCAGTGCGGCCACCCAGTCTTCGCGGCGCGGGGTCAGCCAGTCGGCTTGCTCCACGCGTGCGCTGTTGGGCAGGCTGTTCTGCCAATGACTTTGCCAATGATCTTCTGGCGATCCTTGCCAGCCCGGCACGATCAGATAACGAATCGACTCGCTGTGCATGGGTGTGCCCTCCTGCAGCGTTTAACGTTGTGGGTCAGTATAGGCACGGGGTATATATTCGTTAAGGAATAAGAAGCTATTTATTAATAACCAAAATGTTTGTTTGAGGGTGGTTGGGGGGTTTAGGGGGTTGGGGGTACATATCCGTTTCTTCGGTTATGGCCGCTATTGGTTCCGCTCTTACAGCGGCTCACTTTTGAACAGCGCAAAAGTAAGCAAAACGCTCTTGCCCCACCACTCGGCACCTCGCTAATGCTCGGTGTGCCCTCACTCCGGCTTTGGACCGTGGGCCGCCGCGCTGGGCCATCCATGGCCCAGCGCGGCTAACCCGGCGTCCTGCCGGGTTACCCACGCTCCAAAGCCTGCGTT